>JAXGVG010000130.1:0-5187 GCA_040773965.1 Alphaproteobacteria bacterium | reverse complement strand
GCAAAAATCCAACGCGAAAAAAAACCACGGCTACGCCGCTCGATCCGTCTTCCTCCGTGGCCTGAACCTTTTGCTTCTGTCCTTGTTCGCTCCGCCAAAATTACGTTTTAAATCAAAGCACAGGGGTGTAGGGTAGTGTGCATCCTGATAACAACCGTGTTTGAGGCGATGAAATTGTCCAACGGCAAGGAACGGGATTTTGCGGATAGCCTTCGCTTTTGCGTCGGCGATGACGCGCAAAAGCATGAAACGTTTTTGCCGACTCCCGTTCCCGGATCTTTAAGCAAGGCGAAGGGCCCGGTTGCGTTTTCATGCGCCTGAACCTTTCCTCATCCCCTGCCGTGGCGGCTCTGGTTTTTCTTGTCGCTTTCGCCGTTCGTTTGATTTTCGCGTTTCAATGGAACGCGACTCCCTACGGTTTGACCCCGCTTATGGACGCGGCGGATAATTTCAGGCTGGCGCAAGCGGTAGCCCATGGACAACTTCTTCAGGCCGGAGCTTTCTATCTTTCGCCTCTTTACCCCTATGTGTTGGGCGCAGTTTATGCGCTTTTCGGCTCCGGGCTTTTTCTGGCCTCCGTTATTAACGCGGTGCTCGACGCCGGGACGTGCGCGATTTTAAGCCTTGTGGCTTTTGGCTCGTTCGGGCCTGTTGCCGCGCTGGCCACGGGCCTTTTCGGCGCTTTCAACGACAAGATGATATTTTACACGGCGCCGGTGATGAAGGAATCGCTGGGACTGTTTTTGCTTTCGGCTTTTATATGGTGCGCTTTTAAGGCGCTGGACAGGAAAAAGGCAGGCGCGTACTTCGGGGCGGGGGTTTGTCTTGGGCTCGCCGCGCTCGTTCGCGGCAACGCCTTGTTTCTGGCCCCGGGTTTTCTCGTCTTGATTCTTTTCCCGGCTCTGCGCCGGGCGTCTGACAGGAAAACGGGGCTTAAATACAGCGCGTTGTTTCTTGCGGCCTTTCTTGCCCCCATCGTTCCCGTCACGATTCATAACGCCATCGCCAGCCGGGATTTCGTGCCGGTCAATTACGCGGACGGTTTCAATTTCTATCTCGGCCATTTCGAGCAGGCCAACGGCGTAACGTATGTTTTTCCGGAGAACATCGCCAACGGCCCGGCTTCGGAGGAAGACAACGCGGCGCGGATCGCGGCGGAGGCGCTGGGGCGATCTCTTCTTCCTTCGGAAGTTTCCCGCTATTGGCGCGGCAAGGCTTTCGAGGCCATCGGAACGGATCCTTCGCATGAGTTCGGGCTTATTCTCAACAAGCTCGGCGCGCTTTGGCGCAGCGGGCCGGGTTTCGATCTTTACGACAAGACTTTCGTCGAAGAAAACTTTCCCACCCTTTTAAGCGCGCCCCTGCCGGGTTTTTGGATCGTGGCCTTTTTCGCGCCTTTCGGCGTTTTTGCCTTCGCCGCCGTTGGCCGAAAAACCGTTGTTTCTCTCCTTCTTTTTGGGGGTTTTTATGCCCTTTCGCTTCTCTTCTTTTATGTGACGGACCGTTACCGACTTCCGCTTCTGGTCTTTCTATTGCCGCTTGCCGGAGCAGGCGTCGTTGGCGCATGGAAGCTTTTGCGCGAACCGCCTCCGGTGCGGTTCGTCTTCGCCGCAATTTTGGCTTTCGCTTCGCTTGGCCTTAGCTTCTGGCCGGGACCGGCTGAAAATCTTGAGTCTTACAACTGGAGTATGTTGAGCAAGATTTACGTTGAGAATGAGCAATACGCCGAAGCCCTTGAAGCTTTTCGTAAAGCGACATCGATCGAACCCCGGACCGCGGGCGCTTCCGTCTATAAATACGGGGCTTTTGCGCTGGAACGGCTTGGGCGCCAGGACGAGGCGGAAAGCGCTTTGAACAAAGGCATGCTTCTTTACCCGAACGACGCTTCGCTTGTGTATGAATACGGACGGCTTAAGGCGGCAACGGGCGATCTTGACGCGGCGGAAACGGCTTTTGAAAAGGCGATCAAGACGTATCCCGCCTACCCACTTGCCTATTACAGCCGCGCCATGGTCTTGATGAAAAAAGGCAAGCGCGCCGAAGCCCGGAACGTCATCGAAAAGGGGTTAGACCTTGCGCCTTCCTTCTCCCTTTTACGCGACGCCTGTAAAAGCATGGCGGCGGATAAGACTGACCTGCCCCCTGAAAATGTCTCCGGAATGAGGTAGAGTCTGCAACCCTGAGGAAGGAGCAGACGATGAGGAAGAGGTTCAAGGAAGAGCAGATCATCCAGGTTTTGAAGGAACACGAAGCGGGAGCCAAAACAGCGGAGTTATGTCGCCTGAAAAACCTACTGAGAAATTCAAGTCCGTCTCAATGCCCTCATCCCCTCAAATGGCCCAACCTCGCCGGTTTATGTCCACACGAACAAGCTTAGGGAATTTTGGCAAATCGGGTTCTAAACAAGCATTGAAAAAAGGGCTAGGGCACTATGCCAAAACGGGCCTTGGAGGTGCCGCAGCGGCTACGCAACGCATGGCAAGAACGGCCCATACCGCCGGAAACTTGTATAGTGTTCTCGATGCGCTGAGAACTGGGACAGAACCCCCCGTCGAGTCAGGAATTACTGCCCAATCCCTAGCAGGTAAATCCGCAAGGGAGATTGCAGATAATATATCCCATGCCCTACAGCCCGCTGATGGAACCTGTCGCCGCGCAGTGCGGAAGTCGTTCGTCAGGCCATCGAGGCCGAAGGATGGGAGTTTACCGACGGTGACGGCATTCGCCGCAAAGCCAATGAAATTACCGTCCTGCGGGAAACGGACAGCACCGAGCTTTTCTATCGCGACATCGTCCGAACCGTTAAAACAAAGCGAAGCGACGTCCTTGCCGTCATGAAATCCCAGAAAATGCTGATCCAGTCCTTGGGCGAGACGCCGAACGGCGGCTTCGAGCGTTTCAGAGAACTTCAAGAAATGACGGGCATCAAATGCATCCTGACGGAGAACCAGCAGCTGCCCGTGCATCTGCCGTGGGTCGAGTTCAGGACGCTTCCCCAGCATTTTGTCGGCCCCTCCGTGTTTTTCGTCTTCGGCAACAAATACGTCGCCGTGCTTCCCGAAGGCGAAGACGCGTTTAAGTTCGTCAACCGGCTCATTTATCTCAACCCTGAGGGACGTGAGCAGACAAATAAAAAACGCGCCATTGTTCCGATCAATGACCGGCTCTATGAAACGCTGATTGAGACACAGACTGAACTCAGACGGAAAGCCGAAGAGCGTGAGAAAAAGGATTTGCCGCCGCTCCCGCCTTGCAGCCATTTAATTACTTATCACAATGCTCCAGCAAAGGATGTGCGCATAGGTTTTTCCAATAAGTGCTCAGGACGTTGGCGGCGGATTCCAGAACGCCATCGTGCTTGCCATCTTGCAAGCATTCGAAAAGACAAAAAAACAAGGCGCGATCTTGCTGATTGAAGAACCAGAAATGTTTTTGCATCCTCAGATGCAGAAATCTCTCGCAACCACGCTTCTGCGCTTATCGGATACAAATCAAGTTATAGTGACCACTCACTCTCCATACTTTATTTCTATCCCCGAATTCAAAAACGTCCGCCTTGTGTCAAAAAAAGGAACAGAAACGACAGTAGACTGTTCCAAGTTACAGCTGCCGCAAACTAAAATTGATAAATTCCGGAAAGAGCTTGATCCCGCGCGCAATGAACTGTTCTTCGCACGGACAACAGTTTTGGTAGAAGGTGCAACCGAGCGCTTGGCGATCCCTGAATATGCAAAAGCAAAGGGGATCGACTTCGATAATCGCGGCATAGCTGTTGTAGATGTTGGGGGCAAATCAAATTTACCTGACTACGTTTCTATTTGTCTCTCTTTCGGGATTGAAACAATTGTTCTCTTTGACCGCGACAGCGAATCCTTCAAAGAAAAACGCGATAAAGAAAAGGAACTGAATGCGGAGATCGAGGCCTTTGCCTCAAAGGGTTGCACTATCATAATCAGCAATCCTGATTATGAGGCAGAGCTCAGGAATGTGATTGGAGAGAAAGAATACCAAGATCAGTGCTCAACATACGGAGTGACAAAAGCTTTACGGGGAAGGCTTTTTGCAATTGATTTCCCAACAAAGATACCGATCGCGGTTGACAAAATCTTGCAACGTTTCGCTGACACACCCACGGCTAGACTTCCCGAAGAAGCCACATAGATGCGCTCGTTAAGGTTTTCCCACCCAACGTCCCACCCAAAACTGCGAATGTGCTTACAAAAAACCACCACTAAGTCTTTGATAGTAGTGGTGGGTGCGACAGGGATTGAACCTGTGACCCCTACCATGTCAAGGTAGTGCTCTCCCGCTGAGCTACGCACCCAACCTCTGCTCCCTGCGTTCCCGTAAAGGAAACCTTCCGGATGCCAAGCCATGCCCCTGGGGCTTGGCGGTGAAGGCTGGAAAAGGCCATGTAGCATCCCCGGCGGCTCGAGGCAACGCCGAAGAAAAAGCCACCGCCGGAGATCGGTGGCGCATCTTTCAGCGGCCTTTTTCGGCTTCTTAGGCTCCCCGCCCGTTTTTGCGTCATTTTCGGCATAGAAACGAAAAAAGGCCGCGGGGTTGCCGCGGCCCAAGTTCAGGGAGGAAACGCCAAAATAGCGTTGCGGTCTTAGGTCGTTTTGGCCCGATACCGCAGCGCAAAAATACAACAATCTTTTTATGGTAAACAAGAAGGAAATAATTTTCCTTCTATATCAATTCGTTAGTCCTGGTCTTTGCCCGGCGATTCATTTGGAAGTCTTCCCTTTTTGCTGCGCTGCAACAAAAAAGTCCGCGATGCGACGGCGGGCAACAATCCCCGTTTCGTCCGCTTTATTCCTCTTGCGTCTGTTCCTTGACGAATTTTCGAAACGCCTCCCGTTTGGACGGATCATAGGCCAGAGCATCGTCGACAAGCGTCGTGTAATAGTTTTTTACGGCAGCCATGGCCGTTTCGTACGGATCGACGTCCCATGCCTCGCGTATCATCGAGGGCACCGAAGCCTTCGTGTCTTCGTCCAGCTTATCGTGAAGCCTTATCGCCATCGTGACGCGCGGCGCCATCAACCGCGGCTCAAAGGGATTGGTCTCAACCGACCGCGCAAAAGCCCATGCGGCGCGTTCGGAAATGCCTTCCGTCAGATAGATCATATAAGATAGTTGCGTCCAGCCGTAGGAATCGGCCGGAGCTCTGCCCAACGCCTT
>JAXGVG010000129.1:0-5263 GCA_040773965.1 Alphaproteobacteria bacterium | reverse complement strand
TGAATAGCCCCGACGAATTGGCCCATAATGGGCGGCTTCTCGGGATTGCCGAAGTTCATGCAGTCCGTAACCGCAAGCGGCGTCGCGCCCACGGCGCAAAGATTCCGCCAGCTTTCCGTTACGGCTTGCCGTCCGCCCATGACCGGATCGGCCACACAGTAACGTGGCGTGCAATCGACCGTCATGGCAATTCCCTTGTTTGTTCCGTGCGCGCGCACGACGGCGGCATCGGCATTGTGGCTCGAGTCCTGCGCGGAATCCGCCATGACGTGGCGGTCATACTGTTCCCATATCCAGCGCTTTGAGCACAAGTCGGGTGTATTCAGCATCATTTCCAAAACGCTGGCTAGCGTTTCGCCTTTCGGCAACGGATATTTGGCCGCGTCCACGACAGGCGGCGGCGCGGGTATTTCATAGGGCCGGTTATAGACGGGCGAGTTCTCGACCAGCGGCCCGACTTCTATATCCACTTCCTTCTTCCCGTTGCGATAGCAAACCAAACGGCCCGTATCCGTCAGTTTGCCGATGATGGAAAAATCAAGCTCCCACTTGCGGAAGATTTTCTCGGCTTCGGATTCGCGCCCCGGCTTGAGCACCATAAGCATGCGTTCCTGGCTTTCGGAAAGCATGATTTCATAAGCACTCATCTTCGTTTCGCGCAGCGGCACCTTATCCAGATCGATTTCGATCCCCAGCCCGCCCTTCGACGCCATCTCGACGGACGAAGACGTCAACCCCGCCGCGCCCATATCCTGAATGGAAACGATGGCATCCGTGGCCATAAGCTCAAGGCACGCCTCAAGCACGAGCTTTTCCGTAAACGGATCCCCCACTTGCACGGTTGGTCTTTTAGCGTCCGTATTCGCATCGAACTCGCCGGAAGCCATCGTTGCGCCCTTGATTCCGTCGCGCCCGGTTTTGGATCCGACGTAAACGACCGGATTGCCGACGCCTGCCGCTTTGGACGTAAAAATCCGGCTGCTATCGACAAGACCGACGGTCATCGCGTTGACAAGAATATTTCCGTTGTAACTTGGATGAAACGTCGTTTCGCCCGCGACCGTCGGCACGCCGATACAGTTGCCATACCCACCGATACCCGCCACCACGCCCGCCACCAGCGAACGCGTTTTCCAATGCTTGGGCTCGCCGAAACGAAGCGAGTTCAGATTCGCAATCGGCCGCGCGCCCATGGTGAACACATCGCGCAAAATGCCGCCCACGCCTGTCGCTGCGCCCTGATAAGGCTCGATATAGGATGGGTGATTGTGGCTCTCCATCTTGAAAATCACAGCCTGACGATCGCCAATATCCACAACGCCCGCGTTTTCGCCGGGTCCAATCAATACCTTGGGCCCTTCCGTAGGCAGCTTCTTCAGCCATACGCGCGTGGACTTATACGAGCAATGCTCCGACCACATCGCGGCGGCAACGCCAAGCTCGGCCTCCGTCGGCGGACGTCCCAAGAGGTTAACGAGCACCGCATATTCATCCGGCGCCATATTGTGCTCGGCCACCATCTTTGCGTGTTCGGGATCGATCGCCTCGATTTTATCCATCGCTGTGTTGGTCATCGCAGGGCCTCCACCAAACTCCTGAACATCGCCGCGCCGTCGGAACTGCCGTGCAAAGATTCCGCCGCGCGTTCGGGATGCGGCATAAGTCCCAGCACATTGCCTTTGTCGTTGATAATCCCTGCGATATCGTGCGCCGAGCCGTTGGGGTTTTCGCGATAACGCAGCACAACCTGGCCGTTGCCTTCGAGATGATCCAGCGTTTCTTTTTCGGCGAAATAATTGCCTTCGCCATGGGCGATGGGCATCGTGATTTCTTGCCCGGCTTCGTACTTGCGCAAAAAGTGATTGTCGTTGCTCTCCACGCGCATCGTCACGGGCTTGCAAATAAACTTGAGGCTCTCGTTGCGCAGCAACACGCCCGGCAAAAGCTGGGATTGGCAAAGGATCTGGAAGCCGTTGCAAATGCCGAGGACATACACACCCTTCTTCGCCTGCGCCACCACTTCGCGCATGACGGGCGAATGGGCGGCCATAGCGCCGGTGCGCAAGTAATCGCCATAGGAAAAACCGCCCGGCAATACGATCAAATCAAGTTTCGGCAGTTCGGTATCGGCATGCCAGATCATATGAGGCTTTTTGCCCAGCGCATGCTCTAAAGCGACCGCCGTATCGCGATCGCAGTTCGAACCCGGAAAAACAACGACGGCAGCTTTCATGAGAGCCTCATCCTTTCAGGTTCCAATACAACGGACAGATGCAATCTAGAGGGGTAAACCGGGGCTGGCAAGCCCGCCATGAGGACTGTTTGTTATTATGATACAAGCACTTATACGATCATATTTTTGCCTGCAGCCAAAGGCTTCGACCGCATGCTATCCATCTCCATTCGTAATGCTCTTTCCCGAAGGCGGCCTTGATAATAGTCCGGGCGCCTGCAATTCTTCTGCGGGATTCGGCCCTTTGAGAACATTTCCATGAAAATCGCGTTTGTCGACATCGTCTACGGCTACGGCGCGGACAGGCCTGACCTTGACGCGCCGCTGGGCGGCACGACGTCGGCCCTGTGTTTTCTCGCGCGCGAGCTGAAGAAAAATGGCGTCGAGGTCGCGCTCTTCAACACGATCGGAACGCCGCATGAGGCGCATGGAATCCCGGCTTATCCCGTCGCCGCCCTGCGCGAGGCGATGAAGGACCCATCCTATACGGATTTTATATTTCCGGGCCGCTGGCTTCCGCCGATGGTTGAAGCCGTGCGCCAAAATACGAACGCGAAGCTGACGGCGTGGATGCACGAAAGCCAATTCGAGGGAAAACTTGTCACGCCGCTGCCCGCCTTCGACAACATCGTTTTCGTGAGCGACTGGCAAGCGCGCGTGAACGAAGCCGCTTCACTGCCTCATTGGAGGCGCACGGTCATACGCAACGCCATGAACCCGCGCTATGCGACGCTTTACGCGCCCGGAGAACCTATCCTTTCCGCCAAGGACAAGCCGCCGCTCATCGTCTACGCGGGCGATTTCGTGCGCGGCGCCTTTCACATTCCTCCGATCCTCCTGAAGCTTCGCGAGATCGACCCAAATTTTACGATGGAAATCTACTGCGAAACGGAACTCCAGAGCGATCCGCAAAACGCCGCCGCTTATTTCGACTGGCTACGCCAGCAACCCAACGTCGCGCATATAGGAAAAGTCCCACAGCCCCGGCTTGCCGAACGCATGAAAAAAGCCAGCATTCTTTTATCCCCCAACCCATGGCCGGAAACGTCGTGCATCGTCCTTCTGGAAGCCCTCGCGGCGGGTCTTATCGGCCTCACGACCGATCGCGGCGCGTTGACCGAAACGGGCTCCGGCTTCGCCACACACATTCCTGTCGAAAACAGGGACGAGCCTCTTCGTTTCGACACGCCCATCCCGCACGATCTGTTCGCCATGGCGCTGGCCGGGTTTCTCAAGGAGCTGCGCGAAAGGCCGGAAGCCGTCGAAGAACGGCAATCCCGCCAGCGCGCGCACTTCCTCGCAAACTACCGATGGCCTTCCCGCGCCGAAGCATGGCAAAACTTCTTGTCTTAACAGGCATAATCCCTTTTAAATACGTTTCCGTTCGTCCAAGCAGGCCTGAAGAAACAAGGCCGATTTGACGATTTTATGGATGACTTTCCCAACCTTGGAAGGGCTATAATGCGCGCAATACGCCCCCTGAACCTTGCTCCCCTATCATGACACGCCTTTCCACCTCCGATCATCTGGGCTTTGTCGACAAGCTCCGTCTTATGAACTGGGGCTTTGTTCTTATGGTCGCGGTTATCGGTAGCATAGGCGTGGCCATGCAGTATTCCGCAGGCGGCCAAAGCTGGACCCCATGGGCGGCCCCCCAGCTTTTGCGTTTTCTGCCGGGATTGTTTTTGATGCTCGCGCTGGCGCTTGTCGATATACGCTTTTGGCTGCGCGCGGCGTATCCGCTTTACGGCCTCATCCTGGTTCTTTTGATCGCGGTTGAAATCATGGGCCACACGGGCATGGGGGCGCAGCGATGGATCAACCTTGGCCTGTTCGTCATCCAGCCGTCCGAACTCATGAAGATCGCGCTGGTGCTTGGGCTTGCGAAGTATTTCCATTCGCTCGGCCTCGATGAAATCGGGCGTCCCATGATGCTCTTGCCGCCGATCGTCATGGTATTGGCGCCGGTCGGCCTTGTGCTACTCCAGCCCAATCTGGGTACGGCGGCCCTCCTTCTGCTGGCCAGCGCGGCCCTTTTCTTTGTCGCGGGCGTCAGGTGGTGGAAGTTCGCGCTTATTCTGGTAATTGTCGCGATTGCGGCGCCTTACGCATGGAACCACCTTCACGACTATCAAAAAGCGCGGCTGATCACGTTCCTCAATCCCGAAAGCGATCCTCTGGGCGCCGGATATAACATTATCCAGTCCAAGATTGCGCTGGGTTCCGGCGGTTTGCTCGGCAAAGGTTTCGGCATGGGCACGCAAAGCCAGCTTCAGTTCCTGCCGGAAAAGCATACGGACTTCATCTTCGTCGTGATGGCGGAAGAGTTCGGCTTGATCGGCGCGATCGCCCTCTTGCTTCTATATTTTCTGCTTGTGGGCTACGGCTTCATGATAGCGCTGTCCTGCCGGAGCCAATTCGGACGCCTGGCCGCCTTTGGACTGACGGCCAGCCTGTTTCTTTATGTTTTCGTCAACGTGGCGATGGTGACGGGGACGATCCCGGTCGTGGGCATACCGCTGCCCCTTGTGTCTTACGGGGGTACCTCGATGATGACGCTTTTGATGGGTTGCGGGCTGCTTTTAGGCATCTCGGTGCACCGTGAGGTACGAATTTCCCGTACGGGAATCAGCGATTTATAGCCTTAACGGGCCATCACAATACCCTTTATTAGCCATAACTTACCCCTAAGGAGCATTGAATTACTTTCATGATTTTTTTGATAAATTTCCCCCATGAAAGTTTTTTCCCTTTCGGAATTAGCGGTTAAGCTGCCCTTAAGAAGTTAAGTATATAAGAACTGGTTTGAAAACAAAAAAGGAATGGAATCGTGTTGGTTGAGTTGTCTCCCATGGCCTATCTGGCCCTCTGCGGTCTAGTGCGCGACGCGCTTCAGGTGAAAAGCGATGCGGGGCCCTTGCTCCAGCGTGTGGCGGATGAACTGTCCGGCGCGACGGCCGGCAACATGATCTCTTCCGAACTTGCCGAGGAACCGGCGCACATCGAAGCCCTGCGCCGCGGCGGATTCAT
>JAXGVG010000128.1:0-5264 GCA_040773965.1 Alphaproteobacteria bacterium | reverse complement strand
CAACGCCCGCTCAGCGCTCGCCACACTATGTTCGTCAATCCTACAAAATCCATCGAAGCCTCCCTGCGAATCAGTTGGCTCCTTTAGAATCTTAAATGCTTTTCAATACGTTAATGCGTCGTCAGGTGTAGGGTAGTGTGGGGTACGAGAGGCATTTGCGAAGCGTCCCTTGGGCTTGTCGGAAATTCCGTGGTTCAGAAGAACACGCAACAATTCAATTTACACTTGCGCCAAACCGCGCATCATATGGGTCTATAACCGGCCTCTGGGAATCATGAGAGATGTAGGAAATCTGTTCGCGGACGGTTACGATTTCCGGCGCTTTGACCCGGAGGTTGAAACCATAGCCGCAGCGTGGCGTGGCATGACTGTGGATCAAGGCCGCGAATGGCAGCCTTACACGCCTTCGGGCTCAAATCCAATGCGCCGCCGCCGCACGCTTGAGGACTGTGAATGGGTTGTCAATAATATTATAGATCCGTTGGGAATGAACAATAGTTCCTTTTGTTTTGTAAAAAGAAAAGCGCGATTGGCGGCAAAAGAACCCAATGTGCACAAGCTCGGAATTGAAAAGATTGTAGCTGATTTAGCCTATGATTTAGGGGTGCCGGTCGTCCCGGGGTGTTTATGGAATCCGGAGCCGGAAAATCCCGA
Source organism: Alphaproteobacteria bacterium (assembly GCA_040773965.1). Classification (GTDB taxonomy): domain Bacteria; phylum Pseudomonadota; class Alphaproteobacteria; order UBA9219; family UBA9219; genus JAXGVG01. Next base: position 4,610 of record JAXGVG010000128.1, on the reverse strand, counting down.
AAAAATTTGGTTTCTTTCTCTTTCACCTTTTCCGATGGACGCAAAAAATACATATACGGACTATGTCGCCATGAATCGAACGCAAGAAGCTTTTTCAGACCTGCCTCCGAAGCAACAACCCAGAACCGTGACACAAGAAGCTCTGGAAAGGAGAATTCTAAAAGAAGCTGCCGCCATCAATACCGCCTTGTGGGTTTTCCATGTCTGGATTGGAGATCAATCCGAGCACAAAAATAGTGGCAATATGCTGATAAGCCTTGATGAAATGAAAGAGAACGGAATCAGGCTCGCCTCGATCGACCATGCTTATGCCAAACTGAAATTCGATCCATCGCCACGTTTCACAAACATGCGTCCTACCGAAACGTATCCTTTTTCCGGCAGAAATGCAGGAAGCCGGTGGTCGGCGCCTATCGATGTTGACGCGGCGCGCGCAATGTTCCAGCGGATCGCGGAGTATCCTCGCGAACGTCTTGAAGAGATTGTCAATCGGCTCCCCGCCTCGCTGGTTAGCGAAGACAAAAAACAGGCTTGGATCAACGGTTTGATGGAATCAAAAGAGCCCACGAAAAAAGTAATCGAAAAAAGCCTGACAAAGCAGGTGCTTGAACTCCCTTCAGAGACAGGGATCGGTTCAATAGGAAAAAAATCTGCTTCCAACCTGATGCTTTAGACCGTCACACCCTTCCATAACTCCCGAATGGGGGAGGGATTAACCTTCGCGCTTTTGAAGGCCTGCCCGATGCCGCGCGCCATAATGAGGGTTAACTGCCCGTGTTCGGCCTTTTTGTCCTGCGCCATAAGCGCCATAAGCCGGTCGGCGTCATAGGAAAAGGGAGGCGGCGCGACCGGCAGGCCAAGTTCCCTGAAATGAGCCTGAATGGCCGTCGCGTCCTCGCGCGGGCATAAACCAAGATCGGCCGACAAACGAAACGCCATGATTATGCCGATGGCGACGGCTTCGCCATGCAAAAGCAGCTTCCCGTAACCCGTAAAGGATTCCAGCGCATGCCCGAACGTATGGCCGAGATTCAACAAAGCGCGGTCGCCGGATTCTCGTTCGTCAGTCGCGACGATGCGGGCCTTGCATTCGCAGCTGTGACTGACGGCGTAAATCTGGCTGATGCGGTTGCCGTGCAAAAGCTCGCCGCCATGCGCCTGGCACCACTGGAAGAAACCGGCCTCGAAAATCAGGCCGTATTTGACGACTTCGGCATACCCGGCCTTCATCTCGCGTTCGGGGAGTGAGTCGAGCGTCGACACGTCGGCCAGCACAAGACGGGGCTGGTAAAACGATCCGACAGTGTTTTTGCCATAGGCGCTGTTGATGCCGGTTTTACCGCCGACGGAGCTGTCGACCTGGGCCAGAAGCGTTGTCGGTATCTGCACGACATCGATGCCGCGCAAGGTAATGGACGCGGCGAAACCAGCCAGATCGCCCACCACGCCCCCGCCAAGCGCTACGATGAGCGTTTTCCGGTCGATATTGCGTTCAAACAGCTTATCAAGAACGCTTTGCAGCGTTTTGAAATCCTTGCTGTTTTCGCCGGGCTCAACAACGATAGATGGTAAAAGCTCGTGTCCGGAGGATATCAGCACGGCTTCAAGCCGCTGCTGATAAAGCGCGGCGACGTTGCGGTCCGTGATTATAACGCAGCGCCTGTGACCCAGCCGAAACTGAATAAGCGTGCCGGCTTCGGCGAGAATGTTGTCGCCGACGATAATGTCGTAACCTCGCGAAGAAGCAGGCAAATCGACACGCACGATCCTGCCGCTCGTCCGCAAGGGTTCTTCGGTTGGGTTCGTGGCCTTAAGGGGGGCTTTTTTGGTCAAATCGGCCTCATGATGCGGGGTCAAAACCGGCTGACGGCGAAGAGGGCGGGTACTGCCGGAAAAAGTCGTCAATCGCCTTCAACACGCGTTCGGCCGTTTCGTCGGGCGGTCGACGGTCGCTGGCGACGGTCAGATCGGCTATAGCATAAATCGGTTCGCGCGCGGCAAGCAACTCTTTCAGCTTTTGCCCGATATCGGCGCCTTTCAACAAAGGGCGGTCGTTGCGGCGCGACGTGCGTTCCAGCAGTAAGTCGAAATCGGCGCGCAGCCAGATGGAAACGCCGTGCGACCGGATAAGGGCTCGCGTTTCGATGTCCATGAAGGCGCCGCCTCCGGTGGCCAGAACGTGCGGGGGCTGTTCCAAAAGACGCCCGATGACGCGACGCTCGCCATCGCGGAAAGCCGGTTCTCCCAGTTGAGCGAAAATCTGCTCGACTTTCATGCCCGCCGCTTTTTCCACTTCAAGGTCCGAATCGTAGAACGGCAAATTCAATCTTAAAGCCAGCTTCCGCCCGATGCTGCTCTTGCCCGAACCCGGCATGCCGATAATGACCAGAGTCTTGGCAGGAAAGGGCTTTTGCGGGTTCAAAGGGTTTGCGATTGCGTTCATATCCCGATCAGATCAAAATGTTGCCATCATGTTGGTTTTCATAGGCGGGAAGATAGCATAGACCGGGGCCGGTTGCCTATGCCGCCCGGGAAGGAGTAAAAATGCGCCTCGCGTTGGCTTGTCTGGTTCTTGTGCTGGTTTTGGCGGTTGGCGGCATAACGGTTATTGCCGAAGCGCCGTTCAAGCCGCCTGTACAAAAGGTGGAACACGTTGTCCCCGATGATCAGCTCCCCCGTTAAAAGCATGCGCCGGATGTTCGCGCTGGCGGCGATAGCCGCCGCGCTTGCCTGCTTTCCTGCGGCGGCCCAGATTCCGGCGGCCGACGCTTTTGGCAAAAACAGGGCCGCTAATGTTTATTCGTCGTCTCAAGGCGTTACGCCGAATTCTTCATCGGAAGATTTATCGGCTCCCCCGGCAAGCCTTATGCAGCCATCCGTCGAAACGCCGTCTCTGGAGAGCTACCCGGAAAAGTCCGGCTCCACGGCGTCCTCCACGCCGGCTGTTTTGGGCCAGCCCGTAGCGCAGGCAAGGCTGGACGACGTCGATCCGGATACGCTCGGCCTTTTGGGCGCGGAAGCGGGCGGCCTGGGCGCGTCCATGTGGGAAGGCACTCCGCGCATGCTGGTGGACCGGCTTTTGCCCCAACTGTCGCTCCCCACGGCTTCGCCGGTTCTGAACGGCCTTATCCGCCGCCTGCTGTTGAGCACGGCGGCCGTGCCGGAAGGCGGAACGCAGGGCAAAACGAACCTGACATCGATACGGCTTGAAAAGCTGCTGGCGCTGGGACAGGTGGAGGACGCATGGAAACTCGCCATGCTCGCCAAACCGGGCCGCGTGGACGAAATCACGATGCGGCTTGTCACGGAAGCGGCGCTGATCGGCCCGGACAGCAAGGACATTTGCGGCCGCATGCCGGAAATCATGGCCGGGCACAACGGTGTCGAATGGCAAAAGGATCTGGTTCTTTGCCAGTTGCGCGCGGGCGATACCACGGCGGCCCAGTTGGGGCTCGACCTCATGCGCGAACAACAGGTGAAGGACGATCTTTTCCTCTCGCTCATCAACCGGAATGTGCTGGGCGGAAGCAAGCGGCTTCCCCAGCAGCTGACGCCGCTAAGGCCGAACACGCTGGCGGTGCTGCGCCAGCTTGACCTGCCTTTGCCGCGCGAACTTTACGGGAGGCCGGATGCGTCCCTGATTCCCGAGCTTCTCCAGTCGAAGGCGGAAGACGACAAGGACCGCATCGCGCTTGCCGAAAGAGCGGCTGCCCAGGACCTGATCGACGCCGCGCAGCTCGCGGCGGTTTACCAAAGCGTGACCTTCGACTCGAAGGAACTCGCAAGTGTCCTGAACGGCGGCGAAAAGGATAACCCGCGCCTGCGCGCTGCGCTTTATCAGGCGGCAGCCAACGAACAATCGCTGCCCCAACGTCTGGACCTGATCGGCAAGTTCGTTCAGGCCTCGGATATTCCGTCCCTGAACGGCGCGGCGGGAGTCATGCTGGCCGATCTCGTGTTTTCCGTTCCGGTGACGACGGACTACAACGTTCACGCGGCGGGGGGCGCCGGGCTTTTCGCCCTGGCGGGCCAGCCGGACCGGGCGCTGGCATGGCTGAATCTGGCGCGCGGCACGGCAAGCAGCATGACGACGGTCGCCGAACAGCTGCAGGCTTTCTGGCCGGTGTACGTGCTTGCGGGTCTTGTGACCGACCGCGAATACGGCCAGGGCATGAAGGCATGGCTGGACTATATGATGCAGAAAAAGGCGGCTCAGTTCGCGAACGAACGCGAAGGCCGCGAACACGTGGGAGCCGTTCTCCTGCTGTTCAGCGCGGCGGGCTTCGCGGTGCCGGAAGAGGCATGGCTTCGCGTGGCCGATGTGACGGCCGACGGACGGCGCATGGCGGTGCCGTCGCCCATTCTCATGGAGCGTCTGCGCCTTGCGAGCGCCGCGAAACGGAAAGGCGAAACGGTCTTGCTAAGCGCCTTGCTGGCGGGCGGCGGGGTGAAGGAGGTTCCGCTGTACGTCGTGACGGACACCGTCAAGGCTTTGCGGCAAGCGGGTCTGATGGCCGAGGCGCTGGCCTTCGCGCGCGAAGCGGCGACGGAACTGTTGACGAGCGGCGGCAATAATCCCTGATCCGCGGAAGCGGTTATCCCCGCCGCTT
>JAXGVG010000127.1:0-5385 GCA_040773965.1 Alphaproteobacteria bacterium | reverse complement strand
TTGGGAAGCTTTTCGGGTCTTTTGTGCATCTCTGGGCATTTTATGTCTCCTTGGAAATTTTCATGGCATATTGGCACAACAGCCAATTTCACCACAACAAACATGTATGGTTAACTAAACGGCGGGAACCCTCTAAAATGGGCATGAACAGGAGTTTGGCCATGTCTTCAGGATTGCGTTTCGTTCCCATCGTTTTCTTTTCGGTTTTTCTTATTCCCCTCCCCGCCTGCGCCGAAACAACCGCCAAACTGGCGCCAAACACCGTCGCCGTCCTGTATGAAAACATCACCGACGGCCCCGGCATGGGGCGCAGCGTCAAGGACACCGTGGACATGCTAAGGGACACGCGCGCCGGATTTATCTTTCGCGGCTTCTGGCAATGGGAGCCCGTTGTCGAATCGCCGGATCAAATTCCGGCCGCTCTTTTTTCCCTGACGAGCGATCAACGTGTCAGCCCGGACCAGGTTGCGGCGCGGCTGCGGACAACCGGCAATTATTACCGTTCCTTGAAAAAATGGATATCGTCGATCAAACGGGAAATACCTGAACTTGTTTTCTGCGGCGCGCTCCCCGCCCAGCATTTGTCGCGCGTCGATTACAACCCGGTCACGGGGCGGGTTTTTATGCCCGAGGAAACGTGGGCTATGGCGCTCGATCCCCAGAAATGGAGCATTGTCCATAAAGGCAAGCCCATGACCAAGGCAGATCTCCAGGAACGGCAGTATGGCAAAAAGGGCCGGAAATACGACCGCCATCGGGCCGACGCCTATGCCCCCGATATCACCAACCCGGACTTTCAGGACCTGTTGATAGGCTGGGCACAGAAACAGATCGACAGCGGCGCGGATGCCATATGGATCGACATGCTTCAGGCCCAGGGCAATCTTATGCTGCGCATGACGGAAGACCCCGATCATCCGGCGGTCAAGGAAGCTTTTGCCGCCGCGGCAAAAATCGTCGATGAAATCCACCGTTACGGATCGTCCAACGGCAGGCCCGTTCTCGCCGGTTCATGGGGCCAGAGCGAAACCGCCAACGCCGCGCTTTTCGCCACGGCCAAACTGGATTTCGTCACCGTCACGCCCTCAAACGAAGAGACGGCAAACAAAACGCTGGATGAAACAAGATGGGAAGAGACGATCAATGCGATAAGGCAAATACATGGCAACGTTCCCGTTTTTGCCTTCATCGACTGGACCGGGAATGCCTCGCCGCTGGCAACGTTCAGTCAAAAGCTCCGTCCCGATAACCAGAAGAAGGCAATTGAAGCGTTCGACGCCGCTTTCGCGCGCATGGGCGTGACTTTCGTTTACCCCCTTCATGGCGGCGATATGGGGAAAAAGGCGTCCCGGCTTTCGTTCGGCAAACTGCGCGTCTACGACAGCCTCGCGCCCGAGTTCGCAACCTTCGCAACGATCAAGGGCCTTGCGCAAAGAAAGAACGGAAACCGTTGATTTCTCAAGATGTTAGGGCTATTGCCTAAAGCTGTATATCAATCTCGTTTTTTTCTCGTCTTCATAGAAGTCGACCGAATCAAGACGCACGTCGAAGCGCGTTTCGCCCCCTTTCGTTTCCTGCCTTAGGCGTCCCGTTCTGTTTCCCTTCTTGTCCTTTTCGCGATAGAAGCGCGCGATATAGACGACACGCAGATTGAAATTCGTATAGACGAAGTGATCCTTGTTTCCGCTCTCGTCCATGCGCTTGAGAAGGGTTTGCGCCGCTTCTTCCGGCAGCGGAATTCCCAAAAAATAAATCGGCTCGTCCAGAACCAGATTGAACTTTCCCGGAAAAACATTCATTTTAGTCCTGTCGCATAATTCCTCCCGGTCGGCCTTCAGTTCGAACATATTGTAATTTCGCACTTCCGTCTTTTCCGTAAAATTATATATCTTCTTTTTAAAATCATAGCGCCCAAACTGAAGAACGGCTTCGTACCGGAAGCTCGTCGGAAAAGAAGCGATATTCTGTTTAATCGATTGACGAAGCGCGGTTCTAAACTGGTTCCATTGAAAATCGTCCATATAGAATTTTTTGTACAATTTGCACTCCATCAACCTTGCGTAATTGTCCAGTATGTCGTTGTCGGCGACATTGACGGCCCCAAAACGCACAAGCGCCTTCACCAAATTCTCATATGTCGGCTCCGCATAGTCCTCGGCCCGCGCGGTAGAAAGGCCCGGCGGCGATCCCGTCAGCATAAAAACGGCTATGAGGCATAAGGCCAGCGTTCGTTTCATCTTACGGTCTCCTCTCCGGCTTCAAGGCGTGGCGGACAATCTTGCGCATGACGCTGGGCAAGGCTTCATGATCGAGTTTTGCGACGGAAACCCAACGCCGTCCGCGTAACCGGTAACTTGAAGCCACGGCCACTCTTAATTCAAGATCAAAATGCGAGAAGACATGCCGCACAACGCCAGGAATGAGCCGCCAGCGCGCTTTCAAAGGAGCTTCGTCGACAACGCCGGCCAGGTCCGGCATGGGGCCTTCTCGCCACGCGCTGGAAGGAACGCCCATCATAGCGCCTAAAAGGCCTTGGGCCGGGCGGCGACGCAAATAAACCCGGCGCTTCTCTTTATCCGTCAAAACAAAAGCTATGGCCCGGCGCAGAGGCTTTGCCTTTGGTTTTCGCCGCCGCGGCAAGGATTCCACAATGCCCAAATCGCGCGCGCGGCAAGCGGAAGCCCACGGGCATAAACCGCACCTTGGATTCCTTGGCGTGCACACCGTCGCCCCCAGATCCATAAGAGCCTGCGCATAATCCCCGTGTCTTTCACGGGGCAAAAGCGTCGCGGCCAGCGCGCGAAGCTTCGGCCTGGCCTGAGGCAACGGCGTTTTGACGGCGAACATACGCGCCATAATGCGTTCCACATTGCCATCGACGACATTGGCGGGTTTGTCAAAAGCGATTGCCGTCAACGCCGCTGCCGTATAAGGGCCAAAACCCGGAAGCCGTCTCAATAACGCTTCATCGTCCGGAAAGCGGCCATCGAAATCGCGCGCGACTTTTCTCGCGCATTCGTGCAGCAACCGGGCGCGGCGGTAATAGCCCAGACCGGCCCATTGACGCAGAATGTCGTCAAGACCGCCTTTCGCCAACGCCTGAAGCGACGGCCAGCGCCTGATGAACTTTTGGTAATACGGCCCCACCGTAACGACGGTCGTTTGCTGGAGCATTATTTCCGAGATCCAGACCCTGTAAGGGTCCGGTTTAACGCCTGGCCGCGCGCGCCACGGCAGAACACGGCGATGGCGGTCGTACCAATCAAGAAGCTTCCCGGCAAGCGCTTGGGGCTTGCCCTTCCCAGCTGCCTGCGCCACACTTTGCTTCATGTTCCTCCCGCGCACACTGGCCACGACGGTCGACGGCATCGCCCGCAAGGTTATCGGGCGGGACTGGAATTTATATGCCGCCCTTCTCAGCCATTGGCCCGAAATCGTCGGCGAAGACTATGCCCGAGTCACGACGCCGGTCAAAATATCCTTTCCGCACGGCAAACCGGCGGCGGAAAAATGGGCGAACGGCCAGCGCGAAGACGGCATTCTGCTTGTCCGCCTGCCTCAGGGATTGGTCATGGAGTTTACCTACATGACGGACCAAATCCGCCAGCGCATCGCATCCTATTTCGGTTATAACGCCATTGGACGCATTGTGTTCGATCCCTATTACGGCTTGGAAGGCGCGGCCCCCGCCGTTCCCGATGTTGACGAATCTTCCTTAACGTCGCCTTATCAGGAGAATTTAAAAGACGTCGAAAACAGCGAGTTGAGAACGGCTCTTGAAGCCTTGGGTCATGCCGTGATGAAAGCCCTAAAAACGCCTTGATCCCTTATTAGAAAAAGCGGCGTTAACCCTTTCCATCCCTTGAGTTTATGGGGAATGTTCCCCTATACTCCCAACATCTTGATTCGGGTGACACAATGCGCATGACCAAGATCCTGTTGGCCGTAACGGTCTTCTTCATCCTTCTCGGGGCGGGCAGCCTGCCTGCACGGGCTTCCAGCAACGTCCTTGCCGAGCGATCCAAAGGCAAGCCCGATGCGCCCATTGTCGTTAAGGAATATTCATCGTTGACGTGTTCGCATTGCGGGGATTTTTTTATTAATACGTTACCCGAATTGGAAAAGAAGTATGTAGAAACGGGTAAGGTCCGCTTTGTCTTCCTCGACTTCCCGCTGAACGGAATCGACCTGAAAGCGTCGGCTGTCGCCCATTGCATGCCCAAAGATCAATACTTTCCTTTCGTCAGCACGCTTTATAAAAACATCGAACAATGGGCCCTGGCCGAAAACCCGGAGCAAACCCTTATTCAGTATGCCAAGCTCGGCGGCCTCGACGAGGAAAAGGCCAGGGCCTGCATCAAGAACACGAAACTGCTGGATGCCTTCGTCGCCCAGCGAAGCGAAGCCTCGCAGAAATACGACATTAAGGCGACGCCGACCTTCATCATTAATGACGGAAAAGAGAAACTCGAAGGCGCGCGAAGCGTTAAGGATTTCTCTGACGCATTCGACAAATTGCTGACTGAAAAGAAATAGCGCCCCATGCACTTTACACGTCTGCGCCTTCAAGGCTTCAAGTCCTTTGTCGATCCGGCCGATCTCGCCATTCAGGTTGGCATGACCGGCATTGTCGGCCCGAACGGCTGCGGCAAGTCCAATCTTGTCGAGGCGCTGCGATGGGTGATGGGCGAAACGTCGCCCAAGCGGATGCGCGGCTCCGAAATGGACGACGTCATTTTCGCGGGAACCGCGACGCGCCCCTCGCGCAACCTCGCCGAAGTCTCCCTGACGCTCGACACCGCCAACCGGACCGCCCCGGCCGAGTACAACAATCTGGACGAATTGGTCGTGGCCCGCAAAATCGAGCGGGGCGGCGGCTCGGACTACCGCATCAACGGCAGGCCGGTGCGCCAGCGCGACGTCCAGCTTCTTTTCGCCGATCAGGCCACAGGAGCCCATTCCACAAGCGTCGTCGGGCAGGGGCAAATCGACGCGCTCATCCGCGCCAGGCCGCAGGACCGTCGCCAAATCCTCGAAGAAGCCTCCGGCACCGCCGGTTTGCAGGCCCGGCGTCACGAAGCCGAACTCAAGCTCAAGGCCGCCGAACAGAACCTGACGCGCGTGGACGACGTTCTGCACACGCTCGACGCCCAGCTGCGCAGCCTCAAGCAGCAAGTCCGGCAAGCGTCGCGCTATCGCAATCTGGCGGAACACATCCGCCGCACCGAAGCCGCGCTGTTGCATCTGCGCTGGCTCGAAGCCGAAGACGGCGCCGCGAAAACGCGCGAAGCGCTCCAGGCCGCCGAACAGTGCGTGAACGATCTGCTTGCGGTCGTGACGCGCGGCAACGCGACGCGCAGCGACATTGCCGCCGAGCTTCCCACC
>JAXGVG010000126.1:0-5399 GCA_040773965.1 Alphaproteobacteria bacterium | reverse complement strand
GGTTGAGGGTGATTCTGCCGGGGGAACGGCAAAACAGGGGAGGGACAGGCGGTTCCAGGCCATCTTGCCACTGCGCGGGAAGATCCTTAACGTCGCCAGCGCCAGCGCCGACAAGCTGCGCGCCAACCAGGAATTGACCGACCTTATTCAGGCGCTCGGGTGCGGCAGCGGCAGCCATTTTGACGTGAGCAAGCTGCGCTATGAACGCATCATCATCATGACCGATGCCGACGTGGACGGCGCGCACATCGCCTCGCTGCTCATGACCTTTTTCTACCGCGAAACGCCGGGACTGATTAACGCGGGCAAACTGTATCTCGCGCAGCCGCCCTTGTATCGTTTGACGCAGGGCGGCACGACGGCCTATGCCCGCGACGACGAGCACAAGGAAGAGTTGATGCAAAGCGTTTTCAACGGGCGCGGGAAGGTCGAGATAAGCCGCTTTAAAGGCCTCGGCGAAATGATGCCCGCGCAATTGCGCGAGACGACCATGAGCCCGCGCACGCGCTCTCTGCTGCGCGTCGTGATCGCGCCGCATGGCTCGCCCGACAGGCTCGACGACGTGAAGGAAACCGAAAAACTCGTCGAAAGCCTCATGGGCCGCAAAGCCGAACTCCGCTTCCAGTTCATTCAGGAAAACGCGCGGTTTGTGAAGGAAGTGGATGTGTGAGCATAGCGGCGGGTTTTTTCAGAACTTATCCAATCCGGCCAGCGCTCGCGCGAAATCTTCGGCATGGAACGGCCGCAAATCGTCCGCCCCCTCGCCCACACCGATGGCGTGAATCGGCAATTTGAATTTATCCGCAAGCGCGACCAGAACGCCGCCCTTGGCGGAACCGTCCAGCTTGGTGACGATCAGGCCCGTGATCTGTGTCAGGTCGCGGAAGACCTCCACCTGCGCGTGCGCGTTCTGGCCCGTCGTTGCGTCGAGCACCAGAAGCGTCGCGTGCGGCGCATCCGGATCGAGCTTTTTCAAAACGCGCGCGATTTTCGCCAGCTCCTGCATCAAGTCCGTTTTGTTGTGCAAGCGCCCCGCCGTATCGACGAGCAAGAGGTCTGTTTTTTCGGCTTGTGCCTTTTGAAGGGCCTGAAAGGCCAGTGCCGCCGCGTCTCCGTGGGGATCGCCCGCGATCACGGGACAGCCGGTGCGTGCGCCCCAAATCTGCAATTGGCTTATGGCGGCGGCGCGGAACGTATCGGCGGCGGCCAGCATGACCTTCAGGCCCTGCTCGCGGTAGAACTGCGCCAGCTTGCCGATCGTCGTCGTTTTGCCGGTGCCGTTTACGCCCACCACCAGCACGACAAACGGCTTGCGCGCCGCATCGATCTCAAGCGGTTTGGCATAGGGCGCAAGAAGGACGGTTATTGCGTCCGCTAAAGCCTGCTTTACTTCCTGTTCCTCAACGTCCTTGCCGAAACGGGTTTTTCCGAAATCGCCAGCAAGTCGCGCCGCCGTCGCGGGGCCGAGATCGGCGGCGATCAATAGCTCTTCCAGCTCCTCCAGCGCCGCGTCGTCCAGCTTTCGTTTCGTGAACGCGCTGGCGATGCCTTCGGTCAGCTTTCCGCTCGAACGCCGCAGCCCCGCGCGAAGGCGGGAGAGCCAGCCGGTATTGGAAAATGAAGATTCATTCACCGTTCTTGTTCCACTAATTTTGCAACGGCTTTTTGGCCGTCGCGGGCCACGCATTCGACGGCCACGACGCTACCAACCACGGCGGGAGAAAGCAACGCGACCTCGGCAAACGCCGGCGAACGCCCGAGATCCGGTTTTTCCACCAAAACCTCGAACGTCTTTCCGATAAGCGAATCCAGATGGCGCTGCACCGCGCGCTTCCCGGCTTCGCGGAGCCGCGCGGCGCGCTTTTTGCGGATATCGCTTTTGACCTGCGGCATGCGCGCGGCGGGCGTTCCCTTGCGCGCGGAATACGGGAAGACGTGCAGCCACGTAAGGCCGGTCTCTTCGGCAAGCCGCAGCGTGTTGGCGAACATCGCTTCGGTTTCCGTCGGGAATCCGGCGATAATATCCGCGCCGAAGATGATATCGGGCCGCAGTTTTCGCGCGCGTTCGCAGAAACGCACGATGTCCGCCGCCCTGTGGCGGCGCTTCATGCGCTTGAGCACCATGTCGTCGCCCGCCTGAAGGCTGAGATGCACATGCGGCATCAGGCGCGGCTCATGCGCGATGAGGTCCCACACGTCTTCGTCCACCTCGACCGGATCGAGCGAAGACAAGCGCAGCCGTTTTAAATCCGGATTGGCTCCCAGCGTGTACCGGATCATCTCGCCCAGCGTCGTTTTGTCTTCCATATCCTCGCCATAGGCCGTGATGTCCACGCCGGTGAAAACGATTTCGTTATAGCCGCTTTCAACCAAAACGCGCACCTGCGCATCGATCAGCGCGGGCGGCACCGAGCGTGAGGTCCCGCGTCCCTGGGGAATAATGCAGTAGGTGCAGCTATGGTTGCAGCCGTTCTGAACCTCGACGAACGCGCGCGATTTGCCTTCGAACCGGGTTACGAGATTGGCGGTGTCTTGTTCGCCCCGGCGGGCGGGCTTCCGACTATTGAGCGCAAAAAAGGTTTCGGCCTGTTTCTTCGCCTCGTTCCCGAACACATAATCGACTTCGGGCATAGTCCTGAATTTTTCCGGTTCGATGTGGGCCGCGCAGCCGGTCACGATAATTTTGGCACCGGGTTTTTCACGCCGGATTTTGCGAATGGCTTGCCGCGCCTGCCGCTCGGCTTCCGCGGTTACGGCGCAGGTGTTGACGATAACCGCGTCTTTGAGTCCCGCCGCCTCGGCGTGCTTGCGCATCACCTCGGATTCATAGGTGTTCAGGCGGCAGCCAAAGGTGATGATTTTCGTCATTGAGGCTCACAGCTTCGCCAGGCGTCAACACGCCAAAAGGCCGATCTCCGGCCGCTTAGCGCCGCGCCGCGAGAGGCTCAGGATTGCCTACCGACTCTTCCGTTTCCTCAGGCGTGAAGAAAGGGCTCGGCGGGGGGGTGCGCTTTTGCACCTCGGCCTGCGGCGCGTTGGCGCTCGCTTCCGGATGCCTGGCCGACGGCTGGGCACCTTGCGGCGCCGCCAGATTGCCATCCTGCGTGTAATAATTGGCCGGAACGTCCGGCTGCTGGCCGAAGGGCTGTGCACCGCCGCCGCGCTGGCGCTGTTCGACCGCCGTCGCTTCGTTAATCGCCTCGATAATGCGGTAATAATGTTCGGCGTGCTGGAGAAGATTCTCCGCCGTCACGCGATCGCCGGAAGCCATCGCGTCGCGCGCAAGTCCCTGATATTTCTCATACACCTGCCACGCATTGCCGCGAACGCGCACGTCCGGGCCGTTGCTGTCGAATGTCTGGTGACGGAGTGATGCTACGGAACGCGGACGGTTGGAATTCATTGAGCCCGGCGACGCGTTGCCGCCGCCGCCGCCATTACCGCCGCCATGATGACGACCGCGAGGCCGTCTGCCGCTCGGACCTTGTCTCATATATTCTTCCTATCGCCTAAGATGATCGCACACTCATCGAATGTTTCCGGTTGCCGCCGCCGTCTGTGTTTTTGTTAACGTTTTTCTTAACGGACGCGGTTTTCAACCCTGTTTCCTTGCAACACCGGGATTTCCGGCGAATTATAGCGGTCCCCAATTATGGCCGCGTTTCGCAAGCCGGTAAGTCTTAACCTTGTTAAACGCCGCGAACAACCTTTTTTTTAAATTTGCTTCAAACCGGTCTAATTCCTTCGTTTTTTGGGCTTTCACCGGCCTATCCACTTGTGATGTTATGATGCCGATTCTTTATCGATCCTTACCGGAACCCATGCCCGATTTGCATTTTGAAAAACTGTATGGCCGCGACGAAGGCAAGATTATTTGCGGCGTGGATGAAGTGGGCCGAGGGCCTCTGGCGGGCCCTGTTGTGGCGGCGGCCCTTATCTGGCCATCCTCAGGATTGCCTGAACATATTGAAAGCGCCATTCGCGACAGCAAACAGATGAGCAAAATGCGGCGCGAAGCCTTGTTTCCCGCCCTCACCGGCCTTTGCCGCCATGCGATTGCCGAAGCCAGCGTGAGCGAAATCGACCAAATCAATATTCTTTACGCCAGCCTTCTCGCCATGCAGCGCGCCGTGGAAGGGCTTGGCGTCAGGATCGACCGCGCCCTGATCGACGGCAACCGTGCGCCGAAACTGGACTGCCCCGCGACGCCTATCGTCAAGGGCGACAGCAAATGCCTTTCCATCGCCGCCGCCTCGATTATCGCCAAGGTCGCGCGCGACCGGCTTATGGAAAAGCTGGCCCTTGAGCATCCCGGCTATGGCTGGGAGAAAAACGCGGGCTATGGCACAGCTCAACATCTTGAAGCATTGCGCACGTTGGGACCTACATGCTGGCATCGTGACTCTTTTGCACCTGTTTCTGAGCTAAAAGCCCTAACCAAATGATTCAAATGACTCTTTTTAGAAAAATTTACTTGCCATTAACGGGTTTGTGGATAACTGTTTGGCCTCATGACCCGCGCCAGCAAAACAGCCTCCATTTCGCGTCCTCAAACGCTGCCCCTCAACCAGATTTTGGTGGGCGACAGCATTCGCGTGCTTAACGAATTGCCAGCGCAGTCGGTCGATGCGGTCTTTGCCGATCCGCCCTACAACCTGCAACTGAGCGGCGAGCTTCTGCGCCCCGACAATTCGCGCGTCGACGGCGTGGACGACGATTGGGACAAGTTCAGCGACTTCGCGGCCTATGACAAGTTCACTCTCGACTGGCTCAAAGCCGTCAAACGCGTCTTAAAGCCCAATGGAAGCCTGTGGGTTATTGGCAGTTACCACAACATCTTCCGCGTCGGCGCCATTCTGCAAAATCTGGGCTTCTGGATCCTGAACGATATCATCTGGTGCAAGACGAACCCCATGCCGAACTTCCGGGGCAAGCGCTTCACCAACGCGCATGAAACGTTGATCTGGGCCTCCACATCGCCCGACGCCAAGCCGTGTTTCAACTATGAGGCGATGAAGAACCTCAACGACGAAAAGCAGATGCGCAGCGACTGGTTTCTGCCGATATGCAGCGGCAAGGAACGCTGCCGCGATGGCGACGGCGGCAAGGTGCATCCCACGCAAAAACCCGAAGCCCTTCTCTACCGCGGAATGATGTCGTCGACGAAACCGGGCGACGTCATTCTCGAGCCTTTTTTCGGCAGCGGCTCGACAGGTGCCGGCGCCAAGCGTCTTGGCCGCAATTTTATCGGCATCGAGCGCGATCCGGCCTATGCGAAGCACGCGAAAAAACGCCTTGTCGCCATTCCTTCCGCCCCCCAGCCGGAATTCCTCATCACGCCATCCAGGCGCGAAGAACCGCGCATTCCGTTCGGCACGGTCCTGGAGCGCGGTCTTTTG
>JAXGVG010000125.1:0-5413 GCA_040773965.1 Alphaproteobacteria bacterium | reverse complement strand
TTCCGGCTTGCGCCGGAATGACGCGGCAAAAAACGATCGTCAGTATAATAAAGTCACCATTTTTGTGCCCACGCGCGGCGAACGCCGCCGCCTTATCGATCATGCGCGACAGAACGCCAAACAAGCCTTGGCACGGAAGCTTATGGAAAGTTCCGAACAGTCAAGGCTGCTGGCTCGCGTGGCCGAAGCTTTTCGATTGCCTGAACCTTCCCGCCGCATTGAGGTTTATGACAATTCGCACATTTCGGGCCGCTTCGCCGTGGGGGCGATGATCGCGGCGGGGCCGGAAGGTTTTCTCAAAAAAACCTATCGCAAGTTCAACATCCGCCAGGCTAAGCCGGGCGACGATACCGGCATGATAAAAGAGGTGCTCACGCGGCGTTTTCGCCGTCTTGTCGAGGAAGACGCTGAACGCGCGTCCGGCCTTTGGCCTGATCTTGTTCTCATCGACGGGGGGCAGGGGCAGTTGAACAAGGCGCAGAGCGTGTTGCAGGAGTTGGGCATTACGGATGTCGCCGTCGTAGCTATTGCCAAGGGCCCCGACCGCAACGCCGGTCGCGAACGGTTTTTCACGAATGAAGGCGGGTCGATAAGTTTCCCCCCTGACGATCCCGTTCTTTATTACCTCCAGCGCCTTAGGGACGAGGCTCACCGTTTTGCCATCGGCGCCCACCGGGCAAAGAGGGCCAAATCAATAAGCCTGTCCGGGCTGGAGGAGGCACCGGGAATTGGGGCCGTGCGAAAACGGGCGCTGTTGCATCACTTCGGCTCGGCCAAAGCGGTCGAAGGGGCCGGAATCGAAGATTTGCGCCGCGTTCCGGGCATAAGCGCCGCCTCCGCAAAAAAAATCTATGACTATTTTCATGGAGGGGGATAGATTAGGGAGCGTCGTTCTTAACCCCTAACCCCGTTTCTGCCGTGTTCAAATCTCTCGCCAACAGACTTACTCTTTCGCGCATTGCTGCCATTCCCGTCATTCTGCTTTTGATCGTCATACCGTTCGCGTTCACGGCATGGCTCGCGATGATCCTTTTCACGATTGCCGGATTGACCGACTGGCTTGACGGCTACATGGCGCGGCGCGAAAAAAAGGTTACGAAAATCGGCGAATTTCTCGATCCGATTGCGGACAAGCTTTTGGTGGCGTCCGTTATTCTTCTTCTTGTCAATAACGGTCACATCAACGGTCTTAGCATTTTGCCCGCGATCATTATCCTGCTGCGTGAAGTGGCGGTGTCCGGCCTGCGTGAATACCTCGCGGGACTTCAAGTGAGCGTGCCGGTGAGCAAGCTTGCAAAATGGAAAACGACGATCCAGATGGTCGCGCTCGGCTTTCTTATCGTGGGCAAATACGGACCGGATTCTATCCCGGTCATCTTTATCGGCGACACGCTGCTCTGGATCGCGGGCGGTCTTACCGTTATCACGGGCTGGGACTACTGGCGCGCCAGCGAAAAGCATTTGCAGGAGTAGGAAAAATGGCCCTCTCCTGCGGAAGCAGGAGAGGAACAATTGCCAAACCCCGATCCCCTACCTCACCGCCCTTAAAATCCCCGCCGGGACGCGCGCCGAAACGGCTTCCGATCCCTGATCTATTTCATCCCAGACCGGGCCGATGGCGCTTTTCACCTTCAGCCATGAGCCGAGCGCGCCACGCGCCATGGCGCCTTCGATGCCGAAATTACGCAGCAGGCGAAGGGCAAAGCTCACCGGCGTTTCAGGCGGCGGGAAGGTTTTCAGGGCGATTGTGTCCGTCGGCTCCAGCTCAAGGCGCTTTTTGATCGCCATGACGGCGGCGCTCAGGCCGCCAAGCTCGTCGACAAGGCCGGCCTTGAGAGCCTGTTCGCCCGTCCAGACGCGGCCTTTTGCGATATCCGGCATTTTGTCCATCGGGATGTTTCGCGCGGCGGCCACGTTGGCGACAAATATCTTGTAGGTGTCGTCGAGCAGCGTGTTGAGGCGCTCGCGCGCTTGTGCCGAAAAAGGCGCGCGTGACGACCACATAAGCGCGTTGCCGCTTGTCTCCATGGAATCCCATTTAATTCCCAGCTTCTCCCACAGGCCGCCGAACACGAACTTGCCCGCCACAACACCGATGGAACCGGTGATTGTGCCCGGTTCGGCAATGATGTGGTTGGCGTTCATCGCGATCCAGTAACCGCCGGAGGCGGCAACCTCGCCCATGGACACGAACACGGGCTTTTTGGATTCCCTGGCTTTCACAAGCGCGTGACGGATAGTTTCCGAAGCGCCGGGCGAACCGCCGGGGCTGTCCACGCGGAACAGGATGGCTTTGACTTCGTCGTCCTCAGCGGCGTCCGCGAAAGCCTGAACAATATCGTCCGTGTTTATGATCCGGTCTTCGGCAAAGCGCGACGGGCCCCCGCGCGGCGCGTCGGTGATCAGGCCAGAGCCGTTGATAAAAGCCACAGTCGCCTTGGGTTCGGGTAAATTGTGCTCAAAAGAAAGATAGTCGTTCAGGCTAACGCGAACGGGTTTGGGAACGCGCTTGCGGCGCTCCGGCTGGTATTGGGTCGCTAAAAGTTTGACCGTGTCCAGCATTTCGTCCAAATAGCCGATATGCGTAATAAGACCGGCGTTCATGGCTTCCGGGGCGGTGAAGGGGCCTTTGGCCATAAGATCGCGTATCTTGCGCGGCTCCATCCTTAGGCTTTTCGAAAAGCCCCGGACCTGCTGATCCTCCAGGTTTTTCAACAGGCTTTCCGTATTCGCGCGCACAGGAGCCGAAAAATCGTCGCGCGTGAAGTTTTCCATCACCGACTTGTATTCGTCGCGGCGTAGGAAGTCGGAGCTGACGCCCATTTTATTCAGGGCCGTCTTGCCGAAGGGCGCTTCGATGCCAAGCCCCGTCAGTCCGATCGTGCCAGCTGGTTGAACCCAGACGTTTTCGAAGGCACTGGCGAGATAAAAAAGGCGGTTGCCCTGGCCATAGCCGCCATAGCTTGGCGCGAAGACGTAACTGAATTTGTCCTTTTCACGGAAGCGCGACAGGGCGGCGCGAATTTCCTGCGCGTGGACGAAGCTGGGCTGGGTCGCGCCGAGCCGCGC
Organism: Alphaproteobacteria bacterium; assembly: GCA_040773965.1. GTDB lineage: Bacteria > Pseudomonadota > Alphaproteobacteria > UBA9219 > UBA9219 > JAXGVG01. The sequence continues at coordinate 2,344 of JAXGVG010000125.1, read as the reverse complement.
CACGATGCCTTTGACGCGAGGATCCTCTTTGGCGCGGTCAAGTCCGCGGACGATGTTGATTAACGCAAGGGACTCTTCTTCTTCCAAGAGAGAGGTTACCGACAGAGAGAGGGGACGGACCGGCTGTTCGACGACCGGAAGGGTAAGGTCCAGTTCCAGCACCATGTTCGCCGGAGCCTCGGCGGCGGGGGACTTGCGGGACACAAGGAGCCATGCCGAAACGGAGCCGATGAGGAACGAAAACGTCACAACCGCGCCTATAACCGCGAAAAAACGCACCAGTATTTTTTTCACGCCGGGCTCTCCCTCTGCCATGGTTAATGCGGGAACGGTTTAGCCGATTGCCGGTATTATGTCACCTTTTAGGGCTTTTCGGGACCCAAGACGAGGAAACTTGACAAAAGGGCCGGATTCCCTGACATTGCGGGCTTTGCGGCGGGGCCTTGGGCATCCAAAGACACGGGAAAACGGGATAAGACAATGGCAAAGACGAAAAACGATATCAAGCTGGTGAGCTCGGCAGGCACGGGCGTATTCTATGTGACTAAAAAGAACCCCAAAATTACCAAAAAGCTGGAGCTTAAGAAATACGACCCGCGCGTCCGCAAGCACGTTGTTTTCAAGGAAGGCAAGATCAAGGAAAGCAAGAAGTCTTAACCATTTTTGGCCGAACAAATGCCTTTTGATATTGGTTCTTCGTCCGCTTCTTCCAAAACTTCATTTTCCGGCGGCAGCGTTCCCATCCCGGCTTATCTGGAAAAATATTATTGGTGGGCCTACGTCCGCCCCTGGGCCGTTTGGACGTTTGAGCGCGAATGGCTGGTCAATCTTATCCTTTGGGGCTGGTACAGGCCGTTGCGCGACGCGGCGCTGGAGGCGATCGGACCGTCGGCGCCGGGGCGCACGCTTCAGATTTCATGCTGTTACGGCACGTTTACGCCGCGTTTGAGCGAAAGAGTGGAGGCAAGCGGCGGTCGACTGGACGTTGTTGATGTCTCACCGGCGCAAGTTGAAAATCTGAGACGCAAACTGCCGGAAAAAACGGCGACGCGCGTTATGCTGCGGGACGCCGTCGATTTAAGGCTGCCAGATTCGACTTATGACAGGGTTATTCTTTTCTTCCTTCCGCATGAACAACCACGTGACGTTCGAGCCAGGACATTTGCCGAGGCTTGGCGCGTGCTCAAGCCGGGAGGAACGATCCTTATCATCGAATTCGACAAGCCGAAGTGGTGGCATCCTTTAAAGTATTTATGGCTGCCATTTTTGAAGTATTTAGAACCGTTTGCGCCCGATGTTTGGGCCCACGAAGCCAAGGAGTGGCTGCCCGAGGGGTGGGGCGAATTTATCCGGGAGAGGAAATCTTTTTTCGGGAATTTCTACCAAAGGCTGCTGATCCAGCGTCCTAACTAAATCATACAATCTAGATTCATAATAAGAATAATTCTAAATATACATAATAACAATTAGAATTATTCCAGTTCTAATTAGAAGAGTGCGGCTTGTAGAAGCGTGCGCGTGTAGTCGTGTTTCGGCGCGGCGAAGATATCCGTTGCCGGGCCTTGTTCCACCACGCGGCCGTCTTTCATGACGATGACGTGGTTGGCCAAGGCTTTCACGACGCGCAAATCGTGGCTGATAAAAAGATAGGCGAGACCGTGCCGCTTTTGAAGATCGCGTAAAAGATCGACAATCTGGGCCTGAACGGACATGTCGAGCGCGGAAGTCGGCTCATCCAAAATCACAAACTTGGGATTCAGGACCATCGCGCGTGCGATGGCGATACGCTGGCGCTGGCCGCCTGAAAATTCGTGCGGGTATCGATCACGCATGGAAGGATCGAGACCGACTTCCTGCAAGACTTCCGTCACGCGGCGGTCGCGCTCGTTGCGGTTGGCGGCAAGACGATGAATATCAAGGCCCTCGGCCACGATGTCGCCAATGGTCATTCGTGGACTAAGGCTTCCATAGGGGTCTTGAAATACGATTTGCATCGAGCCCCTTAGCGGCCGCATCTGCCGGGCTGATAGGGCCCTTAAGGGCTTGTTCTGAAAGATAATATCGCCTTTGGATGACGTAAGGCGCAGCAAAGCAAGACCCAACGTGGTTTTGCCGGATCCGGACTCGCCGACAACGCCGACCGTTTCGCCTTCGCGCACACGGAATGATACGCCATCCACCGCGCGAATAAAATCGACCGTGCGGCGCAAGACTCCCTTTTTGATCGGAAAATATACCTTTATATCGTTGCCGCGCAAGACTTCGGGAGCGCTGGTTGTAACTGGTATAGCTTTTCCTTTAGGTTCGGCCGACAATAACATTTGCGTGTATGAATGTTTCGGTT
>JAXGVG010000124.1:0-5424 GCA_040773965.1 Alphaproteobacteria bacterium | reverse complement strand
GCTTTATCGATCTGGAGGTTTACGCAGGATCGAAAGAACCGCCGCGCGCTACGCTGGAAATCCTGCGAGACGGCCAGGCCGTATCGGCCACGGCCACCGGCAACGGCCCCGTCGATGCCGCTTTCAACGCGATCAAGGAGCTTGTCCCCCATCAGGCGACGCTTAAGCTCTATCAGGTCAGCGCCGTAACGGCCGGAACAGACGCTCAGGCGGAAGTTAACGTAAGGCTTGAAGAAAACGGCCTAATCGTCAATGGCAAGGGAGCTCATCCCGATACGATCGTGGCTTCGGCCCGTGCTTATATCCATGCCTTGAATAAACTTGTTATTCTTCAGATTCGAGGAAACCCCTCATAAAGTATGGATTAATTAACCCCTGCTTTTTCCTGCCAAAAACGGTTCATTGACCTGCTTTAACCGGGTGGTAATCTGTCGAGTCATAAGCTATTTCGCTTTCCCGGGAATTGCCCCCCTTTGCCCCATGGCAAGCTATTAACGCGAGGTTTTCGTGGCATCAGACGAGAATAAAAATCAAGCCGACCGGTGGGCAAAAGAAACGCTGGATCGTCTCGTGAAGGATGGATTGCCGCCCAATCCGGAAAATTTTGCGGTGTATTATGCGTATTTTTCGGGATCTAACCCCAATTTAAAAATGGCTATAGACGCGCTGTTTGAGCAGTTCGAGAACCTCAGCCAACAGCAATGCACCGAGCTTTATCAGGCCCACCTGAGCCTCGAGGCGGAACACCGCGTCCTTAATTCCACGTCGGCAAGCATCGAGGAAGAATTGACCCGCGTGATGGGCGTCCTGTCCCAGACAGCCACCGGCGCAACGCAGTACGGCCAGACGCTGAACACCTTTTCCGGCACCCTGCAGGGACAGCCGCCTCTGGAACAAATCCGCGCCGCCGTGTCCCGCGTGGCCAACGAAACCCGCGTCATGGCCGAGCAGAACCAGCGCCTTCACACGCAACTGGCCCAATCGACGCAGCAACTCACGGAAATGCGTTACAACCTCGATCAGGTAAAGAAGGATTCCCTGCTCGATCCCCTGACCGAAGTCGGCAACCGCAAATACTTCAGCAACGAGCTTGCCCGGGCGGCGATGGAGGCCATGGATGGCGGAACGAAGCTCTCGCTGCTGATGGCGGATATCGACCATTTCAAGAAGTTTAACGATACCTATGGGCACCTGATCGGGGATCAGGTGCTGCGGCTGGTGGCCCGGACGCTGATCGAGAACCTCAAGGGCCGCGACATCATCGCGCGTTACGGCGGGGAGGAGTTCGTTATTTTGCTGCCCACCACCAACGTGCGCGACGCGGAAAAGGTGGCGAACCAGTTGCGCGTGAGCCTCGGCACCAAGCAGATCAAGCGCAAGACCACCAACGAGACGCTGGGCATCGTGACCATTTCTCTGGGCGCGACGGAATACGTGCCGAACGAGGATCTGGAAGGCTTCGTCGCGCGCGCCGACGCCGCGCTTTACGACGCCAAGCAAGGCGGGCGGAACATGGTTTGCTGCCGCCTTATGCCGCCCGGGGAAGCGGCGACGATTCAGCCGAAGACCTAAAGGGTCTTTCCGCGTTATTATCGCTTTATGACAACGCCCGCCCTTATGCCCCTGAACGAGCCGTCTTACTGGCAGGATTTGAATCCGGCCCAGCGGGAGGCCGTGCAGGCGCTTGACGGGCCCGTGCTGGTGCTGGCGGGCGCGGGCACGGGCAAGACGCGCGTTTTGACGGCGCGCCTCGCCCATTTATTGATGACCGGCAAGGCCATGCCGGGCCAGATCATGGCCGTGACGTTCACCAACAAGGCCGCCGCCGAAATCCGCGCGCGCGTGTCGGAAATGCTCAACCGGCCCGTGGAGGGATGGTATCTTGGCACGTTTCATTCGCTGGCGGCGCGCCTTCTCCGCCCCCATGCGGAGCGCGTCGGGCTGAAGCCCGGTTTCACGATTTTGGGGACGGACGATCAGCTCCGGCTTATCAAGCAGCTTTTGGAGGCCGGGAATATCGACGAGAAGAAATCCCCGGCGCGGCTTGTGCTTGCCGTGATCGAGCGGTGGAAGGACCGGGGGCTTATTCCCGAAGACGTCGCCAACGAAAAAAGCGAACTGGCGGGCGGCATGATGCCCCGGCTTTACGCGCAGTATCAGGAGCGGCTCCGCGAGCTTAACGCCTGCGATTTCGGGGATCTTTTGCTGCATCAATTGACGCTGCTTAAGCAAAACCCGGACGTGCTGGCGGCCATGCAGAACCGTTTCCGCTATTTGCTTGTGGACGAGTATCAGGACACGAACGTCGCGCAGTATTTATGGCTCCGCCTTCTGGCGCAGACGCACAAGAACATTTGCGTGGTCGGCGACGAGGACCAGTCGATTTACGGCTGGCGCGGTGCGGAGATCGGCAACATTTTGCGTTTCGAGGAAGACTTTCCCGGCGCGCAGGTGATCCGGCTTGAGGAAAATTACCGCTCGACCGGGCATATTCTCGGCGCCGCGTCGGCGCTTATCGCCAACAACCGGATGCGGCTCGGCAAGACGCTTTGGACCGCCGCGACGATGGGCGAGCGCGTTTTTGTCCGCACGCTTTGGGACGGCGAGGTGGAAGCGCGGTGGGCCGCCGACGAGATCGAGGCGCTTCAGCGCCGTAAGGTTCCGCTTGGCGAAATCGCCATCATGGTGCGCGCGGGATTCCAGACACGCCAGTTCGAAGAACGCTTTATCCAGCTTGGGATTCCGTATCGCGTTCTTGTGGGCGCGCGGTTTTACGAGCGGCAGGAAATCCGCGACGCGATGGCCTATATGCGCCTGATCGCCTCGCCCGACGACGATTTGGCGTTCGAGCGCATGGCGGGCGTGCCCAGGCGCGGCATCGGGCCTTCGGCCATGCAGCGGCTTCACACCTATGCGCGGCAGGAGCAAATCTCGCTTTGCGAGGCCACGACGCGGCTTTGCGAGACGGACGAGCTTAAACCCAAGCTGCGCGCGACGCTGCAGAACCTTATGCAGGCGTTCGCGCGGTGGCGCGGGCTGCTTTCTTCGCTGCCGCATGCGGAGGTTGCGCAGATTGTTTTGGACGAAAGCGGCTATACGGCCATGTGGCAGGCCGACAAATCGCCCGACGCGCCGGGGCGGCTTGAAAACCTGAAGGAATTGACCGGCGCGATGGCGGAGTTCGACACGCTGGAGGCTTTTCTGGAGCATGTGAGCCTTGTGCTTGAGGTCACGGAACAGAAGGACGTGCCGCAGGTGAGTTTGATGACGCTGCACGGCGCGAAGGGGCTTGAGTTCGATTACGTTTTCCTGCCCGGATGGGAAGAGGAGATTTTTCCGAGCCGTTTGACGCTGAGCGAAAACGGGACGCGCGGGCTTGAGGAAGAACGGCGGCTTGCGTACGTCGGCATTACGCGCGCGCGCAAACGCGCCACGATCAGCCACGTGGCGAACCGGTTTTTGCACGGGAGCTGGGTCAACGCCCTGCCCTCGCGCTTTATCGCCGAACTGCCGAAGGAGCACGTTGAGTTTTATTCAAGCCTTCAGGGCGGGCGCGCGGCTTCGGGCGGATGGGATGAACAGCCACGCAAACGGCGCGAAAAAGTGCCGTCGTTGTGGCAGCAGCTACAAGCCGGAAAAGGACGTGGCGCGCCGCGTTTAAAGCCCGCGCAGATTGAGGGCAAGGCGTACGAAGTGAAGACGCCAAAAAGGGAAGGAAAGCTTAACGTCGGCGACCGCGTGTTTCATGAAAAGTTCGGCACCGGCACCATCCGCCGCATCGACCACGACAAACTCGAAATCGCCTTCGACAAGGCGGGAGTGAAGAAGGTTTTGGAGGGGTTTGTGAGGGGGGCTTGAAGGCGGCTGTTTTACCGGTGAAAAATTCGGCTTTTTCACTCAAAAACGGGAACCTGTGGGTTCTCGTTTTGCCGTTGGAGGAGTGGCGAGAGGCGGCGGCGGTTTTTCGCGCCCTGCAGGGTATCGTTCAGGCGAAAAAAGATAACCTGCGGGTTTTCGTTTCCGGCGTTTTCGAAACCCGGACGTTTTCAAAACAGGGGTTAAACGGGGTTGAAAACGCGAAAAAACGGGCTTTTGAGGCCCGTTGGGATGGGGTGCAGCCCTTTAAAACGCACTTAGGGCGAGGTTTGGGGCCACTTTGGCGCAGCGTTCACGCACCGTTGGCGCAGCGTTCACGCACCGTTGGGCGTGTGGCGAGGGGAGACTGCGCGTAGGCTGAGGCAGGGGTTGGACGTTAAGGAGATGTTCAGGGTTAAGGGCGTTTTCGGGAATAATGCAAACAGCCTTTAAAATCTTCTTGACGCAGGTGTAGCTTATATGCTACATACATAATATGTACGAAATCGAAGAGTACGTGGCCAGCAACGGCAAAAGCCCATTTGCGGAATGGCTGCTTGGCCTTAAGGACGAACGGGCTCAAGCTAAAATAAGAGCCAGGCTCAACAGAGCCTCTTTCGGAAACTTCGGCGATTGGAAGATTTTAAAGGGAACCAAAAACATTTTTGAGATGCGCGAACATCACAGTCCCGGCTATCGCATCTTTTACACCTTTGCCGGAAGGAAAATTATTCTCCTTCTGGCCGGATCGACAAAAAAGGATCAGGCAAAAACGATACGGAAAGCCAAGGACTATTTAGCCGACTATGAAAGGAGGATGAAAACATGAAACCGAGCCGCTCTTTTGAGGGAACAAGCAAGAAACTTTTGAGCAATCCGAAAGTTGCCGCCGCTTATCTTGAAGAATGCCTTGCCGACGGCGATTTGGAGCTCTTTACGGCCGCGCTGAAACATGTGGCGGAAGCGCGCGGCGGCATGTCCATGCTTTCCAGGGAAACCCGGCTTAACCGGGAATCCCTTTACCGCGCACTTTCGAAAAAAGGCAACCCGCGTCTCGACACGTTGACCAAGGTTTTGGGCGCGATGGGCCTGCGCATCGGTGTGCAGCCGAGGGCGGGACATTAGGAAGTGACGAGAGAACCTGGGGCGGGGTTTGGGACCACTTTGGCGCAGCGTTCACGCATTGTTGGGCGTGTGGCGGGGGGTTTCTTACTTTAATCTCTCTTAAAATGGAGAGGACTTTTTTTAGGCTTCTTCCACTGGATCCCGGATCAAGTTTCTTTCGCCCGCAAGCGGACGAAAAGAAACTTTTCCGGGATGACGCGTGAGAGGGCGGGATAACGGGTCAGAGGGGGATGACGATGGGGGTATAAATAGGAATATTTTCCTTGCTTTTTTGGCGGAAAGGCTGTAGAAGGGAGGGGGAGATTGGGGACAATATATGAACCCCTCACCTGCAAAATCTAGGGACTTACTTCGTAAGTCCCAGACTGCTGACAAACCCCGGTATTTTCATACTGGGGTTTGCTTTTGGTATCGAAGAATGAAGGATGGGAATAGAGTGAGGGT
>JAXGVG010000123.1:0-5475 GCA_040773965.1 Alphaproteobacteria bacterium | reverse complement strand
GGTCGTTCGTCGCCGCCATCGCCGCCACGTCGCGCACGGTTTCGGCCAGCGGCTTGCTGGCGACGGAATAGCCGATACACCCGCGCAGCCGTCCGTCTTCCCTGAGCGTGACAAAAGCGCCGCGAGCGGCTTGCAGTTTTTCGGGTAGATTTGCCGGAAGCGGCAAAACCTTGTCTTCGCGCACGGCGGTCTCGACGGATTTTTTCGCAAGATCGAGCAACGTTTCCTTGTCCGCGTCCGAAAGCGTCAAAAGAGGCGCCGCCGTCCCGGCCTCCGCGCCGTCGTCCCGCAAAAGCGCCGCCGCGCCATAGCCTACAACGCGCGCCTTGTCGCCCGAAACGCCGCCCGAATTCGCGTAATGCAAAAGCGCGCGTTTGTTCGCGCCAAGCCTTTCGGCGGCCATCATCGCGGCGGCAATCGGCCCGCCGCCGCACGCTTCCCAGATGTTGTGCTGCGTGTTGCGCGAAAGGGTGAAGGCGTCGCCGGCGGCAATCGCGTCCATAACCATGCGGTCGAGCTTCACGGCCTCCGCATACGGGTGATAGTGCGAAAGATCGGAACTCGCGACGATAAGCGTATCCGGTTTATGTGTCGCGGCGTCCACCTTGACAAGCTTCGAAAGCGCCACGCCAAGCGCCCGTTCGGTCTCGTAATTCTGCGCGCCCATGACGACCGGAAGGATTTTAACGTCCCCCAAAGCCTCCTGAAGGAAAGGAAGCTGCACCTCGATCGCGTGCTCGCCGCGCCCTTGCACCCACCCGTGCCCGGTGTCCGAAAGCCGTATAAGGGGGCTTTCGGCGGCCAGTTTGGCCGCAAATTCCTTGTCCACGGCCATCGGCCCGAGCGGCGTCGTGTACGCGTCGCCGTCGTAAACGCTCGCGTAAGGGAACGCCTCAAGGTGCGACGGCGCGATGACGACCACGCGCTTGAACGCTGCTTTAACGCTCAACAAACGGTACGCGAACGCTGCCGTTTGTCCCGAGAATTGGTAACCTGCATGGGGCACAATAAGGGCAAAAAGAATACCTCCAGGTATCTTTTCCGCCTGAATAGAGTCCCTGTAGGTTCTTAAAACGCCGCGTAAAGATGCCCCGGAGGCAGGGTAAAACGCCCCGGCGGCGGCCATCGGACGCACCTTCGCGTCCCCGGCAGGCAGTGTAAGTGGCGAGAAAACAACGACAATCGACGCCAGCGCCAAAACCGCCGTCAAAAAAGCCAGCGAACGTTTCATGAAAAAACCGCGAAAAAATCAGTCCTGCTTCCGGCTCCCGCCGTACGTCGCGATCATATCACGAATCTTCTCGGGCTTAACGGGCTTGTTGATGTAGTCGTCCATCCCGCATTTCAGGCACTTTTCCTTGTCGCCCAGCATGGCGTCGGCGGTGAGCGCGACAATGGGCGTATGGCGCTCCTTGCCTTCCTCGAACAGGCGGATCTCGCGCGTCGCCTCAAAGCCGTCCATTTCGGGCATCTGGCAGTCCATAAAGACGATATTGTACGGAAACGCCTTGACCTTTTGCAGGCCCTCAATGCCGTTTCGCGCCGTCTCGACGTGGCATTTCATTTTTTCAAGGATGGTCCGCATCAAAAGCTGGTTGACCGGCTGATCCTCGACAAGCAGGACGTGCGTGCCGGGGAATTCCGTTTCCGTGGAAAGACCCCGGCCAGCGTCTTCAAGGGCGGATACGTGCTGCATCATCGAGCTTTTGGTCACGACTCCGATGGACGGCAGGCGCCGCCGGTTCTGCCACAGAAAGGCCAGCATATCGAAAAGCTGTGAGGGATAGAGAGGCTTTGTCAGCAGTCCCGCCACGCGGTGCCCCTGTAAATCGTAACGGCGCAAATCGACTCCCGGCGACGTGGTCAAGACAATCAAAAGGTCCCTGGCGGAGGGCATCGCGGCGATGTTTTCGATCAGCGTCCACCATACATCCTTCGGCAAATCGGCGTCGATAAGAAGGAAGTGATAGGGATCGTTGGCCGCCGCCGCTTCGCTGATGGACGTTATCAGGGCCGAAGCCGCGTTGACGGCGTCGTAGCGCAGCCCCCAATTGTCGAAGTAACCCTTGATAATCTCGCGCGCCGGGGGGTAGTTCTCGAAGAACAGCGCGCGGGCGTCGGCAAACGTGACCGGCGCCTGTTCCATGGCGGCAAGGGCGGGGTCGCACTTAAGGCGCGCGGTGAACCGGAAAACGGAGCCTTGGCCGAGGGCGCTGCGCACGCCGATCTCGCCGCCCATAAGCGCGACGATGTTCTTGCATATGGCAAGGCCAAGACCGGTGCCGCCGAACTTGCGCGTCGTGGATTCCTGGGCTTGCGAAAACTTGTTGAAGATATAGACAAGCTTGTCGGTGGGAATGCCGATGCCCGTATCCTCGACCTCGATGTTCAGCATGATATCTTCGCTGCCCGTATGCCATGCGCGGATAAGGATATGGCCGCTTTCGGTGAACTTGAGCGCGTTGCCGAGCAAATTGATGATAACCTGCTTCAACCGCAGCGGATCGCCGATAACCTGGCGGGGCAGGCCGCTGGAAAATTGCACCAAAAGCTTCAACCCTTTTGCCTTGGTGCGCACGTAAAGGAGGTCGGTCACCGCCTCGATGGCCGCGTGCAGGTTGAACAAAACGGACTCGATCACCATCTGCCCGGCCTCAATTTTGGACAAATCGAGAATGTCGTTGATGATGTCCAGCAATCCCTCGGCGGACTGGCGGGCGATATCGATCCATTCCTGCTGCTGCTTGGAAAGTTCGGTATCGAGAATAAGGGTCAGCATCCCCAAAACGCCGTTCAGAGGTGTGCGAATTTCATGGCTCATGTTGGCGAGAAAATCGCTTTTGGCGTCGCTGGCCTTTACGGCAAGATCCTTGGCGTGCTGAAGATCGACTTCGTTCCTCTGACGCTCGATGACGCGCACAAGCTGGTTGCAGCTTTCGGCCATGATGGTCAGAAGGGCGTCGCCGACTTCGGCCCCATGCGTGGAAAAGAACTCAAGCACATAAGCGACGCGGCCCTTGACGATCAGGGGAACGGCAAAGCCCGATTTGACGTCAAGATCGGGCAAAAGCTCAAGGCGTGGGAAATTGACCTCATCGGGCTCGATTTTGATCCAGACCGGCGCGCGTTTTTCCCATGTCTGTCCCGGCAGCCCGATGCCGGATTTAAAAAACGTCTTTTCCGTAACGGCTATAAAGTCCTTGTAATGCCTGCGGTTCGAGGCGTACCAGATGTTCGTCGGGCACAGCAGGTTTTTTTCCTCATCGACGACGTAGGCATGGCCCAGAGGCCACCCGATGAAAGAACAAATAAGCTCGAGGGTCGTTTCAATGGCTTCCCTGACGTCGGAACTCCGATTGGCGGTCGCGGTCACGCTTTTCAGAAGGTTGGTGATGCGCGCTTCCATCTCGGCCCTTTTGCGCGCCTCGATAAGCTCGGCTTGAACCTCTTCCATGCGATGAAGGTAGTCCTTCATCTGCCTTTCCATCTGTTCTTTTTCCTCGATGCGGTGGGCCAGCGCGTTGCGGGCGGATTCCAGTTCTTTCTGCCACCGGCGGACTCCGCGCAATGCGGCATACCAGGCGATTAAAAGTACGCTGCCGCCGATCAGGACAAGATAGATCGTGCTGAAAAAGTTGTTGGCGCGAGACGTCAACCGGGCGCGAGACTCCTCGCGGAGCTTTCCGGAAAGCTTATTAAGTTCGCCGGAATAAAGAAGCTTTGCCTCCGTGTAGGCATGGCCCTCAATGACCGTCCGGGCGGCCTGAACGTCGCCCTGGCGCAACGACGAAAAAACGTCTTTTTCCATTTTATTAAGATTTTCGCGCGCTTGGGCAATGTCTTTGACGAGATCGCCGGAATGCCGGGCGCTCAGGGCCAACAAGACGAGCTGACGATTGTTTTCGAGCATGCCCGTATGGCTTTGGTATTGTTTTTCCCAGTAAAGATCGCCGGTCAGTGCGGCCATGCGGGCCGTCTGGGTTAAAAGGCTGTTGTAATGCAAAAGATCGGCGCTGAGTTCGCTGAGAGAAAGATCGTCGGGCGCCTGCTCCGACATGATGCGATAGAAATAATAGCTGTTGCCGGCCATCCAGATAATGGACGCCATGGTAAGAAGCATAGCGAAAAGCAACAGCTTCTTGGGAAACGCATAAGCCGTTTCCCGCACATAAGGCGTTTGATCGCTTGCGGCGAGAGTTTGAACGGACATGGAAAGGTTCCGAAGAAAACGCGGGGAAGACGGGCAATCGAAAAATATAAACAAGGCTTATTAAAGGTTTTTTAACGCAAAACGCACATGTGTGTTCGCGCGATGAAAAACCTAAGGTTTTTTAAAGCCTTCCGTAACCGTGAGAACGAAAACAAAGGTAAAGACGCAAACAAGAAGAAGGAGGCTTCCCGTTACATAGACGGCGCGCCGAAAAGCGTCATTGACGTCGTCGATATATATGCCCGATCCGACAACCCAGCCCCAGGGCGAAAAGCCCTTCACGTAAGACAGTTTTTGAAATCCCTTGTCTTTGGGCCGGTCGGGCTTGGGCCAGGAATAGGTTATGAACCCGGCGCCGTTTTTCCGGACCGTTTCGAGCATATCGTAGAAAAAGAGCTTGCCGTCCATATCGGTCCAGTTGGTGCAATCCTTGCCCTCCATTTCCGGCAAAAAGGGATGCAGGATCATGGTGGGATGCATGTCGTTGATCCAGAAATACTCGTTCTTGTTACGTGGAAGCTCGCGAATGGTCTGAAGAGCGTAGTGCCTGGCGTCGTCTTCCGAAAGGCCCTCAAGGGCAACCTTGCCGTGGTAATACTCGACAAGCGTAAAGACGCGCTCCACCATATGCCGGACTTTGTTCTGCCGTTCTTCAAGCATGGACGCGCGATAGTGAAAGAGCAGCAGACCGGCGATACAGACGATGGCAATAAAAATAAAAGCCACAGCGGCCAAAAGTTTTGGCGGTATTTTCGGATTGTGGATAAACCGGCTCATATCCAGCCATCTATTAAGGATTTACGGCCCGCAGCAAACAACCATGCTCACCATTTTTGCCTAATATTCCCTTAACTTGAATAGAGTGATGATAATAAACGATTCTCTCGAGCGAGCGATTGTTTGTCAAGGCGCGCATTTTTGCCGGAGTCGGGTCGTCACCCTCAGAATACGAACACAATAAATAGGGGCGTTGACATTTTGTTAAGCTTAAATTTCCCGCCTTTATGAAAGGCGATTGACTTTTTGTTAAAAGAAATACTCTACGTTTCTTGCGCGTGAAAAATATTGCTCACACGATGGCATGTGTTTCGTAAGCCGGTTGGGGCGAGGGAAAATCGTTCAATGTGAGCTGCACCCCGTCGTTTAGACCAGCAAGCGGGGTAAATTAAGGTCCATGGATTTACCCCTTTTTCTCATGCCGCTTTAGCCATTTCTGGTTGTAGCGGTTGTTGCGCCTGTGGAGATGTGGGCAACGCGCTTGCGTT
>JAXGVG010000122.1:0-5522 GCA_040773965.1 Alphaproteobacteria bacterium | reverse complement strand
GCCCTTGCGTACGGGGACCTCGCCTCCTGCGGGGAGGTTGCCGTGGAAGGAAAAGCGCCTTTTTCATCCGTTGCAGACGGCGCGCCAGTCGCGGGCCCCAGGGAAGGCGTATCGATAGGAGGAACCTCCGTCGAAGAAGCGGCCTTTAACGGCGCGACTGCCCTGAAAAGCCGCCCCTCGGCAACCGAATCCCACATGTCGTTAAGGCGCACGCCCATCACCAGCACGCCGAGAAAAATCATCAAGGGCAATAGAAAACGCGGGTTAAACATCATAACGGCAGCCCCGTAAGGAGTTCATTGGACGCATCACCCCAGCTTCTCCAACGCCTGCAGCAATTCTTTTTCAGCCGCCGACGTCGGCGCGATAGCCGCCACGGAGGCCTTGTTTTCGTCCGGACCCTTTGCGGGTTTTAGAGGGGTAACAACCGCCGATGAAGCGGCTTTTGTTTCGTCCGGCGGTTTCTTCGCCGCTTCCGGCGCTGACGGTTGCCGCGACGGCGCTCCTTCGGTTGCCGCCGCCCGGCTTATAGCCGCCGCCTTGTCGCTGAGACGGTTGGCTATTTGATCCGCGCTTTCGGTCAGGTAATGGAGTTCGTCCCGAATCGTCCGGGCTTTCTCGATCAACTGTTCCAGATCGTCCCCGCTTGTGCGCGCGGCCTGTTTCAGGCCCCGAATGCCGGATTCAGCTCGCTGGACGGTTGCCCTGAATTCGGACACAAAGCGCTCCATATCGGCATGGCTGGCGCGCAACCCCGCTATCTGGCGCATCAGGCGGATCGCATAAACGATGCCGGCCGCCAGAAGGCCGATGAGAACGAAATCGAGTATGAATGAAAAAATGGCTCCCATCGTTTATTCCTGATGTTTCGTTTCGTGAAGCGTTATCTCCTCAACGCGGACGGCTATCTTTCCATTCAACGAGCCCATGCGGCCCTGGAACAGGGTTACCTCCCCCGCGCGCAGGGCAATAAGGTCTTCCGGCTTGACATTCAACATGAGCCGCGAACCGACTTTCCAGTTGATCACGTCGCCGAGCGGCATGGTCACTTCGTCCAGAACGGCGTTCATGTGCATGTTCGTCATCAGAAGCTCATTGCCCAAGTGCGTTTCCCAAATCGAATCGCGGCCGAATTTTTCGCCCATAAACATTTGCAGCAGCAGCTCGCGGATGGGTTCCAGCGTCGCATACGGGATAAGAATTTCAATGCGTCCGCCGCGGTCCTCCATGTCGATGCGCAACTTGGCCAGAACGGCCGCGTTGGCCGGGCGCGCGATGGTGGCAAAGCGCGGGTTGGTTTCCAGACGGTCGAAACGGAACGTGACCGGCGAGAGCGGATCGAAAGCCCCGCTTACGTCCGCGAGGACGACGCGCACGAGCCGCTCCACAAGATTGCGCTCGATCGTCGTGTAGGGGCGCCCTTCGATGCGCATGGCCGCCGTGCCGCGGCGGCCGCCGAGCAGCACGTCGACGATGGAGTAAATCATCGCGCTGTCGATGGTCATCAGCGCCGAGTTGTCCCACTCTTCCGCCTTGAAAACGGCCAGCATGGCGGGAAGCGGGATCGAGTTCAGGTAATCCCCGAAACGCACGGACGTTATCTGATCGAGGCTGACTTCGACGTTGTCGGACGTGAAGTTGCGCAAGCTGGTAGACATCATGCGCACAAGCCGGTCGAAGACCACTTCCAGCATCGGCAAGCGCTCGTAATTGACGAGCGCGCTGTTGATAAGCGCCATAATGCCGGAATTGTCTTGCTGGGGCCCGCCGCCGCTGAAACCCAAAAGGCTGTCGATTTCATGTTGGCTAAGGACGCGCGCCGCGCCGCCTTCGGCGGACGCGCCGCCGCCTGCCGCTTCGCTTTCCGCCATGGCCGCCCACTCGGCCGCCTGGCGTTCTTCTTCGGTCATCTCGGGGTTTGCGGTATCGTCCATATCCGTAATCGGTTATCAGAGATCAGTTATCAGAAAACGGTCGAGACTATCAGCTTTTCTGATAACTGATAACTGATGACTGTCCTCTGTCATTGCACCAACATCTCCTGAAACAATACATCCCGGATGCGCACGGGCTGCGCGGCTTCGGACACGCGCAAAAGCAGTTCCTCGCGCAGCCGGAAGAGCCCGGCCGAGCCCCGCAGGTCTTCGACGCGCAACTCACGCAAGTAAACCTGAAAGTTGTCGATGATGCGCGGTTTTATCGCGTCCATCACCACCACATCCTTTTCATCCGCCAATTCAAGACTGACTTTTATCTTCAGGAAATTCGGACGTTTCCCTTCGCCGCTCAGGTTCACGAGGATGTCGCCCAACGAATAATAAACGGTCTTGCCTCTGGCCGCCTTTTCCTGAAGCCCGGTCGCGTCATCTTTTTTGCCGCCGATGACGCCCGTAAAATACAGCGCGCCGACCGTGGCGCCGCCTAAAACGAGCACGCCCGCAACGGCCACGACAATCAGCATCTTTTTGCTTAGTTTTTTTCCGCCGCCTTCCAAATCCTCCGGCGAGTCTTCCCCGCCTTCCGATTCTTCATCTTCGGCGACTTTTTTTTCTTTCTCGTCGTCCTTATCTTCGCCTTTTTTCGCCACAGCCGGACTCCATTAAGCAGGGAACAAGACAAGCCAATCACGGCCAATACTCGCCTGTTGCGGGGCTGCGCGCCGCCCCTTTCAGGTCTTAGCCTTGTATGGTTAACAAGTGATTAGAAATAGTTAAAGAGCTAAAACCGTTCCGGCAAATTTCAGGGCGGCGCGAAAAAGAAAAAACTTTTTCTCGATGGTGAGACGCATGGAAATGATGTTAAAGTTCCGTCTTATGAACATTCACTATCGGCTTGTGTCAAAGAAGTTTAATGCCCGAATCAGGTAAAGCGAAAGAACGGTTGAATCTCGTCGGCCTCGACCTGAAGGAGCTTAAGGCCGAGCTCGCCTCGTTTGAGATCGAATCATTCCGCGCCAAGCAGATTTGGTCGTGGATGTACTGCCATGGCGTCCGCGACTTCGATAAAATGACGAATCTGGGCAGGCCGGTTCGCGCCCGGCTGGCCGAACGTTTCGTTATAGGCCGCCCGGAAATCGTCACGCGCCAGCAGTCCGAAGACGGCACCCGCAAATGGCTTTTACGCATGGACGACGGCGAAGAGATCGAGTGCGTGCACATACCCGAAGAGGATCGCGGCGCGTTGTGCGTCTCAAGCCAGGTCGGCTGCGCCATGAAGTGCAAGTTCTGCCACACCGGCACCCAACGCCTTGCGCGCAATCTGACGGCCGGGGAAATCGTCATGCAGGTCATGACGGCCCGCGACGAGCTCGGCGAATGGCCTTCCACGCGGGAACAGCGGCTGCTTTCCAACATCGTCGTGATGGGCATGGGCGAGCCGCTGCGCAATTACGACAACGTGGCGAAGGCCTTGAAAATCATTATGGACAGCGACGGCATCGCCATAGGGCGGCGCAAGATCACGCTTTCCACATGCGGCGTCGTGCCGACGATCGAAAGATGCGGCGCGGAACTCGGCGTTGGACTCGCCATCAGCCTGCATGCGGTGACAGACGAATTGCGTGACGAGCTTGTGCCCATCAACCGCAAATACCCGATCAAGGAATTGCTGAACGCCTGCCGCAACTATCCGGGCGCGAGCAACGCGCGGCGCATCACGTTCGAATACATCATGCTTAAGGGCGTCAACGACAGTCCGGCGGACGCGCGCGCGCTGGTCAAATTGCTGGCGGGCATACCGGCGAAGATTAACCTTATCCCGTTCAATCCATGGCCCGGCGCGCCTTTCGAATGTCCCGACCGGAAGGCCATCGAGGCGTTCGGGGATATCGTGAATCGCGCGGGTTACGCGAGCCCGATACGCGCTCCCCGTGGGCGGGATATTATGGCGGCGTGCGGGCAATTGCGATCGGAAAGCCGGAAAAAACGCGCGTCACAGAGGGGTTAAGAGCCTGTATTATAAGGTTTTCCGTGCGTTTTCGAGGGGCAAAACGCGCGCGTTCAGGCAGCTTTGATGCAGCGTTTGGGCACCGTTGAAGCACCGTTGAAGCACCGTTGAAGCACCGTTGAAGCACCGTTAAGGCTGCGTTAACCAATTTCATGGTCCACTCTCGTTTCATGAAAGTGTTGACTGTGCGAGCGGCTTTCACATAGGATGCCCCTCACGAATTCAACAAGGCAGAAGACATGCGTCATTTTATGCTGGTTATTAGTGGTGCGTTGGACACGGGGCGATCCTAGATCGCACGACCGCCAACGCGCACCCGGGCCCTTCCAAGGGCCTTTTTTATTGCCCGAATTTAACATGAGATTATGGAGAACAAGATGACAAGGTTGAACGTAGAAACCACACTTTTCGGCCCCGGGGATCAAGACGAAGCCCCGGCGACAACTCTGCTTAAGAACAAACCAGCTCTTACGCTCGCGCCGGATCCCCGCACAGAGTTGGACAAGTTTCACGACAAGCTTTTCGCCGCATTCGACAAACAAAACGAGAGTCTCTGGAATCACGGAACGGTTTTTTGGCCCGAGGTCCGGATGGAACGTTTTGCAGATTATCTGGGCCGGGACACTCTTGAAGTTCACGTCACGCTGGGCCGCTTCACATTTAAAGCCGATTTTTATCAGAGCCGGAACCCCTATGAGAACGCCGTTCAGGCCAGTCTTGGCGGACGAGCCGGAAAAGACTTCGTCAGTCTTCCTCTTGCCGGGGACAAGGAGGCCTCCTTCCTGCGGAATCAAAACGTCGCCGCGCTTTCCATGAATTTCAAGAACGGCGAAATGCGTTTTCTCCGGCCCGACCGCACGGATGCCGGGTTCGACTTCGCGCAGGCTCAAACGCTTCTTAAAGGAGTCGCGAAAGAAAAAAAAGAAGCCTTGGCTCAGGAAGAAGCGGAAAGGCCCGCGCGCGAAGCCATGGAAGAAAGATGGAACAATTTTTACGGCAACGGCGTTATGGGCCTTGGCGCTTATGGCATAAGATTCAATCCGGCCATAAAAACGTACGAACCTGTCGAGGACTTCAGGCCTTTTCTTCGCCCGCGGCGGGATAACGGCAACGGAACAAGCGGAAAGGCGTCGAGGCACAATCCGAAGCATGACCCCCGGTAATGGATGAAGACGGCTTTTTGAAGAGGATGAGACAAAACGGATGAACAAGATTCTGCTGGTTAGACGCGCGCTGGACACGGGGTGATCCGAGAGATCACACGGCCGCCAGCGCGCACCCAGGGCCCCTTCGAGGGCCTTTTTTGTTGCCCGCGCATAATTGAAAAACAACAGGAGACAAAAATGGATTATGGAAGAACCGGAACGTTTCATGCCGATAGCGGAAGTTATCCGTCTTCTTCCGGCTCGCCGCATTCCGGGGAAAGAATGACCGGCGCCGAAATGGTTTGGCGCGCGCTTGCCGAAAACAAGGTGAACCATGTCTTCGGGTATCCCGGCGGCGCGGTTTTGCCGATCTATGACGCTTACAAACGGCAACAAGCCGTGCGCCACATTCTGGTGCGTCATGAACAGGGC
>JAXGVG010000121.1:0-5527 GCA_040773965.1 Alphaproteobacteria bacterium | reverse complement strand
GGCGGAAAGTTTCCTTTCCGCCCGCTTTCCGGCTGATTTTTGTGCCGTTTTATTTGAGTTCCACTGCCGCGCCGGCTCCTTCGAGCTGCTTCTTGAACTTGTCGGCATCTGCCTTCGAGACGCCTTCCTTGACGGTCTTGGGCGCGCCTTCGACGAGGTCCTTGGCTTCCTTTAGGCCAAGGCCCGTAATCGCGCGGACTTCCTTGATGACCTCAATCTTCTTATCGCCGGCCTTGGCGAGAATGACCGTAAATTCGGTCTGCTCTTCGGCCGCTGCTGCCGCTGCGCCACCGGCCACAGCCGCCACAGCCACGGGAGCCGCAGCGCTGACGCCCCACTTCTCCTCGAGTTTCTTCGACAGCTCGGCCGCCTCAATGACGGTCAGGCCCGAAAGTTCTTCAACGATTTTATCTAAATTGGCCATTGTACTCTCCTCTGGTTGAACGTTGTTGTTTTCCTCGTCATACCGGCGAAAGCCGGTATCCAGCGGCCTGCGTCGGCAGGCCGTATGAGTCATGCGCTCGCTATCGCTCGCTCTGGATTCCGGCTTGCGCCGGAATGACGTATTTGTGAACGCATCTCTTTCATTCTCTCAAGCCGCCCGCTTCGCGCGCGCGCCCATGACGCGGGCCAATTGCCCCGCCGGAGCCTGCAAAACGCATGCGATCTTTGTGGCCGGAGCCAAGAGCAGGCCGACAATCTTGCCGCGAAGCTCGTCCATCGAGGGCAATGTCGCCAGCGCCTTGATGGCCTTCGCATCCATGATCTGGTCTCCCATGGTAGCGGCAATGACCTGCAACTTGTCGTTTTTCTTGGCGAATTCGACCGCGATTTTGGCCGCCGCGACCGGATCCTTTGAAAAGGCCAGCGCCGTCGGGCCTTTCAAAAACTTCGACAATTCCTCGATTTTTGTGCCCTTGATGGCCCGCTTGACGAGGGTATTTTTCCCAACCTTGTACGAGACGCCGGCCGCCCGCATTTTGCGGCGCAGGTCTAACGTTTCGTCGGCATTGAGGCCGTTTTGCTGCACAATGACCAGCAACTCGGCCCCTTTGACTTCACTGCCCAAAGCTTCGACCAGCTTTTGTTTGGCGGCTTTATTCGCGCTCATGTTACCTCCATAAACACAATCATCATGCCAGCGAAGGCTGGCATCCCATTTCAATCTATTCTGTCCAAGGGAAGAGTCGAAACGCGCGCCGGATAGAAGCGGCATGGGCCGCAAGGCGCTTTCGTCATTTCAACCCATCTATGCTGGCATTTTAACCCGCCTTTTCAGGCCGGACCCGCAGTCTCGGACAGGGAGGACACTCTATAGGCGAAAAAGCGCATGAAAAGCAATGGTTAATTATTTTCTTGACAAATACATATGTTATATGCATATTAGTATGCATTATTGATATGCTTTGAGGAGCCTATGCGCACCACTCTCAACATCGAAAACGATCTCTTGGCCAAGGCAGCTAAACTGACCGGCGTTTCCGAAAAAACCTCGCTTGTCAGGTTGGGCCTTCAAGCCCTCATCGCCGAAAGAAGCGCCAGGAAACTTGCCTCTCTCGGGGGAACGGAAAAGCATCTGACGGCACCGCCTCGCCGGAAAATAGAGGATCTTACTTGATTATCGCCGATACATCCGTTTGGATCGATCACCTTCGCAAAGGCAACGCCCGTCTTGAGGACCAGTTGAATAAAGGCCGCGTGGCCTGTCATCCCCTTATCGTGGGTGAATTGGCTTGCGGGCAAATGAAAAACCGCAAGGAAATACTTTCTTTGTTACAGGATCTTCCCTCTTGCGCGCGCGCGGATGACGAAGACGTACTGCCTTTCATCGAAACGCATAAGCTTATGGGCAAAGGCCTGGGTTATATCGACGTTCATCTTCTAATGTCGGCGCGACTAATGTCTTACCGCCTTTGGACGTTCGATAAAAAACTGCACGACGCCGCGCGAAAAATTCTTCCGGCGAATTAATAAACTTCTCCGTCTCGGGCTTTGTTGCTTACGCCCCTTCGCTGAGCGTCGTCAGATCGACTTTCACGCCCGGGCCCATAGTGGAGGACAAGGTCACGCGGTTGATGTACGTGCCTTTGATCCCCGACGGACGGGCCTTGTTGATCGCGCCGATGAACGCGCGGGCGTTCTCCAGCAAAGCCTGCTCCGAAAAGCTGACCTTGCCGATACCCGCGTGAACGATCCCGGCCTTTTCGGCGCGGAATTCGATCGACCCGGCCTTCGCCGCCTTGACGGCGCCGGCGACGTTCGGCGTGACAGTGCCGAGCTTCGGGTTCGGCATAAGGCCGCGCGGCCCCAGCACCTTGCCCAGCTTGCCGACAATGCCCATCATGTCCGGCGAGGCCACGACGCGGTCGAAATCGGCGAATCCGGCGTTGATCTTGTCGGCCAGTTCCTCCGCCCCGACGATATCGGCGCCCGCGGCTTTCGCGGCGTCGGCCTTTTCGCCTTTGGCGAAAACGGCGACGCGCACGCTTTTGCCGGTGCCGTGCGGCAACTGGACCATGCCGCGCACGGCCTGATCCGACAGTTTCGTATCGATGCCGAGGTTCATGGCGATTTCGACGGATTCATCGAACTTGCGCGCGGCATCGGCGGCGTTTTTTTTCACGAGATTGACGGCTTCCCCAAGGGCATAGGCCTGCTTGCGGTTGACGTTGTTTAGCACTTTGCGAAATTTCTTTCCGTGAGCCATGATCTTACTCCACAACCTGAACGCCCATCGAGCGGGCGGAACCGACAATCATCTGGCACGCGGCATCCAGATCGTTCGCGTTAAGATCGGCCATCTTTTCCTTGGCGATCTCACGTACCTGCGCCATCGTGATCCTGGCGACCGTCGCCGTACCAGGCGTCTTTGAGCCGCTTTCGATTTTGGCGGCTTTTTTGATGTAATACGTATTCGGCGGCTTCTTCGTGACAAACGTGAAGCTGCGGTCCGAAAACGCCGTGATGACAACCGGGATCGGCATGCCTTTTTCCAAGCCTTGCGTCTTGGCGTTGAACTGTTTGCAGAACTCCATAATGTTCAGGCCGCGCTGGCCGAGCGCAGGCCCAATAGGCGGGGACGGGTTAGCCGCGCCGGCGGGAACCTGCAGTTTGATGTAACCGATAATTTCTTTTGCCATAGCGCCTTTCTCCTTTACCTTTTTTTGTCATCCCCGTGAAAACGGGGATCCAGCGGCCTGCGTCCGCAGGCCGTATGACTTATGCGTCGCATAGACATGCGACGCTGGATTCCCGCTTACGCGGGAATGACACATTAATTATCGAAGGGATAATCCCCCTTCTCCATCAAGCTGTTAAGCCTGATGGCTGCGTGGTTCGGCTTCCCAAGGGAATGCTTTAGGGAACAACCTCCCACGCCTTAACGGCAAGCTATATAGGGCAATACGGTCGCCTTTGTCCAGCGGAAGCGTTGCTTGACCTCCAATCATCACAATTAACCTTATTTACGACGATTTATCCGCCGCAGCCCCAACGCGCATAGGTCATCACGCCGCCGGGGCAATAGAAATGGCCGTCGTCCTCGCAATCGGCGGTATTGCCGTAAATATAAACCCAACCGTCCGGTCCCGGCACGCACGAAACGGCACCAATAAGAAATGATTAAACGGACTTTTGAAGCCTAAAAGTTAGACTTTTTCGACCTGGCTGTATTCCAGTTCAACCGGCGTAGCGCGGCCGAAGATGGACACGGAGACTTTCAAGCGGGCCTTGGTCTCGTCGACGTCCTCGACAATGCCATTAAACGAAGCAAACGGGCCGTCGGCAACGCGTACCTGTTCGCCGACCTCAAACATAACCGAGGGCTTCGGATGTTCAACGCCTTCCTGAACCTGATGCAGGATGCGCTGCGCTTCGGCTTCGGAGATCGGCGAAGGCTTGCCGCCGCCGCCCAAAAAGCCTGTAACCTTGGCCGTGTTTTTGACCATGTGCCAGCTTTCGTCCGTCAGATCCATCTTGATCAGGACATAGCCGGGGAAAAATTTGCGCTCGGCGTTTACCTTCGCGCCTCGGCGCAATTCGACGACCTCTTCAGTAGGAACGAGGATTTCCGAAAAATAATCTTCAAGCCCCTTCTTTAGGGCCGTTTCACGAATTGTTTGCGCGACCTTCTTTTCAAATCCAGAATATACATGAATAACATACCAACGATGCGTCATAACAATGCTCCCTTAAGAACTCATGCCTAAAATGCGGCCGATGCCGAAGCCTAAAATCGAATCCACCACAAAAAAGAAAACGCCGGCCATTAGCGCCATCACGACAATCATAATCGTCGTCATGACGGTTTCCTTGCGCGTGGGCCACGTGACCTTTTGAACTTCGCGTTGTGTTTCACGCGTAAATTCGACGAGATTGACTTTCGGCATCCTGTAACCTTTCTGAACTCTGATCACTGATTACTGTTATCTGATTTTGGCAGGAGTGGAGGGGCTCGAACCCGCAGCCTTCGGTTTTGGAGACCGACGCTCTACCAATTGAGCTACACTCCTATCGGCAATCAAAAAACAGTTATCGGAGACCAAAAGTCTGGCGCTTTCTTGTTGCTCACAAAAAGATCCCCAATCTGCTTTCTGATCACTGATTGCTGTCCTCTGTCTCCCACAATTCGCCGTCCGGCGGTTCACGACGGACGAAGTATTATACCTTGTAGGGAACGTACCTTTTTACCTTATTAGCATGTTCGTTTCCAGAAAAAAGTAAGCCTTTGTATTTATTAAGATATTTTTAATGCCCGTCGGCCAGCAATCGCCGAATTTCCTTGCCATTGGTCCGATTTATTTGCTTTATAATGCTATTGTTTTGGATATGTCATTGAAACATAGTGGTATGAAAAAATGAAAACTTTAGAGGCTGCCTATTTCATTACACGGAAAAACGTCTTTGATACTTTAAGGTTTTCCTCATGTTCCGGGTTAAAGAAAACCCTGCATCTAATGGCCGAAAGCCGTGAAGGCAACAAATATGCGGATCTTGTTTACAATGAAATAACCGATCTCTGTGAGCCTTCGAGCTATTTTCGCGATTGCGGCAATTCCGCGCCCGACTTATTTCGCAAGGTGTCCATCCAGGCGACGCGTCAACACGATGGCTATATCACGCTTCGCATCCACTCGCCGCTGATCCGTAACCTTGAGGGCGCCCTGGCCACGCAGGCCAACGTAAGCATTGGCTATAAATCATGCCATATCGCGCAAAAATGGCTGCGCTATGAAGATAGAATGGAAATTCCCCTTTCCGCCATCCGCCATGTCTTTGACGCCTTCGACAAGACCTTTGACTTGGGGATGTTTTTTGACGCGCTCGCACGGCCTTATGTCGCGCCGGGTCGTCATCCTCTAACGGAAACGTTAACGTCTCCCGTTATCGTTCACGAAGATGAAGTTTTAACGGCAACGACAGGTCTTTCGCCTCTAAACACGGTTGAATCGTACACATGCAGAAACAGGCCGCGCCGCGATTATTCTTTCAGGATCGAAGGCGATCGTTTGACGGGGCCCGCGCGGCT
>JAXGVG010000120.1:0-5607 GCA_040773965.1 Alphaproteobacteria bacterium | reverse complement strand
GAAGAAAATCATTCTCCCGGCAGGAGATTATCCGACAGTCCTTATGCCGGTCAAGCCGTTTGCCACCCTTTGGCGGCCAGTATGCCGGGGTTTTTGAAGGGGGCAGAATTAAGAGAACGGCGCGTCTCCTGTTTCTCTGAATGCGGCCTCTTTGCGTTTGGCGCCGTTCGCGCCTAGAATAAGGCCATGAACGCGCCCCCTCCGTCTTCCAGCCGCGCCCTGATCAAGTGGTGCATCGTTATCGCCGTGCTGTCGATGATCGGCTTTCCGCTGGGCATATTCGGCCTGGCCGTCTGGAAATACCGGACGGACGCGGCAGCGCAGACGGTCGGAACGAACACCGTTGCCGCTCGGGAAGTTCCGGCTTCAAAAACCGGGAGCGAATGACCATGACCCGGACAACACGGATTCTTTTTTCGTGGATGCTTTTGGCCTTCGTTCCTTCGCCGGGCCCTGGGCAAACCGCCGAAACCGCTCCGCCTCGATCGCCTGTCGAGATCGCGGACGCCTTTGTCCGCGCCACGGGGCCGCGAAAACATAACGCCATGGTCTATATGACGCTTACCAACAAAACCGGCGAAGACGACAAGCTTACGGGAGCCGCAAGCCCTGCAGCCGAACGTGTCGAGCTTCACATCATCGCTTCGAACCGCGGCCTGCGGCGCATGCATGAAATTGAAGAAATCCGCCTCCCTTCTCATACGCCCGTCGCGCTGACCCCCGGGAATTACCACCTTATGCTCATTGGCCTTAAAGCCCCTCTGGAAGCCGGGACCGAAGTCCCCATGAAACTTCACTTCGCCAAGGCGCCGCCCATGGCAATAACCATAAAAGTCGTGGAATTCGGGGCCCGCCGGAAAACGAAAGAATAGGGCTCAGGTTATCCCCCGGGAAATAAGCCAAAAGGCGCGGTTCTTCCTTGACTCGAGGGCGGGCTGTCCCTACTTTGCGCGCGGTTTCATGCAGTTAGCGGCTGGACGGTCCCGCGATGATCGACGATCCCGATCCCGAAAAGCTTGAGGAGCTGGCGGCACGGATACGGCAGGCCGAGACGAAGGCCGGCCTCAGGCCGGAAGAGCCTCGCGAGGAGCCGGACGGGCGCAAAACGGCGTCGCTGGGACGTATCGGATCCGATTTTGTCGCCACGGTCGTGGTTTGCACGCTGTTGGGGGCCCTGGCCGATTATGAGTTGGAAACGAAACCCTGGGGGCTTCTTATTATGCTTCTTGCAGGTTTCGTGACAGGTGTCGTAAACGTGTGGCGCGCGCTGGAAGGCACACAGGCCTCCGGTCCGTTGAAGAAGAAAGAATAAGAGGCTTTGGATGGCTTTTCATTCACCTATCGAGCAATTCGAGATTCACGCGCAGACGTCGCCTTTGCTCGATCTTGCCGGCCATCCGATCGCGATCACCAATTCCGCGATCGCGATGTTCGCCGCCGTCGTTCTGTCGACGCTGTTCATGACGTTGACGATGCGCTCAAGGGCCGTCGTGCCGGGGCGCTGGCAAATGCTGGCCGAACTGTTTTTCGACGGCATCCGCAGCACGGTCCGGGAATCGGCCGGAACGAAAGCGGACGCTTTCTTTCCGTTCATCCTGACTCTTTTCCTGTTCATTATGTTTTGCAATTTGCTGGGCCTGTTTCCCTATTTTTATACGGTCACCAGTCAAGTCATCGTCAATTTCGCGCTTGCCATGCTGGTCATCTTTATCGTGCTCGGGACGGGCTTCGTGAAGCACGGCAGTCATTTTTTCAAGCTGTTCGTGCCGTCCGGCGTACCGATGATTATGCTGCCGCTGATGGTGGTGATCGAGGTCGTTTCCTTCTTTATCCGTCCTTTCAGCCTCTCTATTCGTCTTTTCGCGAACATGCTGGCCGGGCATATCCTGCTGAAGGTTTTCGCGGGCATGTCGGCCGGGCTGGCGGCTTCGGGATGGTTGTCCGCCGTAGGCGTCTTGCCCCTCGCCTTCAATATTGTTATCGTCGCGTTCGAGTTTTTTGTAGCGCTTTTGCAAGCCTACATTTTCTCCATTCTCAGTTCGGTTTATCTGCACGATGCGCTGGAAATGCATTGAAGGATGGATAAGCTGGGATTTTCCGCAACCGCAACACAAGGCTAAAAAGGGAGTTATCCAATGGAAGGTACGGCGTTAAAATTTATTGGTGTCGGCATTACGATGCTGGGAGCGGCCATCGGCGCCGGCTACGGGCTGGGCACCGTTTTCTCCACGTGGCTTTCGTCCATCGCGCGCAATCCGGATGCGGACAACAAGATGAAGCTCGTCGGCTTTATCGGCTTTGCCGGCAACGAGCTTGTGCTGTTGATGGGCTTCGTTATCGCGGCGCTTCTGATTTTTGCCACGTAACGCCGGACATTAAAGTGCGGATCATGAAACGGTTTGGATTTTTGTCGGTTTTTGCGGGCTGGATGCTTTTGGCCCCGGCTTCCGTGTGGGCCGAAGAAGCCAAAACGTTGCCGCAGCTCGAAGCATCGCTTTACCCGGAACAACTGTTCTGGCTGACGCTTTGTTTCCCTCTTCTCTATGTTCTCATGCGTTGGCTTGCCGTACCGGCGGTGCAGCGGGTTCAGAACGCGCGGCACGAGGTGCTGCGCGCCGATCTGGACGCCGCCGCCGAGGCCAGCGAGGCAGCCAAAGTCCTTCAGGCTCGATATGAGAAGGCGCTGGCCGACGCCCGGGCAAAAGCCCAGGCGACGGTGAACGAGATTGTCGCCTCGGCCATGGAAGAAGCCGCCGCCCGGCAAGCCGGGCAGCAGGAGGCTCTTGAAAAACGAGTCGCCGGGGCGGAAGAAAAAATCGCCGCCATGCGCGACAGCGCCTTCAGGGAAGTGCAAAGCGCCGCCGTCGACCTGGCCGGCGCCGTTGTCGAGAAATTGACGGGCCTCAAGGGTTCTTCGGTTATGCGAGGTGGGCGATGACACATGAAGCCGTCGAAATGTCGCCGCTTGTGGCGTTTTTTTCCGATACCATGACATGGTATTCGCTGGCGGTTCTTCTGTTCTTCGTCTTTATTTATATCTGGGGCCGCAAGCCGATTCTGGGCGCCATCGACGGCGAAATTGCCAAAATCCGCGACGAGCTGGAACAGGCCAAAAAACTCCGTGCCGAAGCCGCCGCCACGCTGGAGGATTATCGCGTCCGCCAGAAGGAAGCGATAAAGGAAGCCGAAGCGATCATTGCGCACGCCAGGGACGAATCGGTTCGCCTGCGCGCCCTGGCCGCCAGGGATCTTGAGGATTCGCTCAAGCGGCGCGAACGGAGCGCCATGCAACGCATTCTTGTGGCCGAGAACGAGGCGCTGGCGGAAGTCAGGCAAGCCGTCATCGATCAAGCCCTAGCCGCGGCGCGGACGGCCATGGCGGCCCATCTGGACGCCGCCGCTCTTGACCGGCTCGCCGAACAGGCCATCGCGGACGTTCCGAAACTGGGCGTGAAAAACAAAGCGGCATAAAAAATGGATTCGCCGCCCCCGCAGGCCAAACCCGAAACGATCAGCGAATTATTGAAGCAGTTGCAGGCGGCACTTCACGGCGGCGGCGCCTTGACGGTCGGGGCCATGCTGCATTTGTTCGGCGTTCGCGGCTTCGCCTTCTTCCTGTTCGTTCTGGCCCTGATGAACATGGTTATTTTCATGCTGCCGGGCTTGTCCATTCTTTTCGGCCTGCCCATGGTCATTCTGGCCGTGCAAATGGTGCTGGGATTGCGTGCGCCCATTTTTCCGCGTTTCATCCGCCACCGCACCGTCCGCCGCGACGTTCTGTCGCGAGGCCTCGCTCTGGGCATCCGGGGAATGCAAAAAACCGAATATCTTCTGCGGCCGCGTTTTTTGATCCTGTCCGGACCGCATCTCGACCGCTTGCACAGCATGCTGGCGCTGGTTTTGTCCATGATGGTGGCTTTGCCGATCCCGTTTCTCAACCTGCCTCCTTCCCTGGGCGTCGTTGTGCTGGCGCTGGGCCTTATGCAGCGCGACGGGGCGTTCATTGCAGCCTCGTACGTCATCGCCGGGTGGAGTCTTTGGCTGTTCGGCTCGCTCAGCCACGTGGCCCAAGCCCTTGCGGGCTAGGCAGCGCTCAAAACGGGGTTTTGCTTTTTGAGCGGAAAAATGCTTATTTACCCGCCTCCATGAGCGTCCTGTTCCAAGCCCTCAACAAAGCCGCGCGCGAAAATCGAAAGCGACAATCCCCGCTGATTGTGCCGCTTCTTTCCTTGCCGGTCCCGTCCCGAAGCGCCCGATGGATGGGACGCGCCGGGCTTGCCTCGTTTCTTGTTATGGCGGTATGTTTGACGGACTTTTCGTCCCTGACCGCGCGCCGCGACATTTCCCTTCCGGACGCCTTGACGGCGACGGTCGGGTTGCCTGTCGCGGCGCCGTCCGCGCCCGAAGCGCCGGAGCCCGTTACGGCGATCGCGTCCGATCCCGCTCCTTTGGCGTATGCTCCGGAACCGGCTGCTGCCGTCGAAACCGCCGGCGACGCGCCGCCGGAAACGACGGACTTTAGCGACGAACCGTTGGGCATCGCTCTTCCCGCCGAAGACCTTGCGCCGCCCGAAAAATCCGAAGAAGAAATCGCGCGACAGATCGAAGGGACTTCCGTTCTTGCCAAAGGTAAAGATTCAACGCCCCGGATCGTCGTTAGCGAGGGCCCTGCTCTTTCGGCAAACGCTTTGATGAAGGAAGCCCACAACGAAATCGCCGCGAAGAACTACGCCGTCGCCATTGCGCGTTACGACCGGATTCTATCGAAGGATGAAAACCACCCGGAAGCATGGGAAGGCAAGCTTTACGCCCTCCAGCAAACCGGATCGCGAGAAGCGCAAACAGCCATAGAGCGAATGATCGCGCAGCGCCCCCTCTCGGCGCCTGCGCACGCCGCTCTTGGGCAGATGCTGACGGAGCGGAACGAAACGCAACAGGCTCTTGCCGCGTGGCGGCGCGCGCTGGAACTTGACCCCGCGAACGACGGTTATCGCTTGAGTCTCGCCATTTTGTACGACCGAACGGGACAGGACGCCGGCGCCCTCGATCTTTACCGCCAGCTTCCCCCGCCGCTTTCGCCGGCGATACAGCAGCGCCTTGATTATCTGGCGGCCAGGCAGGGCGAACCCCTTTCTTCCGAAGAGCCATAGATACCATGCCATTCCTCGAATCTTTCGGTCTTTGCGATTATCCCTTCGGCCTTACGCCGAATCCCCATCTGTTTTTTCCGGCGCCTCATGCGGAGGAATTGCTGGCTGCCCTGTCCTTTTCGCTTCAACGCGGCGACGGCCTGATCAAGGTGGTGGGCGAAATTGGCACCGGAAAAACGCTGCTTTGCCGGATGCTGCCTTGCGGGGCGCTGCCTTGCCCGATGCTGCCTTGCGGGGCGCTGCCGCCCGGGCGGAAGCCCTGCTCGCCGATTGTCCCGCCCGACCGGCCTGCTTACTTCCCTGCGCTTTGCCCGCGCGCACCTGCTTAGCTGCGGTTGACGATGTCGCCACGACTGAACCTCCGGATCGTTGCAGCAATTGTCGCCGCTGCCGCTGCCGCCCCACGCTCAGGGTCACCCGCTGAGGTCTGGGCCACAAGGCCGCGGGCCGGTGACAT
>JAXGVG010000119.1:0-5669 GCA_040773965.1 Alphaproteobacteria bacterium | reverse complement strand
TGCCCTTGCGGCGGCTCGAATGGCGGGACTACCTGTCATGGGCCGTGCAGGCGTTTCGTCTCTGTTCCATGGGTGTGAAGGACGAGACGCAGATTCATACGCATATGTGCTATTCGGAGTTCAACGACATTATTTCGTCGATCCGCGAGCTTGACGCCGACGTAATTTCGATCGAGACGAGCCGTTCGCAAATGGAGCTTTTGGAAGCGTTCAGCCATTACAGGTATCCCAACGAAATCGGCCCCGGCGTTTACGACATTCACAGCCCCCGCGTGCCCAGCCAGGAAGAAATCGCCGGACTTTTGGAAAAAGCGGCCGAGCGGATCGATCCGGCCCTGCTTTGGGTCAATCCCGACTGCGGGCTCAAGACGCGCGACTGGCCGGAAACGCGGCAGGCCTTGAGCGCCATGGTCGCGGCGGCGCGCGTTCTGCGCAGGAAGCGGGAGCGGCAAGAAAGATTGAAGATGGTATGAGCCCGCCGTTCACGTCTTCCGGCATCGCGTTCAGCCTCGAAATATATCCGCCCCGTTCGGAATCCGGCGTCGATCAGCTGCTCCAGACGGTCGATGCCTACACGAGCCTCAACCCGTCCATGATTACGGTGACGTTCGGGGCCGGGCATTCGTCGGGCATCGTTTTCGACGCGCGGCAGACCGTCAAGTGGATTGCGGGGCGCACGCACCTGCCGGTGGCGGCGCATATGACCTGCGCCAACCGGAGCCGGTATGAGGTTGACGAAATCATCGACAGCTTCTGGAACGACGGCGTTCGCTGCATCCTGGCCTTGCGCGGCGATATGCTGGCCGAGGGCGCGCCCTACAAGCCGCATCCGGAAGGCTATTTCTACACTTACGATTTTGTGGCCGGGATCAAGGAACGCTATCCGGACATGAAGGTGCTGGTGGCGGGATATCCGGAAAAGCATCCGGAATCGCCGACGGAAACGTTCGACCTGGATCACCTGAAGCGCAAAATTGACGCCGGGGCCGACGGCGCGCTCACCCAGTTCTTTTTCGATCCGGAAGTTTTTTTACGCTGGCGGGATAAGGTGGCGGTGCGCGGCATTCAGGCTCCATTGACGCCGGGCCTGCTGCCCGTTCTCAATTTCCGCAAGACGCTGGAACTCGCAAAACGCTGCAACGCCGTCGTGCCCGGTTTTCTGCGCACGATGTTCGAGGGCGTCGAGGCCGGCGGAGTCGATCACAAGCTGCTGGCGATGAACGTTCTTTCGCACCAGATTACGCGCCTGATCGAGCACGGCGTGAAGGATTTTCACTTTTACACGATGAACGATACGCTTCTGACGCGCCACCTGTGCGTTTGGCTCCGCGCGGGGTTCTGAAAAAGAGGGCTAGCCGCAGGCAAGCAAAGGATACGTCCGGGGGTACTGCTTGGTCTGTCCCTCGAGCAACGCAGACGGAAAAAGCATGGGTCCGCTGCCGTACAGGGGACTCAATCCGTTCATGTGTAAAGGTGGTCCCTTGGGATAGAGGCGGGCGAATTCCTGGGTCGCGACGACAAAGCAGCGTGAGAAGAGAGAGGGATCCGTTTCCGTGCATCCGCGGCCCGCGTGCCCGCCGCCCGACGGCCTGTCTTCTTCCGGCGTCTCGTCCGTTATGCCGTAAAGCTCCTTCATCGAAGCGGCAAGGCTTTCGGCAAAAAGACCTGCGTCAGGCGCCAACGACGGATCTATAGTAAGGTGATGTTTTCTTCCGTTTCCGCTCCCATTACCGCTTCCGTTTCCTGCGATGGCAACGACGCCATTGTTAGGCAATCCTTTCCAGGTGCGGACGCTGAGGTAAAGTTTTCGGCCGTTGCGGATGTGCCCGATGATAAAAAGGCCGTTTTTGGTATCACGGGATAGTTTGCATGCCTTGTCGGCCAGCGGGCGGCCGTAGATCGGATGCCAGATATCGAAGAAAACGATGTCGTACCAGTCGTCCGGAAATCCCTTCAAGCCTTCCAGCCAAATGCATTGATGATTCCGGAGCATTTTAACGGCTTCTTGTCTTGGCGTGTATTTGTCGATGATTTTCTGGCCCTCGGCCAAGACATAAGCGTGGTCGTTCCGCATATTGATTTCTTCGAACGCCCTGAAAGCGGCATGCAGGTCGTGCATCGGGACTTTGTCGCCCATGTAACATGAGATTTGGTCGTAATTTTTGGTTTGGACCAGCCCTAAATCAAGCACGTTGACGTACTCGCGCGCCGGCGTAGGCGCTTCGGCCATTGGCGGGCACTTTTCCCTCAGGATCGGAAGGATGATTTCGTCATCGTAGATTTTCGAGCCGCAACGGGTTTTATCGTCATGGATAATAAGCCGTTTTTGCGCAATCAACTCTTTGGCGATTTGTCTCAGAACGGCGGCGATCCGAAGGCCCTTTGGGTGGTGATCGCAAAAGATCACCTGGTCATACAACTGGGCGAATTTGAAAAATCTTTCCGAAGAAAGGGCATAATCGACGATGGCAAGCCTGTTTCCCGGCTTTGCGGAGTCGCGAAGAAACTTATACTGGTCCGGAAGCAAGGGGTAATCGAGCGGCAGGAGAAACAGCTCTTCGTCCGGGGAGCGCCGGAGGTAATGAAAAAGGCGCGCGGTTCGATAAGCGGCGTAATAACCGTCGATGCAATCATGAAAGCCGAGGACATACAGTTTTTTGTCGCTCATGCGTTAGGCTCATGCCATTTTCAAACATGGCAAAATTATGTCATTCCGATTGGCCGGATGATCTACGCCCGAAGAAGGGGTATGTAAAATGAAATATTTTCGAGAAATATTATTAGGGGTTGCAATAAAAAAGACCTTTCCTTTCAAAGGGGAAAAAGCCTTTACTTTTTAACGCGGTAATTTTATTGCCCGGGTTTCAAACTGCGCCGTTCGTTTGGACTTCGCCCATCGTTTGGCGCAGGTGCGTTATGACGCTGTACCATATCGCGCTGCGCTCCTTGTCGCCCGTGCGTTCGGCGGCAGCAGCTTCGCCTGCCGCGCGCGTGAGAGCCAGACGGCCATAACGCCCCGTGAGCAACCCGGCCAAAGCCCAGGTCTCGTTCCGCTCTTCGTCGTTCAGGTATTCGTTCGGGGTATTCATGGCGCGACTCTTTATCGAAAGACTTCCCTAAATGACCATCAATTCATGGCCTCATTAGGGCAGAATAAAGGGGAGAATTTGAAATCTGGTTAACGGGAACGAACAAATTAAACCCTGCGTCGCGTCGTGATCGTTGAGAAACGATTAATCGAACACAAGATCCCGGCACTCTCCCCCTTGGTGGACGATGGCTTCAATCTCAGGCAGGCTGGTCAGCCAGCCGTCGAAAATACGAACATAGGCAGCGCAAATGCGCGTCACCCACAACATGTTGAGCGGCAAATCGCCTTCTTCGATGGCGGTCGTGAACTGCTTTTCCCTCGACAGGCGGTTCACGTCTTGCCGGGCTTCGGCGAGCAGGTTCGCCTTTTCAAGGAATTCCGAAGGGGTCATTACATGCCGTTCGGCTATATTCGTTGCCAGCACGCTGATTTCGTCCGGCGAAAGCTTGAGAAGATGGGCCGGATGGTCGATGGGCATGGCCAGACGCCGGGCCGCTTCGTGGTTTGCCCGGTCGATCAGGTCCGAGGTGTCGAACGCGGCAGGCACGGCATACGTCATGGTCAGGTGCGAGACGCATTCATGGCCGTTGGCGAAGCCGCCGATGGCCAGAAGGTCGGCCATAATGCGGGCCACGCGCGTCGATCCGGTCGCTTGCGCCACGAAAAACGCCGCTTCGGTGTCCAGCCGGACCCGGTGGCGGTAGACCCCGAAAAGCTCGGCCAGGGGGGAAGGCAGTTCGCTACGTGCCGCGAGAAAATCGCGGCCGACGCGGTAATCCGCCTCGCGGTGATTGCGGCGGAAATGGTCAATTTCCGCACCTGTCAGGGGAAGCCCAACGCCTGCTGCCGAAAAGTCTTCGGCTAAATGACCGCAAAGGTTGGCAACCGTTTGCCAATCGTCCTGCGTTTCGGTCAGGCGGCTTTTGGCATAGGCCGGAAAGGGATCGGAAACGGGAGTCGTCCTGGCTTTTTTCGCGGAAGAGCGGAAGAGCCAGGCGATGATTCGGTGATCCGAACCCGAAGACGAAGAAGGCGTGTCCGTGTTGGCCGGTTGAGGCAAGCGGCCGACATTCAGGATGCCATGAGGACTGGTTCGAACTGTGGCCAATTGATCCTCACAAGGTTGGTTGAGATGGGTGGTTACGCACGTGAAAAGAAAACGCACAGAATCTTATCCACAAGCGACTCGGAGGCCCGAAAAAGTTTCATCGTCCGAGGATTCATGGACAACTCAACGACTTACCCCACCCTTTTACCATAACCGAATATTTTCATTAAGGTGTAATTTACCATAATGAATCAAAATTAAGACTTCGATTCGCCTTTCCATTTTAGTGTGATTCATCGGCAACAAATCGTTTCATGAAAGCAATTTTCCAGTCCGGCTATTGCTTTCAGAGTCATTACAGGGATTTCGAGAGGGCAAGAATCAGACCAAAAAGTGTCCGGGTTGGGAACGATACGAAAGGAGAACGATTTTTGAGTTGACGAGGTAGACAGGAACGAGGCGTTTTCGAATCAAATTCGCTTTTGTGGTGTCCGTTCGGCGCCGTTTGCGTGACGGATAGGCGGGGGTTAGAGGCCTGTAGCGGGCCTGTTTTGGCGGTTTTGGGGCCATAAAAAATCCCGGAAACGCGCGAAGCGTTTCCGGGATGGCGTTTCCTCACAAATTAACTTATTCCGCGTCGTCCTTTTTGGCGGCTTTTTTGGCGCGGGGCTTGCGGGCCTTCTTGGCTTCGCCTTCGCGGTCTTCGGCGGCGGCTTCAGCCTTGGGTTCCGCGTCCGTTTCGCCCTCGCCTTTTTTGGCCTTTTTGCCTTTCTTTTCCTTGCCGATGCCCTCGACCGAGGCTTTTTCGGCTTCGGCCTCGGCTTCCCTGGCCGCCGCCTTGACCAGCGCGGCGCCTTTTTCGGCCTGGATCGCCGCTTCTTCCGGCGAGCGCGCGACGTTTACGGATACCGTCACGGTCACTTCCGGATGCAGCCTGATCTTTACCGGGAAGAGGCCAAGAGTCTTGATCGGCGTGCCGATCTGGACCATCGAGCGTTCGATCGTGTGACCGGCTTCCTCCGCCGCCTCGGCGATGTCGCGGGCCGTAACCGAACCGTAAAGCTGGCCGGTTTCGCTGGCTTGCCTGATGACGACCAGTTTGGCGTTGTCCATGTGCGTGCCGACGTCTTGGGACTGCGCGCGCAGGGCGGCGTTTTTGGCTTCAAGCTGTTCGCGTTCTTTCTCGAAAAGCTCGAGGTTCGCTTTCGTGGCGCGCAGCGCCTTCTTTTGCGGCAGCAGGAAATTGCGCGCATAGCCGGGCCGGACTTTCACGACCTGGCCCAGGGTGCCGAGCCTATCAATGCGCTCCAGTAAAATGACTTCGATCATCGTTTTCTCCGTTCTGCAAGGGCGTTCAGGCGCCCGCGCGTTCGTTCGCGTAGGGCAGGAGGGCCAAAAAGCGCGCACGCTTGATGGCCTGCGTCAGCAGGCGCTGTTTCTTGGCCGATACCGCCGTAATGCGCGACGGCACGATCTTGCCGCGTTCGGATATGAAGCGCGTCAGCAGGCGCACGTCCTTGTAATCGATCT
>JAXGVG010000118.1:0-5750 GCA_040773965.1 Alphaproteobacteria bacterium | reverse complement strand
TACCAGACCGGCAACATGACGCTTGAATACGGCGTGCCTTCCATCGGCGGTTACACGCCAATCGGTCACGCCTTTCTTGAAATCGTATTATGCCAGTCCATTTTCGGCGCGACGTGCCCGAACGCCGCGTATCATCTCTTCGGCGCCTCCGATCCGGAAACCGGCGCCTCGACGGCGGATCTTTTCCGGATCGATCGCGTGGTCGCTATGAAAGGCCCGCACCTCGACACATTAGGAAAATATTTGCCGGGGGAATGGCGGCTCGAGTCCGACGGGCTCTACACGCAACGCTTCGCGCGCGATTTGCCGAACGCCCGCCTTCCGGGAACGGTTTCCTGGACGACGCCAAACGTCACGCTTGAAGCCACCGGCAAGACCGGAACGCTCAAGGAAAGTTTTCGCGTCGAGCAACGTCATGGAAGCCCGAATAAGATCGTCTTCGCCCGCCTTTGGTGGCCGGGATACAAAGCCGTCTTCGCCGGCGAAGAAGCGCCGGTCCGGGCCACGCACGGAATTTTCGTTACCGTCGACTTGCCCCTGCGGCCCGAAAAAGGCGAGCTTGTGCTGAGTTACTTGCCCGCGCGTTTGACCGCTTCGCTTTTATCTTTCGCCTTTGGAACGGCTTTGTGCCTTTTCGTCGTTCTTTTTTACCGCCGTTTTGCCGCTAATAAAGCCGGAAAACCGTCGTCTTAACGAATAAACGCGGCTTTTGTCCAGGCGGCAAGCTCCCAATTGCCTTTCCCCAAATGTTGCTTATAACTATCCGCATGACCGAGCCGTCCGACAACATGCCTCCGCGCGCCACGCCGCCCGAAAAGCCGCCGCCCGCCATCACGCTACGCCCTCCTTCGGCGGAGTCTTTGTGGGCCGAAATCGTTATCGCCACGCGCTATCTGACACGCCTTAGCCTGCCTTTGCGCGACAAGGCAAAGCCCGGCCAGATACGCCGCTCCATGGCCTGGTTCCCGCTGATCGGCGCCATCGTCGGCCTTACCGGCGCGAGCATCGACTGGATCATGAGCCAGATTTACCTGCCCGGCACCATCACGGCCGTTTTCGCCGTCATCGGCATGCTGTGGACGACGCGCGCCATTCATGAAGAGGAATTCGCCAGTCTCGCCAATCAGTACAGCCAGAGTTTCGACAAGGAGCAAAAAGGCGGCGGCTGGCTCCGCGAGGAACGCTCCGTGCGTTATGGCACGCTGGCCGTCATTTTCGTCATCATCATGAAAATCGGCGCGATCGCCAGTCTCGCCTCCACCACGCTCGTTTTTCAGGCGCTGATCGCCGCATGCAGCTGGTCGCGGGCGCTGATGGTCGTCGCGGCGTGCTGGCTGCGTCCCATCGAGGGCGATCCGGTCGCCGATCATTTCCAGCAGCCGCCCGCCTTGCGGATGCTGGTGGCCCTCGGCCTCGGCGCCTTGTTCACGTTTGTGACGCTTGGCCCCTACACGGCTCTTTCCCTTGCCACGGGCGCAGGTACCGGCCTTCTTGTCGCGCTTATCGGCGCCAATCAGGTTCGCGGTTATAACGGCCCTTTGCTGGGCACGCTTCAACAAGTGGTTGAACTGTCGGTTTTGGGCGTGATTCTGGCTGTTCAGTAACCCGATTCTGCCCCAGATTTGACACCTTCCGCTCTTATTTATCATGCCTCAGGAAAACGGTGACCTCATGATGATTTGGAAATTCAGATCCCCGGTCGTGCTTGTCCTTCTTGCCGTCCTCATGGTGGCAAGCTGCCGCAGCGCGGGCGAGTTCGGAAGCGAACCCGAACAGCTGATCGACAAGTCGCGCATCACTTTCCAAAGCATGATGAGCGACAACCAATACCCGAGCCTCATCGATCTCGCCTCCCGGGCCAAAGCCGTTCTTATCGTGCCGAGCCTTTTGCGCGCCGGTTTCTTTTTTGGCGGGCGCGGCGGCAACGCCATCATGCTGGTGCGCGGCGAAGACGGCTCATGGAGCCCGCCCGCCTTTTACACAATTGGCGGTTTGAGTTTCGGCCTGCAGTTCGGCGGCGAGAGCTCCGAACTTGTCGTCACGATCATGACGCAAAGAGGTTTGAACGCCGTTATCAACCGTCAGGTGACTCTGGGCGGCGACGCGGGACTGGCCATCGGCGAGCTCGGCCGGGGCGCGACCGCCGCGACGGGCATTGGCTGGAACGCCGACATGTATGCCTTTGCGCGCTCGGCAGGGCTTTATGCCGGCGTGTCGCTTGAGGGCTCGGTCATCGCCCCAAGGCATACATGGAACCAGCAGCTCTATGGCGTGAATGCCACACCTTCGAGCATTCTGGTGGACCGCACCTCGTCTTCGGCCTCGGAAAGCGTTAGCAGCATCATTGCCGCCATGCCTTAAGGCGAAAGCTTCCAGACCCCAGACCTAAATTAACCAGCATTTTACTCCTTTGCCTTAAGACTTCCCCTTAAGGGGGAACCAGTCATGGCTTTAAGTAGAAAAAGAAAGATCGCCGATGCGCGAAACCGTTTGACGAGGCTCATGCATTCATGGGGCCGGAAAACAAGAAAAATCGGGCGTTTAAACGCCCGTCTCGCCCGTTTGGGCCCAACCGTAAACTTGAGGTCTTCGCTCTTTCGCAAGTTCACGAAAATGGTGGGCCAGATGGCCTCTCTTCGCGCGAAGGAACTCAATATCATTAGCAAAATCAATGCGGTGGAAAAGGAACATCGCCTGTTGCGCAAACAAAAAAAATTGAGGCGCGCGGCACCCGCCCCATCCAGCCGCCACGTTCAGGCTGCCCGCAGCAAGAAGAAAAAGAACGCTTTTTGGCTTTTCTTTCTCTGGCTTCTGCTTTTGGCGCCGGCGCCCAAAAAAGCCAGGAAAAGAAGCGGGCCGCGCCCGGGTTAAGCCAAAATTTACATCCGCAAGCTAGCGTGAAGGCGAGAACCTTTCGCGACATGGGCTCATGCTTCTTTATCACATATACGACCTGCAACACGCGGTTTTGACGCCCTTCCGGATTGCGGCCGAGGCGACGCAAGCCACGTTTCAAAACCCCTTCGTGCCGGCCTCCTATACGCAAGTGGGGCGCGCCATCGCCGCCAGCGCCGAAATGTTCGAGCGTTCGACGCGGCAGTTCACGAAGCCCGAATTCAACATCACCGGCGTCAAGTTCCGCGGGCAAGTTCTGAAAATCGAGGAAGAAGTCGTTGAGGAAAAGCCTTTTTGCCGCCTGTTGCGTTTCCGGCGCATCGCGCCGACGCCCGAGCTGACCGCGCATATCGCCCACGATCCGAAAGTTCTTATCGTCGCGCCGCTTTCCGGCCAGCATGCGACGCTGTTGCGCAACACCGTCGAGGCCATGCTGCCCGAGCATGATGTTTACATCACGGACTGGACCGACGCGAAGATGGTTCCGCTGTCCGAAGGCAAGTTCGACCTTGAGGACAATATTACTTATATCATTGATTTTATTCGATTTTTGGGGCCTGATGTTCACGTCATGGCCGTGTGCCAGCCTTCGGTGCCCGTGCTTTGCGCCGTATCGTTGCTGGCGGAAATGGACGATCCCGCCCAACCGCTTTCCATGATCCTTATGGGCGGGCCCATCGACACGCGGTATGCCAAGACCATCGTGTGCGAACTTGCGGAATCCCACACGCTGGAATGGTTTCAAAACACCGTCATTCACGCCATTCCGTTCTATTACCCGGGCGCGTATAGGCTTGTTTTTCCGGGCTTTTTGCAGTTACAGGGCTTTATGTCCATGCACATCGACCGGCATATCGGCGAGCATTTCAAGATGTTCCTGAACCTTGTGCGCGGCGACGGCGACGCGGCGGAAGTTCACCGGAAATTCTACGACGAATACTTCTCCGCAATGGATGTCACCGCCGAGTTTTATCTGCAAACCCTTGAACGCGTTTATCAAAATTGCGACTTGCCCAACGGCTCGTTCCGCTGGCAGGACCGGCTGGTTAAGCCCGAAACGATCAAGCGCACGGCGCTTTTGACCGTGGAAGGGGAGCTGGACGACATTTGCGCGCCGGGGCAGGCATACGCCGCTCATGGGCTGTGCAGCGGCCTGGCGCCGCACATGAAGCAGGCGCATCTGGAGATCGGGATCGGCCATTACAGCGTCTTTTATGGCCGGAAATGGCGCAACAACGTCCAGCCCGTGGTGCGCGGATTCATACGCGCGCATAACCGCCGAAACGGCGCGTAAAGCCTTAAAGGAGGATTTTAACGCAGCGTTGAGCGAGCGTTGACGCACCGTTGAGTGAGCGTTGACGCACCGTTGAGCGAGCGTTGACGCAGCGTTGAGCGCGCGTTGAAGCGGCGATAGCGCATGGTTAACGCCGTTTTTCGATCCATTATGGTTAACGGGCGGATATTTTTTTGCTTTCACGGTCGCCGCATATAGTATCCGGCCTATTCTTAATTCAAGCATGGTAAGCGAAATGAATATCAGGAAAATCGTTGTTGCCGGCGCGGGTCAGGTCGGTACGCCGGTCGTTATGGCGGTAGCCGAAAAATACCCGGATTGCGAAATCGTCGCTTTGGATATCGATCCCTCTGTGGAAAAGGACTTTTTCGCCGTTTTGAAGGAAAACGGCATCGACACAGCGAACATCTCCTTTCACAACGTGAAAACGCCGCCGGATATGTGGGGCGCCATTTTCACGGAAAACCGCGCCAAAATCCCTGAAACGGCCAAATCATTCCGTGAAAACCCTGAAGATCTTCGCAACGCCATCGAACGGAACGACCCGGCGATCGGCGACCGGATCAAGGCGGCGCACGAATACGCCAGGGAAATGCCGAGCGGCAACATCAAGCCCTGCGACCTTTCCGCCGTCGAGGGCAGCAACCTCCGCCTGAGCGCTTTCGCGGGCCTTATGAGTTTGGCCATCACCGAAAACGTCCGGCGCGTCGAAAAAGAGACCGGCCAGAA
This sequence comes from Alphaproteobacteria bacterium, assembly GCA_040773965.1. Lineage (GTDB taxonomy): Bacteria > Pseudomonadota > Alphaproteobacteria > UBA9219 > UBA9219 > JAXGVG01. The sequence goes on along the minus strand of JAXGVG010000118.1, from coordinate 832 downwards.
GATTTCCGATCTGGCCAACCCGGGTTTGAAAGACGGCATGGGGCCGATTGCCTCCACTCCGGAAGCGGTGGCGGAACTTTTTAAGACGTACGGGAATAACCTTGCGCCGATGCTTAAGGATTTTCTCGAACAGTTCGATACGATCATCGAAAAAATCGAAACGTGCGAATATGAGCCCAAAAACGACGCCTGCACTTTCATTCACGGCGTCATCAAAAAGGCCGGCAACACGTTCAAGGCGCTGAAAAACGTTTTCACCGCCACGCCGCGCATCTTCAGGCGCCCGGTTCCCCCGAAGCCGCAGCCTGCTTAAGGACGGGGTTCGGGGTTCGGGGCTTGGGGTTCGGGCGAGAGTCCGGAATCCTTCGGGAGAAAAGGAAACGGCTTTCTTGTGGATTTTTCCACTGGATCCCGGATAACGCGCTAAAGCGCGTTTCCGGGATGACGCAGAGGGTTACGGGATGACGCTGAAGGTTAGGCCATTTCCCGATTAAATAGAACTGGCGTCAGTCCCGGGGCCGCTTCGCGGCTCCGGGAATCCGTTTCTCCTTCAATAAGATGGATGCCCGCCTTCGCGGGCATGACGCCAGCGGAACAATTCCACTTAATCGGGAAATGCTCCAGGGCGGGAGCGTTCCGGAATGACGATCAGACTTTATTCCGGATTCTTCCACTGGATCCCGGATAACGCGCTAAAGCGCGTTTCCGGGATGACGCGAGGGTTGCGGGATGACGGTGTTTTCAGTCCGGGATGACGGTGATTTTTTTCCGGGATGAAGAAGAAAAAAGATGGATCCCCGCCTTCGCGGGCATGACGCCAGCGGAACAATTC
>JAXGVG010000117.1:0-5756 GCA_040773965.1 Alphaproteobacteria bacterium | reverse complement strand
CAACTTTCAGTTTCGTTTCTTTCGTGTGTTTATTCCGCATCCCAGTCATATCCGTTCCCTTTCCGTACTCGTTTAGGGACCTTATATCACTGGTCTAAATTTTGGGGGGCAGCTCAGATCCTCGAAGTCATTATCATGCAACTGACCAACGCCGGGTTCGATCACATCACTCTGGCCGTAAACCACTTATCCAACCTTATCATGGCCTATTTCGGCGACGGCTCGCAGTTCGGCATTAAGATCGACTATTCGCTGGAGGAAAAACCGTTAAGCACCATCGGCCCCCTTACCCTGATCGACGATTTGCCGGAAAACTTCCTCGTCATGAACGGCGACATTTTGTGTAATCTCGACTACCGGCGCTTTTTCAACCGGCACGTCAACGCGCGGAACGAGGTTTCCGTTTCGGCTTACCGGCGGCAACAGCGCATCGATTTCGGCGTTCTTCACTGCGACGCCGACGGTCGCCTTTGCCAGTTCGAGGAAAAACCGGTTTATGACTTTGACGTCAGCATGGGGATTTATTGTTTCAACCGTAAGGTTATCGAATCCCTTCCGCGCGGCGAGCCCTATGGGTTCGACAACCTGATGATCGACCGGCTGGCCAACAAGCAAGGCATTAACATCGACTTCTTTACGGGTTACTGGCTGGATATCGGACGTCCCGAGGATTATCAATACGCCGACGAGCATTTTGACGATCTTCTGGAAAAGCTCGGCATCGACGAATCCGAAGCCAGCCCCCTCAAAGTGGCCGTTTAATTTTTTAACTTCATTCCGGCGCAAGCCGGAATCCAGAGTCGAGCGTCCGCGCGCCATGTGACTCATATGCCGCATAGACATGCGGCGCTGGATACCGGCTTCCGCCGGTATGACGGGGGTGTTGATTGCAGAGAGCGTTATAGAAATCATGAAAACAGTCCTTATCACCGGCGCGAATGGCGCACTTGGCCGCGTTTTGACGGCCCGGCTAAAGGCTGAAAACGGCGCGCGCGTCGTGGCCACCGATTGCGCCACAGAGAGCGGCTGCGCCGCGCTCGACGTGCGCGAGCCGAAACAAATGGCCAAAGCCCTAACAGATGCGAAGCCCGATATTGTCATTCACCTTGCCGCCTCGTTCACGAACGATTTTGCCGAAGCCTATGCCCTCAACGTCGAGGCGGCGCGGAATCTTCTCGCGTTCGCGCTCACTTCAAAAATGGAAGCGCGGATCGTGCTTATCGGATCGGCTGCCGAATACGGCGTGATTCGTCCGGAAGATAATCCTGTTTCTGAAGACCATATCCTGAACCCCGTGTCCGTCTATGGATTGACAAAAGCCTGGCAGACGCAACTGGCAGGGTTTTACGCCGGCCTCGGCGCGGACGCGGTCGTGGCGCGGATTTTCAATCTGGACGGCCCCAACCTTTCTGAACGGCTCTTCATAGGCCGCATTCAAAAGCAAATCCGAGCCCTTCAGGCGAGCGAACGCAAAACCATCGACGTCGGTCCGCTCTCGGCCATCCGGGACTATGTCTCTCTGGAAGAAGCGTCGCGCCAGATCCTTGCCATCGCGCGCTACGGAAAAGCGGGCCAGGTTTACAACGTCGCCAGCGGCGAGCCCGTTCTTATGCGCGATTTGCTGGCGCGGATACTTTCGGCGCACGGACTTGACATGTCGATTGTCCGCGAGGCCGAGTCCCTTTCGAACCGGACGGGCTATGATGTGCCCGTTATTTATGCTGATATGACGCGCACAAACCAACTTATGAGTCTTTAAGATCCGCCGCCATGCCGAAGCTCAAACTCACGATCGTCACGCCCGTTTACAACGAAGAACAGGTCATCCTCTCTTTCCACGAACGGACGCGCGCCGTATTGGACAAGATGGAAGACGTCGAGGCCCGGATCGTGTTCGTCGTCGACCGCTCCACGGACAACACGCTGGCCCTTTTGCGCGACGCCGCCGCCAAAGATACGCGAACGCGCGTTCTTGCTCTCTCCTCCCGCTTTGGCCACCAGATGTCCTTGCTGGCCGGCATTGAGAATTCCCTCGACGCCGACGCCATCGTCATGATGGACAGCGATCTTCAGCATCCGCCGGAACTAATTCCGGAACTTGTCGCGCATTACCGGCAAGGATGCGACGTCGTTTTCACGGTCCGAAAGGATACGGAGGACGCCAGCAAGCTGCGCAAAGCGCTGGGCAACCTTTTCTATTACGCGCTCGGCAGGCTGTCGAAAACACCGATCAACCCGAACGCCGCCGATTTCCGGCTTATCTCCGCGCGCGTGGCGAAAATCCTCGCTTCCCGCTTTGAGGAACGGAACATGTTTATGCGCGGGCTGTTCGTCTGGATCGGTTTCAAGCAAATCGGCATCGAATACACTGCCGAAAAACGCTTTGCCGGGGAATCCAAATACTCGCTGTACCGGATGCTCAAGCTGGCGCTTGCGGGCGTTTTATCCTTTACAACCAAGCCCTTGCATCTCGGCCTTATCGCCGGTTTGTTGTTCGCCTTCATAGCCGTCGCCTTCATGGCTGTGGTTTTCGTCAATTATTTCCTTTCGCAAGAGACGCCCAGCGGCTGGACGACGCTTACGATTTTCCTGCTCATGTTCAGCGGCGTGCAGCTCATCGTGCTTGGCATCATGGGCGCGTATATCGGTGGCATCTACGAAGAAGTGAAGCGGCGTCCGCGCTATCTAATTGAGGAAGATATTTCGCATCATGAATGAAACGTTGTTTTCTATCGATGTAGTCGATGCCGTTAAGGTTGATTACGGCGAAATCGTCCGGCTGCAGCGCAAGTCTTTCGAAGCTGTGACGGGATCAGAAGAGCTGAACGCCACACAAGTTGCCGATTATTATCAATGGAAATATGAACAGCCCTTCGGTTATGCGAAAGTTGCCCAGGCACGCGATAAAGATCGCAACCTTCTCGCGATGAATAGCGCGTTTCCGTTAGCGCTTATTCAGGGAAACAAAACCCTTCTCGGTTGGCAGGCTTGCGATTCAGCCACACATCCCTCCGCGCGCGGCAAAGGCCTGTTTTACAAGTGTATTCTAGCAATCAGCGCCTCTCTCGAAAACAACGAAATATGCTTCGGTTATCCGAACATCAACGCCGCGCCCGCCTATCACAAGCTTGGCTGGAAGAAAATCGCCTCGCAAAGACTTTTTGCCGGAATCCTTCCCTGCCGTTCGCCGCGTTTCGCTATCAACCGGATCGAGCGTTTTGAAACGGGCCAAGATGATCTGGCGATGCGGATCGTTCCTGCCGGTAAAGCGATGATCCTTCGCTCGGCGATCTATTTAAATCATCGTTATTTTTCGCCCTTAAGGCCGCTTTACACGTCTTTCATCCATGAAGATCATACCGGCTGCCATGGCTTTATCGTTGTGCGCCCTGTCACTATGCGCGGGTTTCGTTTTGCCCTTATCATGGAGTGCTTTGCCACCCTACCCGCCGTGGAAAAGGAGCTTTTTCTGCATGTGGGTAGCTGGTGCCGTGAACACAAATGCCTCTTCACGCTCACGCTGACGACGACTTCGACGGTTTTTGGCCTGTTAAACCGTGGCCTATTTCCAGTTCCTGAAAAGATAATGCCCCGGCCCCTTATCCTGATGGGGAATGCCAAAGGCTCAGAAGCAGAAGCTGTTATTAACCAACCGTGGGCTTGCACTGGTGGAGACTGGGATGGTTTCTGAACAAACAATCGCTTCGTCATGTCATTGCTTTTATTGCGGCAGCCCATCGCTCAAGCCGGCCTTTGAAAAAGTGTTTCATCGTTATAAACCCGGCTATGGACCCTTTGACATTTATGAATGCCCGGCATGCGGCTCCGGCATAACCTATCCCATGCCAACGCCCGAACAACTCACCGCTCTCTATGAAGGCTATACGAACGGCTTGCCCGAAGACACGCGCGAGGCCATGGGACCCGATGGCGGAGAATTGTGGCATCCCACTTGCGTAAAAAGACTGGGCGTCCTTAACCAACTGACTCCCGAAAGCCGTTTCACATGGATTGAGACAGGCGCCGGAGCCGGTGAAATGGCGCGGCTTATGGCGGCCGCCTATCCCTGTTCAACGGGATTGGCGACCGATCTTCATGCGCGTCCCGAGTCACTGCCGGCCAATGTCGAGTGGATGCAAGTCGACCTGTCCTCGCCCACGTTTCATGAGATCATTGGGCGTAAAGCCGATATTGTCTATGCCACGGCCGTGTGGGAGCACGTGAGCCGTCCGGATCTTTTTGTTGAAAACATGGTCCGCATGCTTGGCGAGAATGGCTTGCTCTATCTCGTCACGCCGAATTACGGAAGCGTGGCGCGAAAACTCCTTGGCATGAAATGGCCATATTTAAACCCGGGCGAGCATCTTACCATGCCCTCCCTCGGCGGCGCGCGCCTGTGCCTTCGTCAGGCGCTTCGAAAAGCCGGGTTGCCTGACTCGCCTGTTTCTTGCCATCCCGTTTGCCTCATGTACTCGTTATTTTACACGGTCAAGCGTTTCGGCCTTCCTTTCGCGAACGTCATTCCGCGATCATGGAAAATGCCCATGCCCTCAGGCGCGCTTGAGTGTTTCGTGCGTCTTTCGGAAAACAGGCAAGATTCATGATTGTTCATATCCACTCGGACGACACGGGAAACACAGAGCATGCGACGCATCGTGTTCTTTCTCTGTGGCTTAAAGGCGTGTTGACGGGTTTTAGCATATTTGCGAATGGCGAGGCGACCATTCACCTCGCTCAGACCTTGGGGGGAAATGCCGCGCGGCCCGCGCGTCTTGCCTGTCATCTTAATCTATCCGAGGGCGCAAGTTGCGCGCCGGCTTATCGCGTTCCCCTTCTGGCCGACAAGCATGGCAACCTGTGCCATACATTCGGCTCCCTGTTGAAGCTTTGGCTCATCGACCGCAAAAGCCTTGCGGAACAAGTCGAGATTGAATGGCGGGCCCAAATTCAGGCTGTACAACGGCTTATCCAGCCGCGAACACTAACCACCATCGACAGCCATGTTCATGTTCACATGCTGCCTTTTCTTTTCCCCATCGCCGCGAAACTAGCCGAGGAATGTCGCATTCCTTCCATACGTATCGTTCATGAGCCTTTTTTTGCCGTGCGAAAAAAAGATTTGATCGCGCCCTTCTATATTTTGAATGTTATCAAACATCTGGTTTTGCGCATTTGCGCCTTTCTGGCGATCCCCGTTGCCCGCCATTATAACCTGACCTGGCCGCCGCGCATGGTCGGCGTTCTCTACAGCGGCCATATGAGCGCCGAGGCCGCCATGGCGGGCATTAACGCCGCGCAACGCAAGGGACTCGATGAAATCGAGATTATGTTTCATGTAGGCCGCGCCACGAACGACGAGCGAGGACGCTGGAAAGACCGTGAATTTCTCGCTCAAGCGAGCTGTTCGCCGGAACGCGACAACGAGTATAATGAGGCTTCACGCTTGGCCTCCATGCTGTCTCAGGAAAAGGCATGACCGCCACAAAACAATTCTCGCGTTTTCTCGTCGTCGGCGTATTGAATACGCTTTTGGGCTATGCCGTCATCTTTGCGTGTATGTATGGGGCCGGGCTTAGCCCGGAATTAAGCAATGTCGCCGGATACGCCGTGGGATTATTCTTGTCTTATTTTCTGAACAAATTTTATACTTTTGAAAGCGCCAGCAAGAGCCATAAGGAAATTATGCGTTTCCTAGCCGTTTTCGCGCTGGCCTACGGCGCCAACTTTATCGCCCTCCAGGTGTTGATTTATCAAAT
>JAXGVG010000116.1:0-5759 GCA_040773965.1 Alphaproteobacteria bacterium | reverse complement strand
ATTCAGGCCGAGAAAGACTACGAAAACAAGGAAAAAGACAAAATTTACAAGCACGGCAGCGTGCTGAGCGATGAAGGCGGTTTTTCGCTTTTAGGCGGGAGTGAAAGTAAAAAATCAGCCGATGGTCTGGGCGTCGGCGTTAATGGTTTCCTGTGGCGCGCCACCCTGGATACGATCGCCTTTATGCCCATAGCAACAGCCGATCCTTTCGGGGGCGTAATAACTACGGACTGGTATTCGGCACCGGATGCGCCCAACGAACGAATCAAGCTTAATGCTTTCATCCTGGACCGGGATTTGCGAGCCGATGGCATTCGGGTAACGGTGTTCCGCCAAACCCGCGGCAATGACGGAGCCTGGACGGACGCCGAAGCCTCCCCGGCCACCGGCAGCTCTCTGGAAGCAGCCATCCTCACCCGTGCGCGGCAAATGCGTTTGGCCCAAAAAGAAGTGAAATAAGCAAAAAACGCCTGTTTTCACAGGAAAACCTCTGTTTTCCGTTGTGTATCTTGCTATAAGCGAGTTTTCCACCTCTTGTTCGAATTGCGCCGGTTATCATGCCTTACGACGTTCAAAAAACCGAAGCCAAATGGCAAAAAATCTGGGAAGAGCGGCAAAGCTTTAAAGCCATCGTCGATCCCGCCCGCCCGAAATACTACGTTTTATCCATGTTCCCGTATCCTTCGGGACGCATTCACATGGGTCATGTGCGCAATTACACGCTGGGCGACGTCGTCGCGCGCTACAAGCGAGCACAGGGATTCAACGTGTTGCATCCGATGGGCTGGGACGCCTTCGGGCTGCCTGCCGAAAACGCCGCGCGCGATCGCAAGATTCATCCGGCAAAATGGACCCACGACAACATCGACACGATGCGCGGCGAACTGAAGCGCATGGGGCTTAGCATCGACTGGAGCCGCGAACTCGCCACATGCGACGTCGCGTATTACAAGCACCAGCAAAAATTGTTTCTCGATTTTCTGAAAGCCGGGCTCGTTTATCGTAAAGAGTCGTGGGTCAACTGGGATCCGGTCGACGGCACCGTGCTCGCGAACGAACAGGTGATCGACGGACGCGGCTGGCGTTCGGGCGCGCTGGTGGAAAAACGCCAGCTGTCGCAGTGGTTCTTCAAAATCACGGCGTTTACGGAAGAATTGCTTGGCGCGCTCAAGACGCTCGACCGGTGGCCGGAAAAAGTCCGGCTTATGCAGGAAAACTGGATCGGCAAATCGCACGGCGCCCACATTACTTTCGCGCTTGAGGGACGTCCGGACGGTATCGACGTTTTCACAACTCGCCCGGATACGTTGTTTGGCGCATCGTTCGTCGCCATATCGGCCAACCATCCGTTGGCGTTTTCCTTGGTTGAAAAGGACAAAAAGCTCGCCGCCTTCATCGCCGAATGCAATCGCATGGGCACGAGCGAAGCGGCCATCGAAGCTGCCGAGAAAAAGGGATATAACACCGGTCTTTTTGTCCAGCATCCTTTCGATAAAACATGGAAGCTTCCTGTTTTCGTCGCCAATTTCGTGTTGATGGAATACGGCACGGGAGCGATTTTCGGATGCCCGGCGCACGATCAGCGCGACCTTGATTTCGCGCGCAAATACGATTTGCCCGTGAAGCCCGTCGTGCTTCCCCCGGATACCGACGCTAAAACGTTCGAGATTGGAACCGAAGCCTATGTCGGGCCCGGCACGCTTTACAATTCCGATTTTTTGAACGGCCTTGGCGTCGACGACGCCATCGCGGCGGCCATCAGAAAAATCGAAACGCTGAAAGCCGGAACCGGCACGGTTCAATACCGCCTTCGCGACTGGGGCATCAGCCGCCAGCGTTACTGGGGCTGTCCTATCCCGGTCATTCATTGCGACACCTGCGGCGTGGTGCCCGTGCCCGCCGGGGACTTGCCCGTCAAGTTGCCGGACGACGTGACGTTCGATGAACCGGGCAACCCGCTCGACCGTCATCCCACGTGGAAAAACGTGACCTGCCCGCGATGCGGCAAGCCCGCGCGGCGCGAAACGGATACGTGCGATACGTTCGTGGATTCGAGCTGGTATTTCGCGCGTTATTGCTCGGCGACGAACCCGGATATGCCGGTCGAGGACCGTGAGGCATCTTACTGGCTCCCCGCCGATCAGTACGTCGGCGGCGTGGAACACGCCATTTTGCACTTGCTCTATGCGCGCTTTTTTACCCGCGCCATGAAGCAAACCGGCCATCTGAAAATCGACGAACCTTTCACCGGCCTTTTCACGCAAGGCATGATTTGCCACGAGTCCTACAAGGACGAAGACGGCAAGTGGCTATATCCCGAAGAAGTGAAGAAAAATCCGGACGGAAGCGCCACGCACGCGGAAACGGGGCGTCCCATCGCCATCGGCCGTTCCGAGGTGATGAGCAAATCGAAGAAGAACGTCGTCGATCCCGGCAGGATTATCGACAGCTACGGCGCGGACACCGCGCGGCTGTTCATGCTGTCCGACAGCCCGCCGGACCGCGATCTTGAATGGACGGACGCCGGCGTCGACGGCGCGTGGCGTTACATCAACCGGCTTTGGCGATTGACGTACGAATACACAAGTGGCTATTGGCTGTACAAGGATCTCGGCAGGGACAGAGTTTACAAGATAATTTTGTGGCCAGGAACAAAAGATTACACTATCGCCAAAAAGTCTTTGGAAAATTCTTTCAAGGGCGGCCCCAATGGGGAAGGAACAATAAATTTTTGTTTTTCAGACACCGATGAATTCGTGTTTGGGTCTAATGTTGACGAACAGAATGCAAAAGCAGTGTTAGATAATAACATATTTATATCACCTTCTGATTTAACTTTGAAGCTTTTTAAAAAAACTGATTATGAAGAAACTCTTCCCTTTTTCCATGACTCAGAAATTTGGTCAAGGCTTAGCGACAAGGCTCAGAAGTTATGCCGTTCTGCACATCGCGCGATTGATGACGTAACAAAAGGGCTAGACCGGTTTCACTTCAACGGTGCTGTGGCAAAAATCCGTGAATTGACCAATGACCTTGGAGAGTTTCACTATTTGCATGATGTCGATCTTTTCGCGCTGCGTTTTGGAATAGAAGTATCTGCGCGTCTTCTTAACCCGATGCTGCCGCACGTGTCGGAAGAACTGTGGGAAATGCTGGGCCACAAAACGCCGCTCAGCGATACGCCCTGGCCCAAAGCGGATCCGGCGCTTCTCGTCGACACGACGGCCACCGTCGCGGTTCAGGTGAACGGAAGGTTACGCGCAACGATCACGCTGCCCCGCAACGCGGCAAAGGAAGAAGCCGAAAAGCTCGCGCTGGCCGATGCAAACGTGAAACGCGCTCTGGACGGAAAGACTCCGAAAAAAGTCATCGTGGTGCCGAACAAGATTGTCAACATCGTCGTCTAGCCGGAAGGTTGAGATGAAAATTCTGGTTCCCGTTTTCTTCCTCCTGCTTTCCGGGTGCGGCTTTTCGCCCGTCTACGGCTCGCATGACGGCAACACGCCGGTGGCCACAGAGCTTAACAACGTCAGCATCGCGAACATCCCCAACCGGCAGGGACAGATCCTGCGCAATCACCTGATTGACCGCATGTATTTTGACGGCCGCCCGAAACAGCCGGCGTCAACGCTCGAGGTAACGCTCCGCCGCAACGAATACGACCTCGGCATCCAGAAGGACGCGACGGCTTCACGGCGCGTGCTGAATCTCTGGGCCGACTATGTGCTGAAGGACAACGAAGGCAAAGCGCTGTTAAAAGGCAAGGCGCACAGCGTCGTGAGCTTCAGCAAGCTTCGGGCGCAATACGGCACGCTGGCGGCGCAAGAAAACGCGCAGAATCGCGCGCTGAACGAAGTGAGCGAACAGATCGTCAACCGCCTCAGCGTTTATTTCGCAGAAAAACCGCAGACAACCTCGCCCGTCGCCTTCAGCCGCCGAAGGGTGGGCGGATAGCTGTCAGGAATCCATGGCCGGTTCCTTTCGCTCCGGCTGCTCTGAACGATCTTTTGCGGCTTCTTGGATATTTATCCCGAACATACGCGATAATCGCATCGGCAAAAGCCTGTTCGCCTTCAGGAACCCGAATCGTTGTCGTTAAACCGCTGTTATCGTAGGGAAGCGGTTTTGCCTGATCAAAACGAGCCAGAACAACAAAAGGCTTGCCGGCAAAGGGCCGATCCTCTCCAATGTTAAAACAACGAAGCCTGCCAATATGGCTGCCGACGCTTTCCATCAGCGTATCGTCCATGCATAAGGCCGTGAAAACAATATCCGCGTCAGTTAACACATGCCGTTCTTGCGGCGAATAAAGAGTATCCTCGACGCTTTTTTCGGTTTTAAAAACACGCGCTTCGTGCCCCCTTTCCCGAAGCTGTTGGATCAGATGTTCGTCGTCAATGCCCAGAATGACGATCTTTGCCATCGTTATATCTCCTCAACATGCGTTTTGGTTAAAATCCCGTCCCCCAAGCTAACAAAGAACCCGTTTCAAGAAAACGGTAAATTGAGGTATGCGTATCCCATGAAACTGACCTCCTCCCAAATCGTCTCCTTTCTCCAGTCGCCGAACCCGGCCGTGCGCGTAATGCTCTTCTATGGCCCGGACGCGGGCCTTGTGCGCGAACGCGCGGATCAAATGGCCATAAAAATTGTGCGGGACAAGGACGATCCGTTCCGCCTTGCCCTGCTGACGGGCGACGCGGTGACGGACGATCCTGCTCGATTGGCGGATGAAATGGCCGCCATGGCTCTGGGCGGCGGACAACGTTTGGTGCGTCTCCGTCACGTCAAGGATGCCGTCGCCATACCGCTTGGCAAATTGCTGGCGGACATGCCCGCGAACGACACGATCTTGCTCATCGAAACGGGCGATCTGGAAAAGCGCTCCAAGCTGCGCGCGCTGTGCGACAGCGAGAACCCCCTTGCCTGCGCCATTCCGTGTTACGTCGAAGACGGCGCGCAGCGCATGCGATCGATCGCGGATATTCTCCAGAAGGAGGGACTGAAAGCGCCGCGCGACGTTCTGGCTTTGCTGGCCGAATCCCTGCCGCCCGACCGGCTTGCCATGCGCAGTGAACTGGAAAAGCTGGCGCTTTTCGCGCGCGGCAAAAAGGAAGTCTCTATCGGCGACGTGTGCGAAGCGATTCACGATGCCGGAGCCGCCGAAATGGACGATCTTGTCAACGCGGCGGCGGGCGGGGACGCGAAGCGCGCGACGGTCTTGCTCGATCATCTTTTCGCCGAACAGACGTCGCCGGTGGCGGTTTTGCGGGCGGCGCAACGGCACTTCATGCGCCTCCACCTCGCCCGGTCGTACATGGACGCGGGCGCAAGCGCAAGCACGGCCATCGACAAACTTCAGCCGAAAGTCTTCTGGAAATACAAGGACACGATGACGCGGCAAATCCAGCGATGGTCTTCCGCGCAAATTGAAAATTTCCTGCAAGAGCTCGTCCGCGCCGAAGCCGCCGTGAAGCGGACCGGCACACCGGATGCGGCGTTGTGCGCCCAGCTTCTCTTGCGCGCCGCTCAGGTTGAACGCGAAAGATAAAATTTCAAATGAAATTTAGGCGTTAAAAAGCTTCGATGTACTGTTTCAAAAACTCCTTTCAGCAAGCCGCTAGAGCCTTTTCCGATTAGGCTGGCCCGATTTAGGATTCCCAAATCAGTTGAAATGTGATTCACCATGAGGGCTGGGAAGGAGGCCAGCAAGGATGGCGAAACCGTATTCGGGGGATTTGAGGGAAAAAGTTGTCTTT
>JAXGVG010000115.1:0-5775 GCA_040773965.1 Alphaproteobacteria bacterium | reverse complement strand
GAAAACTACCACTCGATCCCGAAACGCTACCAGCTATGGGACCAGACTCCGCTGAACAAATCCGTGGACGGCAAATACCTTCACCTCGATCCGACGTGGAACATGGGGTACAGCATGCAGCCGACCTATGCGCTCCGCTACGGCCTGACCGAATCCCGGTTGAAGGAAACGATAAAGGACCCGCATATCTTTCATTTTCTCGGCCCCTTCAAGCCGTGGATGGATGAATATCGCGCTTTCACGCCTTTCGCGCACGAATACAACGCCATCGCCAAAATAATCGATTACATTTTCGCGGTAACCGGTGCGCCGGGCAAAACGGCTTCGGCAAAAGCGAAGCGGAAAAAGACGGGATAACCTTTATCGCCCGCAAAGCGGGGCGAGTTCGTCCTCGAACAGCGCCAGCGCGCGGGCGCAAGCCTGATCCATGTTGTAATATTTGTAATCGCCAAGCCTCCCGGCAAACCAGACCTTTCCCTTCAGCGTTTCGGCTTTATTGAGATAGGGCTTGAGGCGCGCGTGGGCGTCCGGGCTCGGAATGGGGTAATACGGCTCGTTCTTTCCCTGCTGATGGGCGAGTGAATACTCGTAAATCACGGTCGTCACCGGCACATCCTGCCCCGAGAGGTATTTCGCTTCGGTGATGCGCGTAAAATCGTACTCGTTCGGATAGTTCACCGACGCTGCGAGCTGGAAGGTGCGGACATTTTCCGTTTTATAATCGAACCGAAGCGAACGATAGGGAAGCGCGCCGTATTCGTGGCCGAAATATTCGTCGATAGGACCGGTAAAAACGGTCCGTTTGGCGGTATCGGGCGGCAGCGACGCATATTCCGTATTCAATTCGACGCGAATGTTGGGATGATCGAGCATGCGCTTGATCATCGCCGTGAAGCCCTGGGCGGGCATCATTTGATGCGTGTCCTGAAAATAGCGGTTGTCCCGGCTGATATGCACCGGGACGCGCCCGGTCACCGAAGGGTCGAGCTCGTCCGGCTTCAAACCCCACTGTTTTTCCGTGTAGTGCAAAAAAACTTTTTCATAGATATACGACGCAAGCCAATTCAGTTCCTTGCCCGGCGTCTCGCGCAGTTTGAGGATCGGAACCTTCACGCCGAAACCGAAGCGTTTCACCAGTTCCTCGGCCAGCCGGTCCGCCATGCGCGGCGGAAAAAGCGCGTACATCGAATCCAGGTTGAACGGCACGGGCACCATTTTGCCGTCGATCATGCACAACACGCGGTGGTAGTAGAGCCGCCAATCGGTAAAGGGAAAAAGATAGTCCCATACCTTTTTGTCGTTCGTGTGAAAGATATGGGGACCGAAACGCTGGACGAGGATGCCGTTGCCATCCGTCTCATCGAACGCGTTGCCCGCGATGTGCGGCCGCCGGTCCACCACCAGAACTTTCTGCCCGCACTGGACCGCAAGGCGTTCGGCGAGCGTCGCGCCCGTGAAACCGGCGCCGACAATTAGCCAATCGTAGGTCAAGGAAACCTCACTGAGAATAAAAGAACGTGCAGCTTATACACTGATTCTTCTAAAATCCGAAAACAGGGCGTCTTTCCGAACAATTTTCTTTTCGTCTGCAGCACACATGAAGGAAAATTGATCCCCCTACGCTCTTGGCAGAGCTTCGGATGACTTAGCACAAACCATCCGAAGCTTCGTAGAAGCGCAGGTGGGTCCGGGACACGGTTATATTTTCCGCAAGAATAGCGTTACGGAAAAGCCAACTGGATTCCGGACACTTTTCTCTTCGGCTCGGCGAAGCCGGGACGAAAGAAAAGTGATCCGGAATGACGTTGGAGGGTCATAGTATATTTGGCCGTTGCTAGTCGAACGATCCTCTTTTATACAGAAATATATGTCCAATCTTTCCCGCCTCGAATCCTGTTTTCGCGAAACGCTGGGCCTGCCGCCGGACGCACCGGTCGCGGGACTGCGTTACCGCGACGACCCCGTATGGGATTCCGTGGCCCACATGCGTCTTGTGGCCGCGATCGAAAGCGCCTTCGATATCGCGTTTTCAACCGACCAGATTCTGGATATGAGCAGCTTCGCTGTCGCCTGTACGCTGTTAAAATCGCATGGCATCTCCCTTGAAACGCTCTGACCTTTCGTGACCCCGTTGCCCGTTCCGCCCCTGCCCTTTCTTTCTTTTCTCAACAAGCGCGATCACGACGCAGCGCCCGCGTTGCATGACGGCGGTTCATCCGGCTGGCTGAGCTTCGGGGAACTGCATGAAAAAATAGTGTCGCTCCTTCCTTCTCTGCCCGCGACGCCGCGCGGGCTGGTATTTTGCCTTTTGCCGCGCACGGTCGAAGGCGCGCTGGCCTATCTGACGGCGGCCGCCAGCGGCCATGCCTTGATGATGCTTGACCTAGGCACGCCGCGCCTTGACGGTCTCATCGAGGCTTACCAGCCCGAATGGATCATTCTTCCTGAAAAATCAGACCTTTCGATCAGCAACCTTTACCGTCGCGTGAGGCTGGATCTGGCCGGGCTCGCTCTGTGGCAACGGACCGGAACGGCGTCGTCCTCCCCGCATCCCGATGTGTTTCTTTTGCTCCTGACCTCGGGCTCGACCGGCGGGCGCAAGGCCGTACGCCTGTCCTATGCCAATCTTGCGCATAACACGGACGCCATTATCGCAAGCCTCGATTTGACCGCGCGGGAACGCGCATTGCTTCATCTGCCGCTGGCCTATTCGTTCGGCCTGTCGGTGCTTAACATGCAGCTGGCCGCGGGAGGCAGCGTTCTGTTGACGGACCACAGCCCGGTCGGCCGCGACATGTGGGACCTTGCGCGCGCACAGGAAGCGACGCTGTTCGCGGGCGTTCCCACGCATTACGAGATGCTCGCGCGCCTTGGGCTCGACCGGCTTCAGGTTCCGGCGCTGAAAACATTCCTTCAAGCGGGCGGAAAGATGGCGGTTCCTCTCACCGAGGACATTTTGCGGCAGGTACAGGCGCGGCAAGGCAAGCTTTTCGTCATGTACGGGCAAACGGAAGCCGGCCCGCGCCTGACGTGCCTTCCCCTGCACAAGATGCCGGAAAAAATCGGGGCGGCTGGTTACGCGCTGAAGGACGGCAAGCTTGCCATCGAAGACGGCGAAATCGTCTATACTGGGCCGAACGTGATGATGGGCTATGCCGAAGGCCGCGCCGATCTTGCGCTGGGCGACACGCAGCGCGGGCGGCTGGCCACGGGCGACCTCGGACAGCTCGATTCCGGCGGCTGCCTGAGACTCACGGGCCGGAAGCAACGTTTTGCGAAGCTTTTCGGCGAACGCATCGCGCTCGACGACCTTGAACAGCTGGCCCGCGTTGTCGTCACGGCCTACGCTCTGGAGGGCGCGGATAAAATCGTCCTCATGACAACGGACAAGGACGCGGCGACGCATCGAAAATTGAAGGATCATCTTGTCAAATCGACCGGCATTGCCTCACCATGGCTTGAAGTGCGCGCCATAGACGCTGTACCCTACCAGACCACCGGTAAAGTCGATTACCGCCAAATGCGGGAATGGTTATGATCGCTCAATCCGTACGCGACTCGTTGTTTTGCCAAAATCCCTTCAGCCTCAAGCAGGCGGAAAAAGAACGGACGCTGCTTTTGCTGCTTAAGGAGTTGACGCAACATCACCGCGAACGCTGCGAGGCGTACCGGCGGATCGTCGATCTGACGGCGCCCCGCGCCGCGAAGGCAAGGCTGCTTGAAGAAATTCCCTTCCTTCCGGTTTCGCTTTTCAAATGGCGCTCGCTGCGCAGCGTTCCGGAATCCGAAATACGCACCACCGTTACATCCAGCGGCACGACGGGCCAGCAGCTTAGCCGCGTCGATCTCGACGCCGAGACGGCCAAACTGTCCTCAAAGGCGTTAAGCCACATTATCGGAAGCGTCACGCAAAACCAGCGCCTGCCTTTCCTGATTGTCGATAACGAAGCCGCGCTGGCCAACCATGGAAACATCGGCGCGCGCGCCGCCGCTATTCTCGGGCTTATGCCCTATGGCCGCGATTCCTGTTTTGTCCTCAAGGACGATTTCAGCGTCGATCACGACAAACTGGACGATTTTCTCGAACGCCACGCCGAAGAACTTATTCTCGCGTTCGGTTTTACCTATCTTGTCTGGCAACATTTCATTCCGGCATGCGAACGGCAACGGCGCGATCTTTCGCGCGTGACCTTGCTCCACAGCGGCGGATGGAAAAAGCTGCAGGATCAGGCCGTGGACAACGCGGCGTTTAACGCCAAACTCAAGGACGGCGCCAACATCTCCCGCGTCATGAACTTTTACGGCATGGCCGAGTTGCCGGGCACGATTTTTCTGGAAAACGAAGACGGTTTGCTTTACCCGCCGTCTTTTGCGGACGTCATCATCCGCGATCCCCTCTCGCTTCAGTCCTTGCCGAGAGGCCAGCCGGGATTGATCCAAATTCTAAGCGTTCTGCCGCGCAGTTATCCGGGGCATTCGCTTCTGACCGAAGATATCGGCGTGATTGAAAGCACCGACAGCGGGACCAAGGGCGTTTTCGGCCACGGCCTTCGCGTACTCGGGCGAGCGCCGCGCGCGGAACGGCGCGGATGCAGCGACGCGCTGGCAAGCATGGAGACGGCCGCATGACCTCCATTCGCCAGTTATTGCCAACCGGAAGCGACGTTACCGTTCAAGACGTTATACGTTCGGCTCAAGCGGCTATCGCGCACCCGCTTCGCCCCGGCTCCAGCGAAGCGCGCGCTTTTTGCACGGCGCTTTCGCAACGGCTTCTTAACGACGCGCGCACGATTACATTCCCCGCCATTCAAGCGCTCGGTTACTGGCTCCGCCCCGCCAAACTCACGCCCATGACGGAGAATTATCTTTTCGATCCGCCCGGCACGCAGCGCGTTCCTGCCGGCATTGTGTTTCAAATCCCTCCCGGCAACGTCGCAACGCTATTCGGTTACACGGCGGTCATTGCGCTTTTGAGCGGCAACGCCGCCGTGATCCGCCTGTCAAGCGCCGCGAATCCGGAGCAGGAATTGCTGCTCAAACTTATCGAGGAAAGCCTCGCGGACGCCGATCCTTCCGTGCGGAACCGGCTGATCGTCGTTCGTTACGGCCACGATGATGGCATCACCGCCGAATTTTCTTCCGTTTGCGACGCCCGGCTTGTGTGGGGCGGGGACGAAACGGTGGCCCATATTCACAGCCTTCCCCTGCCGCCTTTGGCGCGCGAGGCCGGTTTTGCCGACCGTTTTTCCGCCATGGCGCTGAATGCGGACCGTTACACCGAATTGTCCGGGCCGGATTTAACCAGCCTTATCCATTCCGCCTATAACGACATCTTTTTCTTCGACCAGAAAGCCTGCTCCTCGCCGCGCTTTCTGGCGTGGATCGGCGACGAAGCCGCCGTCGAACAGGCTTCAAAAGATTTCTACCCGAGGCTTTCCGCACATGCCATCGCCTGCCGTTATCAGCCGGGCTTCGGGGAAAACGTCGCCAAGCTCAACGCCGCGTATCTGGCCATGCACGACCTTAAACCCAGAAACTACGACGTTTTCAGCCCCGCGTTGAGCGTGATTACGCTGGACAATCTCGACGGCCTTCCGGCTTTCAAGCGGATGCGTTACGGCTCCGGCCTTCTTCTGGCCGCGCGTTTCGACCGGCTTGACGATCTGGCCGCCCACACCGAAAGGCGCGATCAGACGCTGAGCCACTGGGGTTTCGATCCCGACGACATACAGACTTTCGCGTCCGGCTTGCAGGGCCGCGGCTTCGACCGGATCG
>JAXGVG010000114.1:0-6068 GCA_040773965.1 Alphaproteobacteria bacterium | reverse complement strand
CAGGAAGAGCAAGCGGAACTGTTCCTTCGCTTCGTGTCCCATGGCCGCGCGGCAATAATCGACGATGGCTTGCCAGGTGCCGAGAAGGGGACAGTCGATAATCTTCTTTTTATGCGCGCGAAGCGCAATCGCGCCGGTAGTGAGCAAGAGAGAAGCTGCCGCTTCGCTCAAGCCAAAGCTTTTCAGACGTTCCGGCTTCGCGTTCAAAAGGCTCCACAAATCCTTGAACTCATTGAGCATCGACTTGGCCAGCGGCTTGACGTCGCGCCGGGGAATCGCCGTGAACAAGAGAATTTCCAAAAGCTCGTAATCCTGCATCGCTTCCGGCCCCGCATGGAACAATCGCTCGCGCAGGCGCTGGCGGTGGCCGGTGTAGTGGGGTTCGGGGCTCGGGGTTCGGGATTCGGGCATCAGGGAAAGCGTTCAGGGGTCAGCATTCAGCATTCATAGCATTCAGCGGGATTGGGCACAAATCCATCCTTCCTGAATGCTGAATCCCGATCCCTAGACGTACGGCGGTCTGGTAAAGCCTTTTGGCGAGAGCGTGAAAATTTCCGCGCCGGTTTCCGTGACGCCAAGCGAATGCTCGAACTGGGCCGAAAGCGATTTGTCTTTCGTGACCGCCGTCCATCCGTCTTTAAGAACCTTAACCTCATGGCGCCCGGCGTTGATCATCGGCTCGATGGTGAAGAACATGCCGGGCCTGAGAATTTCGCCTTCGCCGGGATGGCCGTAGTGGAGGACGGAAGGAAAGGTGTGAAAAACCTGCCCGAGTCCGTGGCCGCAAAAATCGCGCACGACCGAAAAATTTGCGTTCTCGGCCATTTGCTGTATGGCATGGCCGATATCGCCGAACGTCGCCCCGGGCTTGACAGCCGCAATGCCGGCCATGAGGCATTCATGGGTCACGTCCACAAGCCGCCGCGCCTTGAGGCCGATTTTGTCGCCCACGAAATACATGCGGCTGGTATCGCCGTACCAGCCGTCCAGAATGACGGTTATGTCGATGTTGACGATGTCGCCGTCGACCAGTTGTTTGTCGCCGGGAATGCCGTGACAGACGACGTGGTTGGGCGAAATGCAGGTGGCCCTGGGAAAACCGCGATAGCCGAGCGGCGCCGACGTCGCACCGTGGTCGCGCGTGAATCGATCGCACAACGTATCCAGTTCGCCCGTTACCGCGCCGGGGACGACGTAAGGAGTGATGAAGTCCAGAACCTCGGCCGCCAGCCGTCCGGCCTTGCGCATGGCGGCAAAGTTCTCAGGGCCGTGGATCGGGATGTCTAGGTCGGGTTCGGGTTTAAGCATCGCGAACTATTATAGATTGAGAGTATAGAATGCCAAACACCAATTCCCGAGCCTCTAATCCCGATTCCCCAATCCCTAAATAGATCCCGGCGGCTTCAGGTTCATCATGACGCCGGGCTTGCCTTCCCACTTTTGCTGGGTGGTGGCGATGTATTGCTGGGCCGCGGCGGATTGCATAACCTGGCCGTAATCCGTCGGCGCGCGGTTCGAGGAAGACTTCTCCGCGACGAGCAGGTTGTAAAGAATGCCGGGAAGCCCGCCGTCCTTGACCTCGCCGCTGCGAATGCCTTCGTCCTGCCGAGCCCTGGGACCCCAGAAGAGCTCGACGATGCGCGTGTCGCCGCTCTTCTTTTTCTTCTTTTTTATGGGGAGGCCGGTTTCCTCGTCGAATTCTTCCCTGTCTTCGCCGGGCTCTTCCCACTTGCATTCCTGCCAGTTGACGTAAAGGAAGTCCTGAACGGCGCTGGAGATGAAAGGCAGGTTCGCCAGCAATTCGCGAAACATATTCGCGGCGTTGACGATGGCTTCCTCTTCCAGATCCCTGACTTCGGCCTTTTGCTCGTCGGTCTTCATGCCCTTGCGCGCGGCCATGACGGGCACCATGCAGTTGTCCTTGAGCTTCTTGCTCCATTCGGCGGCCTGCCGACTGCGCTCCATTTCGCCGTTTTCCTTATAGATGTCGGCGATGGTGCGGAAGCGCTTCACCAAACATTCGGACCAGTACCACCAGTCGTTAAAAGGCGCGCGTTGGCTAAAAGTCGTGGCCATTTTAAGCATCCTTTGAAATTGAAAAAATCATTGCAGATCAAGCCTTTAGCTTTCGCCCGGAAAGGTCTGAAGGCGGGTCCGCGGCCCCTAGTCTACACGCCCGGCCGAGCGGAGGAAAGCGCTGTTACGCTTGCCCCAAAGACGGGCCAGTTCCTCCCGCCGGAGCGCCGGGGCGTTCTGGGGCGCCTTTTCCTCGGAAACGGCGCGGATTCCGCCCATTTCTTCCCGCTCCAGAAGGTTTTCGACGACTTCCGGCAAGCGGCCGTGTTCCGGGTGGCCGCTGCCGATGCCCTCGGCTTCCCGGTCGTCCCGGCCTCTGAAAAGCTCATTGGCCACTTTGCCGCTGCATTTGTCGTACCAGGGGGACTTTAAAAGGCGCTGCATATCGAGCGAAAGCGTGGGCAGACGGTGCAAAACATCGCGAAAAAGAGGTTGAATATCGGCAATAACCCGGTTTTCGGACATATCCGAAGATTTGAGACCAGCCCGAAAATCGTTTTCGTCCGTCAGGGTGTGCAAACGGCGCAGGACATCGACGGTCAACGATACTTTGAGCTGCCGTTCATTGTCCGGCATGAAGACTTCGGGGTAAGGAGGCTTGTTGTAGACATGAATAATCGTCGTCAGGCGGTCGATGATCACCTGAGACCAGTACATCCACTCCTCGTAAGAGGGCTTTTGCGCCTGCGTTTCGTCCATGGCCATAACCCCGTTTTTTACCTTCTAAAGGTAACTCAAACGACATGGTTAAGCAAGAAAATGCGGTTGAATCTTAACGAATCAGGGCCTTTTGCCGGAGCATGGCATCGGCGAGAACGCACGCAACCATGGCCTCGCCGACGGGAACGGCCCGGATGCCGACACAAGGGTCGTGACGGCCTTCCGTGACGATGTCAACATTGTTGCCGAACCGGTCGATGGTCTGTTGGGGCTTCAGGATGGAACTTGCGGGTTTCACTGCGAAGCGCACAACAATATCCTGCCCTGTCGATATGCCGCCCAGAATGCCGCCTGCGTGATTGGAAAGGAATTCCGGCTTGCCGCCGGTTCCCGCGCGCATCTGATCGCTATTGGCAAGCCCCGTATGCGCTGCCGACGCAAAGCCGTCGCCGACTTCCACGCCTTTGACGGCGTTGATCGACATCAGCGCGTGCGCCAGTTCGGCATCGAGTTTGTTATAAAGAGGATCGCCCCACCCGGCGGGCACGCCGGAGGCCACAATCTCGACTACCGCGCCGACGGACGATCCTTCTTTCCGGACTTGCTCGATATAATCCATCCAGAAACGCGCGGCGTTCGCGTTGGGGCTGAACATCGGGTTTTTGTGGACCTCGTCCCAGTTCCATCCCGCGCGGTCGATGATGTGCGGTCCCACCTGAATGATCGCGCCGCGAACGGTCACGCTGTCGCCCAAAACCTTCCGCGCCACAGCGCCTGCCGCGACGCGGCAGGCGGTTTCGCGCGCAGAATACCTGCCACTGCCGCGCCAGTCGCGGATGCCGTATTTGGCTTGATAGGTATAGTCGGCATGGCCGGGGCGGAACTTGTCCTTGATGGCTTCATAGTCGCGCGACCGCGCGTCCTTGTTCTCGATCAACAGGCTGATGGGCGTGCCGGTCGTCTGGTCCTCGAAGGTGCCGGACAGGATTTTAACTTTGTCTTCTTCCTGCCGTTGCGTCGTGATGGAGGACTGTCCCGGCTTGCGGCGGTCGAGCCAAGGCTGAATATCGGCCTCAGTCAGCGGGATGAGGGCGGGGCAGCCGTCAACGACGACGCCAATGGCCGGGCCATGGCTCTCGCCCCATGTGGTGAAACGGAAAAGGGTGCCGAAGGAGTTGCTGGCCATAGTGCCGCCCTAGCTTCCCTGCGTCGCCGTAAACTGGGTCATCAACTCGGCGATGGTTTTCGCTTCGTCCACGGCCATCATGCCGACGTTGTGGTAACCGGCGTCCACGTGCAAAACCTCGCCCGTCACGCCCGCGCCGAGTTCGCTCAGCAAAAAGAGCGCGCTGTGGCCGACATCGAGGATCGTCACGTTGCGCTTAAGCGGCGCATTAACTTCGTTCCAGCGCAGGATATAGCGGAAATCGCCGATGCCGCTGGCGGCCAGCGTCTTGATAGGCCCTGCCGAAATGGCGTTGACGCGAATGTTTTTGGCCCCCAAATCCACCGCGAGATAACGCACGCTGGCTTCCAGCGCGGCCTTGGCGACGCCCATCACGTTGTAATGCGGAATGACGCGCTCGGCGCCGATGTACGAAAGCGTCAACAAACTGCCGCCCTGGGCCATGAGCGGCACGGCGCGTTGCGCCAGCGCCGTGAAGGAATAGCAAGACACATCCATCGTATGCAGAAAGTTCGTGCGCGTGGTGTCGGTGTAATGGCCGTCAAGCTCCTTCTTGTCGGAAAAAGCGATGCCGTGGACGAGAAAATCCAGCCGCCCCCACTTTTCCTTCAGCGTGGCGAACACCTTGTCGAGGCTGGCTTCGTCCGTCACGTCGCAGGGCAGCAGGATAGACGAGCCAAGAGATTCCGTGAGCGGCCTGACGCGCTTTAAAAGCGGTTCGCCCTGATAGGTGAACGCCAGTTCCGCGCCGTGCGCGGCCGCGACTTGCGCGATGCCCCAGGCGAGCGATCGATCGTTTGCAAGGCCCATGATAAGGCCGCGCTTGCCCGCCATCAGTTGGCCCGTAAGGGGAGCCGATGAGCCATTATCTGCCATCTTTATGCCTCTGCCGTTTATTCAACTTCGTTAATTCAGCCGTGCGCCAATCTACACGATTGGGTTGGAGGGTCAAATCTTGATGCGAAAGATGGTTTTTTGAGGGTTTTCAGTGCGAACGCGGGAACAAAAAGAACCCACCCCCCCTTGCGGGAGGGTCGAAAACGCCTCGCGTTTTCGGGGAGGGGTAGGGCAAGAGCGCTTGTCATTCCCGCGAAAGCGGGAATGACGCTGTTTTGCCAACTTCTTCGGGCGGCCTTCAAACCTAATGACATGAAGGGTGTGAGGCAGTAGTTTGCAGCGCTCTTATCCCTTTATTGGATTCGCGTATGCTCGAAACCTTGTTCAACGTCGTCACTCTCGGCCTTGTCGAAGGCCTGACGGAGTTTTTGCCCGTCTCCTCCACGGGTCATTTACTGTTGATGAACGAGCTTTTGAAATTCAGGGGCCCGCCCGGCCATGTGTTCGAGATCGTCATCCAGCTCGGCGCGATTTTGGCCGTTGTTTGCGTTTTCTTCCAGCGCCTGTGGCGCGTGCTGGTCACGTCGCCGCACGATAAGGCTTCACGGCAATTCATCTATGTGGTGCTGCTCGCGTTTTTACCCTCGGCGGTGATCGGCGCGTTCGCGCATGGATTCATTAAATCGGTTTTGTTCAACCCGTGGGTTGTGGCCGTGACGTTGATCGTCGGCGGCTTTTTGATTTTGTGGATCGAGAAAAAAGCGCCGAAGCCGGAAGTTGAATCCGTGGAAACGATGCCGATTAAAACGGCGCTCGGTATCGGCTTGTTTCAGTGCGTGTCGATGATCCCGGGCGTCTCCCGCGCCGGAGCCACGATCATGGGCGCGATGCTGCTGAAGGTTGAGCGGCGCACTGCGGCCGAGTTTTCGTTCTTCCTCGCCATCCCGACGATGGCGGGCGCGACCGCGCTTGATGTTTACAAGAACGCGGCTGAGCTGACGCAGCACGACTTTGCCATGATCGCCGTGGGGTTTATCGTAGCGTTCCTGTCGGCGCTGTTCGGCGTGCGCACCTTCGTCGCCTTCATCGGCCGCCACGGCTTCGCCCCGTTCGCATGGTACCGCATCGCGCTCGGCGCGGCGGCGTTGGTGGGGTTGATGGTGGGGTATGAGCTGCACCCCGTCGTTTAGACCAGCAAGCGGGGTAAATTAAGGTCCATGGATTTACCCCTTTTTCTCATGCCGCTTTAGCCATTTCTGGTTGTAGCGGTTGTTGCGCCTGTGGAGATGTGGGCAACGCGCTTGCGTTG
>JAXGVG010000113.1:0-6165 GCA_040773965.1 Alphaproteobacteria bacterium | reverse complement strand
TTCGTGTGTTTATTCCGCATCCCAGTCATATCCGTTCCCTTTCCGTACTCGTTTAGGGACCTTATATCACTGGTCTAAATTTTGGGGGGCAGCTCAAACAAAATCGAAGAAAAGTCATAAGATGGTTGGGAAGTATGGCCTTCCGGGTGAGAATAATGGTCCCGCATTCGGCAGATTGCATAGACGTTCAGGTCTTTCCATTCACTGTTTTCCGGAGCCTGATTAATGATTCCCTTCTTCTCAAGTATGTTTTTATCGACCAGGTTTTTCATGCTCTCGCCAAGCTGAATGACGCGCATGGCGTTTGCTCTGTTAATAGTATTAGCGTCGGGGGCGATTTTTTGTGACGCTTGAAAATGGTAATGGTTGGCAGTCTCAAAAGCGTCAAAGGCCTTCTCAAGGCATATAATATCCTTTTCTATTTGGTCTTTAAAAAGGTCCTTAAGTAGTTTGCCCATATGCTAAAATCTCAGTTTATATCGTAGCAATAAGCTTCAATAAAAAAGACAATCGATCTTGCTTTTTTACAACGCTCTATGTTTTCCCGGGTGGCATCCCCCGGTCGCCGTCTTATCTATTTCCGAAAAGATTTGATGAAGAGGATTATTCTTTACTTTTGTTATTCGGAATTCGCGGCCAAGTTCCTGGATGCTTTCGCGTGTAACCGCTGCGATATAACCGCTAAAATGAACGATATTTTCGAGAGCGGTTCCAAGTTGAATTAAGTTGAGCGCATCAACCGGCGTTTTTTTCATAAGAACGAGAAATTTTAATGTGTCGCCTGTATCTTGTTGCAGCATAGGGTCGAGCTGTGGCGTTATGACGAGCGCCATTGCGCCAAAATCCCGCAATGTTTCGATAATTTGTTGTCTTACGTCCGGAGATCGAATGGTTTGAAGAACAGCCGTAAACTCTTTTGACGTTTTCGAGTTTGCTTGTTCCGGATAAACTTTGAGAATAGGGGCTTCGCCCGATGGTCTTTTCATGTTTCTCCCCTTGGCCGCCTTATGAGGATAACGCCTTGTCCTTTTTATCATATTATCCCTAAGGCGCTGTTAAAGCTTGGCCTTTTTAAGGCAATATTAAGCATGGGAAATGGCTGAAAACATGGAGGAACGGGAAAATGAAGGCTTTTTGTTTGGTTAATCCGTTTTTACCAATCTCATGGCCCCGGCAAGAGCGGCGTATTCTTCGTGATCGGGGCCGATGAAGCCTTGCCGCAGCAGGAAGTCGATAATCACAAGATTGCAGTTGAACTTGAAACGGTCTGTGTCGCGGATGATGGCGGCAACGTCGGCAAGCGGCATAAGATAAAACGCGCTGACTTCGCCATCCGTGTTGCGCGGCGTGAAGCTTTCCGGCAATTCGAGGTCGAAAATAAACAGCGTATCGTTCCGCACGCCGCGCATGCGCTCGGATTTATAACTGACCGATCCGGCAGGTCGCGCGGTGAGGGCGAGGGCTTCATCCACGCCTGCTTCTTCCCAGCCTTCCTTGATCAGGTTTTCCCGGATGCCGATGCCGAACGACATGCCGCCGCCGATAATTTCATCCAGCTTGCCGGGATCGATGCGGCGGTCCGCCGCGCGTTCGGCGATCCAGAGGTAAACGCCGTCCTTCTCGCGCACAAAGCCGTTCACGTGCACGCCGACGCCGCGCAATCCGAACCATGGCAAAGACGTGCGGTCTACTTTGCCCAGCGGTTCGTCGCCCCACTTTTCGATGACAGGATAAAACTCCCCGACAAGGGGCATGTTGTAATGGCGGGACAGGAACGCAGCGCCGCGCGCGAGAGCTTCGCTGCGGGCTTCGAAAGTATCCAGCGCCGGGTCGAGTTCAATGCCTTCCGGTGATGATCGAAAAGTTGGGTCGTTTTTTAGTAATAGTGCCGCGACTTCGTGCGTTAACCAGCCAAGCTTTTGGCCGCAAATGATGAACGGCACGAACTTGCTTTGGTCAAACCGCGTGCAGTCGTGGATGTGGCGGAGGAAGGATGGCATGATGTTAACTGAACATATAGGTATTGTGAGCTTTGCGGACATGATGTATAACCTGGTTAAATTTATTAAGCCACTGAAAGGGGTTAATTATGGAGGAGTTGTTGGAAGCCGGGGAGTTATTGGAAGCCATGAAATTCATGGGTTTTGAACCCAATTGTTGGGAGGATCTACGCGATGACGCTCTATTCATTAAAACGTATCACCAGAAAGCAGTTTCAAGATACCCTGGATTGCGAATAGCCATTGATAAGCTTGTTGAGAACCCTGATGAGCAAATGGCTCAATATGCAAAAAAGTTGATAGCTATCGCGGACTACTCGGTAATAGTAAGTATTCTGGCGAACAAGGTTTATTTGGGGGCGATGCTATTCATCAAGCGGGGAGAATCATTTCCAGACGATAAAGAAAAAGGAGCCGCTCATCTTTCACCTGCGGAAGCGCGTGAAAAAGCTATTTTAAAAGCAATGAAGTTGGGGAGTATTCTTGAAATGTTTGCTGATTGTGCGGTTTTTTTCGCATCCAGCAGCCGGGCAGTCAAGGAAAGGCCGCAAGCTCGGGGATTGCTTCCCGGGCAGAAGGGGATAACGGAAGTTGCAATGGTGAAAAACGCAAATATGCTTTCTGAAAAAAACATAGCGGTAATTGCACAAAAACTTTTTGAAATGGGCATAAATGCTAACGACATGACAGCTCTCATGAAGAAAGTAACAGGTTCTCCTCCGCCAATGCCTGATTTAATTAAGAAAGCTTTTACTAAAGTGAACGCAGAGAACGCTAAACCTTGAATTTTCTCTCACGTCCTTCTCTTCACCATCAACTTGCGTATTTCCGCGATGGCTTTGGCGGGGTTGAGTTTTTTGGGGCAGGTGGCCGCGCAATTTAAAATGGTGTGGCAACGGTAAAGGCGGAACGGGTCTTCCAAATCGTCCAGTCGTTCGCCGGTCATTTCATCCCGGCTGTCCACGATCCAGCGGTAGGCCTGAAGCAGTACGGCGGGGCCGAGGTAGCGGTCGCTGTTCCACCAATAGCTCGGACAGCTTGCCGAGCAACAAAAGCAGAAAATACATTCATAAAGGCCGTCGAGAAGCTCGCGCTCTTCCGGCGATTGCAGGCGCTCGCGGTCGGGCGGCGCGGGCGTTTGCGTCTGCAGCCACGGCTTGATGACGCCGTATTGCGCGTAGGCTTCCGTCAAATCCGGCACAAGGTCCTTGACGACTTTCATATGCGGCAGGGGATAGATGCGCACGTCGCCGCGTATGTCCGCAATCGGCTTGGTGCAGGCCAGCGTGTTGGTGCCGTCGATGTTCATGGCGCACGAACCGCAAATGCCCTCGCGGCAGGAGCGGCGGAAGGTCAGCGTGCTGTCGATGGAGTCCTTGATGTGAATAAGCGCGTCGAGCGCCATCGGCCCGCATTTGTCGAGATCGATGGTGTATTCGTCCACGCGCGGATTTTCGCCGTCGTCCGGCGACCAGCGGTAGATTTTGAACGTCTTCGGGCGCTTGGCGCTGTTGGCGGCGTCGATTTTCTTGCCGCGCTTGACTTTCGAATTGGGGGGAAGAGTAAAGGCGACCATATCTTACCTCAATACACCCTTGCGATCGGCGGGACGGGTTCGGCTTCGTCCGTGAGCGTGTACATGTGCACGGGACGATAAGCCAATTCCGTGTGGCCGTCCGCGTTGACCCATAGAACCGAATGCTTCAGGCCGTTTGCGTCGTCGCGCTGCGGGAAGTCCTCGCGCGCGTGCGCGCCGCGCGATTCCTCCCGGCTTGCGGCCGCGTCCATCGTGACCAGGGCCTGATACATTAAATTGTCCATCTCCAGCGTTTCCAGCAAATCCGAATTCCATATCAGCGAACGGTCCGTCACGCCGATCTTGTCGCGCTTGGCCCATGCGTCGCGCAGAAGGCGTTGGCCTTGCGCCAGCGTATCGCCTGAGCGAAACACGCCGCACTCCATCTGCATGATCTTTTGCATTTCCAGCCGCAAATCCGCCGTGCGCACGTCGCCGTTCGCGTGGCGATAACGGTCGAAGCGGGTGAGGGCGATGTCGTCGGCGTCTTTGGGCAATTCGCGGTGAGGCGAGGCGGGTTTGACCAGCTTGGCGGCGCGTTTGGCGGCGGCGCGCCCGAAGACGACAAGATCGAGAAGCGAATTGGAGCCGAGCCGGTTCGCGCCATGCACCGATACGCAAGCCGCTTCGCCGATCGCCATCAGGCCCGGAGCTATGGCGTTAATATCGTTTGTGATCGGACCGATGACTTCGCCGTGAATATTCGTCGGGATGCCTCCCATGTTGTAGTGCGCCGTGGGCAAAACGGGGATCGGCTCTTTGGTTACATCGACGTTGGCGAAGATTCGCGCGGTGTCTTCGATGCCCGGCAGGCGCTCGTGAATGAGTTTCGGATCGAGGTGTTCGAGGTGCAAATGAATGTGATCCTTTAACGGACCGCACCCGCGCCCTTCGCGGATTTCGAGGGTCATCGCGCGGCTGACCACGTCGCGGCCAGCCAAATCCCTGGCGTGCGGCGCATAGCGGTCCATGAAACGCTCGCCCTGGCTGTTGGTAAGATAGCCGCCTTCGCCGCGCGCGGCTTCGGTGATAAGGCACCCCGTGCCGTAGGCGCCCGTCGGGTGGAACTGGACGAACTCCATGTCCTGCAGCGGCAACCCGGCCCGCAAAACCATGGCGTTGCCGTCGCCTGTGCATGTGTGGGCGGAGGTGCTGGAGAAATAAACGCGGCCATAACCGCCGGTGGCAAGCACCGTGATGTGAGCGCGGAAGCGGTGAATGGTACCGTCGGCGAGATTCCACGCGACGACGCCCCGGCAAACGCCGTCACGATCCATCATCAGGTCGAGCGCGAAGTATTCGACAAAAAACTCGGCCTGATGCTTCAAGGCTTGCTGGTATAGAGTGTGCAAAATGGCATGGCCCGTGCGGTCGGCGGCGGCGCAGGTTCGCTGGGCGACGCCGTCGCCGAAATGCGTCGTCATGCCGCCGAACGCGCGCTGATAAATGCGTCCGTCGGCCGTGCGGCTGAACGGCACGCCGTAATGTTCGAGCTCGACGACGGCGGGAATGGCCTCGCGGCACATGTATTCTATGGCGTCCTGATCGCCAAGCCAATCCGAGCCCTTAATAGTGTCGTACATGTGCCAGCGCCAGTCGTCCTCGCCCATGTTGCCGAGCGCCGCGCTGATTCCGCCTTGCGCGGCGATGGTGTGGCTGCGCGTCGGAAAAACCTTGGAGATGCAGGCGGTCTTAAGCCCTTTTTCCACCATGCCGAACGTCGCGCGCAAGCCCGCGCCGCCTGCGCCGACGACAATCACGTCGTATGAATGATCGATAATCGGATACGCTTTGGGCATGGCGCGTTACGCTCCCAGCAAAATTTTAAGCACGGACAGAACACCGGCGATCAACGTCAGCGCGGCTGTAAATTTGATAGCCAGAAGGCCCAGCAAGTGCAGGACGCGATGGTGGACGTAGTCCTCGATAAGGCCCGAAATCGCGCCGTTCGCGCCGTGGATGATGCCAACGCTCAACATCAAAATCATGGCGATGGCGTTTAACGGGTTCTGCATCCACGCCAGCGCGCTTTCGTAGCCATTGCCCAGCACAACCTGAAGCATGAACGTCGTCAGGACGTACAGAGACAAAGGAATAAGCGCGATGGCGGCGATTTGTTGCCCGAACCAGTGGCTTGTGCCGTCTTTCGACGAACCGAGGCCGCGCGCGCGGCCAGTGGGCGAACGCATCAAAGCCATGGCAAGCCTCCTCTGCCGAGGATCATGGCCCATAGGCCGAGGGTAAGGAGAGTCGAAACGGCAAGCGCGATGTAACCGGTGACGTATACGGCCTTGATCGATAGCGACCATCCCGCCGCCCACAGCAGGTGGCGAATGCCGCAGCACAGGTGATAGAAAAAGGCCCATGTCCATCCGAACAAAAGGGTTTGTCCGACAGGAGTCGTGAGAAGAGCCATCAGGGTGTCGTAAGTCTCTTTGCCCAAGGCGAGGCAAGCCAGCCATGCCACCAGAACGACCACGCCGCCTGCCATGCCGATGCCGGTGATCTTGTGGAAAATGGACATGCCGGAGGTGAGTTGGGGCTTGTAAACGCTCAGGTGGGGCGACAGCGGCCGCCAGTCCTGGGAGT
>JAXGVG010000112.1:0-6217 GCA_040773965.1 Alphaproteobacteria bacterium | reverse complement strand
CGCCAGAACAGCCATTTCCTCGCGCATCCATTCGCTACGTCCCGATTTCTCGAGCTGCGCGGCGAGTTTTTCATATACGACGCGTAAATGCGTGACATCCGCCAACGCGTATTTGGCCTGACGGTCCGTCAGGGGGCGGCGCGCCCAATCCGTGAAGCGGCTCGATTTGTCGATTTTCACTTTCGCCAGCTTGTCCGCCAGCGTTTCATAGCTCGCCGCTTCGCCGAAGCCGCACACCATCGCCGCGACCTGCGTATCGAACAGCGGCGCGGGAATCTTGCCCGTGGCGTTGAAGAAAATCTCCACGTCCTGCCGCGCCGCATGGAAGACTTTCATGACGTTCGTGTCGGCCAGAAGTTCGTAAAGCGGCGCAAGGTCCATGCCTTCGGCCAGCGGATCGATCGCCGCCGCCTCTTTCGGCCCCGCGACCTGCACGAGGCAGAGTTTGGCGTAATACGTGCGCTCACGCATGAACTCGGTATCGACGGTGACAAAATCCGCCCCGGCCTGCGCCTCGCAAAAACGGGTGAGTTGTTGGGTTGTGGTAATTAACATTTGAGGTTCGGGGATTAAGCCTAAGGAATCATGGTTGAAATGAGAGCCTATGCCTTGTTTCCTTTAAGAAAAAGCGGGAATAATCCCTGAAGGATGGCTTGCGTCCCACCCCTGTGAAAGCTAATGTCCCCGGCGGTTTAACCCCTAACCCAGAGCCCCTAGACCTCGTTATGCATCCCTATCGTTCCCATACCTGCGGCGCATTGCGCCTGAGCCATGAAGGGCAGACCGTGCGTTTGTCCGGCTGGGTCAATCGCGTGCGCGACCACGGCAGCCTTTTGTTCCTCGATTTGCGCGACCATTACGGCGTCACGCAGTGCGTGATCGACCTGTCCAGTCCCTTGATGAAGGCCGTCGAGGCCGTCAAGAACGAAAGCGTCGTCACGGTCACGGGCAAGGTCGTGAAGCGTTCGCCCGATACCGTGAACGAAAAGCTTCCGACGGGGACCGTCGAGGTCGATATTCAGGAATTCGCCGTGCAGAGCGCGGCCGAGCCCTTGCCGATGCAGGTGAACGCCGAGCCGGACACCGGCGAAGACGTGCGCCTTCGCTACCGTTTTCTCGACCTGCGCCGCGAGAGTTTGCAGGCGAACATGAGATTGCGTTCGGACGTGATCGCCTCGATCCGCCGCCGCATGTGGGACGCCGGATTCCGCGAGTACCAGACGCCGATCCTGACCTCCTCTTCGCCCGAAGGCGCGCGCGACTTCCTTGTGCCGAGCCGTTTGCATCCCGGCAAGTTTTACGCGCTTCCGCAGGCGCCGCAGCAGTTCAAGCAGCTTTTGATGATCGCGGGCTATGACAAGTATTTCCAGATCGCGCCCTGTTTCCGCGACGAAGACGCGCGCGCCGACCGCAGCCCCGGCGAGTTTTACCAGCTCGACTTCGAGATGAGCTATGTCACGCAGGAAGACGTTTTCGCGGCCATCGAGCCAGTCATGCAAGGCGTGTTTGAGGAATTCAGCGGCTTTAACCTTCCGGCCAAGGCGGCTGTGACGCCCTATCCCTTTCCGCGCATCACGTATGAAGACGCGATGCTCATTTACGGCTCGGACAAGCCGGATTTGCGCAACCCGCTTTTGATTACGGACGTGACGCCGGTCTTTACGCGCCCGGACGTGGAATTCCGCGCGTTCCGTTCGATTATCGATCAGGGCGGCGTCGTGCGCGCCATTCGCGCGCCGTCCGTCATCGACAGGCCGCGCAGCTTTTTCGACAAGCTCAACGACTGGGCCAAGGAAATCGGCGCGCCGGGCCTTGGCTATATCACGTTCGAGGCGGGCGCGGGCAAGGGCCCCATCGCGCGTTTCGTCGGCGCGGAAGCGCAGAAGGAACTGCGCGCGCTTACCGGATGCGTGGACGGCGACGCGGTTTTCTTCGTCTGCGACAAAAAGGACAAGGCCGCGAAAATGGCCGGGCAGGCGCGCACGAAAATCGCCGAAGACATGGATTGCATCGAGAAAAACGCGTTCCGTTTCTGCTGGATCGTCGATTTCCCGATGTTCGAATACGACGAGATTAACAAGAAGATCGACTTCAGCCACAATCCTTTCTCCATGCCGCAGGGCGGCCTGAAGGCGCTGGAGGAGCAGGATCCGCTTACCATCAGGGCTTATCAGTACGATATCGTGTGCAACGGCGTGGAATTGTCGTCGGGCGCGATCCGCAACCATTTGCCGGAAGTCATGTACAAGGCCTTCGCCATCGCGGGTTATGCGCGCGAGGATCTTGAAAGCCGCTTTGGCGGCATGCTTTCGGCGCTCAAGCTCGGCGCGCCGCCGCACGGCGGCTCGGCCCCCGGCATCGACCGCATCGTGATGCTTTTGGCGGATCAGCCGAACATTCGCGAGATTATCGCCTTCCCGCTCAACCAGCAGGCGGAAGACCTGATGATGCAGGCACCCAACACCGTGACGCCCGACAGGCTTAAGGAGCTTCATATCAAGCTCGACTTGCCGCCGGTGAAAAAGGGATAAAAAAAATCGCCCGCCGGTGAAAGGCGGGCGATTTAACTTTATCGGCTTATTTCAGCTATCTTATCGCCCAAACAACACGCTTGTCGGAATGTGGAAGTAAGCGCCGACCGTGTTCGCGCCGGGATTAAGATCGGTCAGCCCGGCATTCGATATATGGCTTATGAAGCCCGTCAGGCGCATTTCATTGTCAAAGCGCCAGCCCGCTTCCACCGCCGAGCGGAATTCGACAAACGAGCCGAGGCGCTTGCCTTCGCCCCTGTAGTAAAGACCGGCAGCCACGTTCGGGGAAATAACTATGTTTCGGCCCAAAAGGAAGTCGAACACAAAACCGCCGAAGCCGTATAGCTGGGCGCGCGACGTCGTTTCGACGCCCGCGAAGGGATGAATCTGGAAATACTTGTCCCAGCTTGTGAAATAGTTGTTTGCCATCGGCAACAACGAGTCGCCCCAGCGGTATTCAAGCCGGAAATCGATGGCCTCCTTTTGGGGGGTGTTTTTGTTAAAGTCGAACCAGCCCGCGCCCAGAGAGACAAGGTTCGGCATCTTCGTTCCATACCCGGCCGGAGCCGACCTTGCGGACGGCGCGGACAAGGGAACCAACATTGCCAAAGCAACGATCAGGACAAAGCGGCGGAAAGACATGTGAATCACCTGCGCTGGATTGAAAGGAAAAGACGAGACATTTTGTGCCGAAATTATTAATAAATAGCAAGTTTGACGCTTTTTTTTACGCGAACGATTCCCGTTTTCAGGGTGGCCGTTTCCCTGTTGCGTCCGCTTATCTTCCGGTCTCCTTTTACCGCCAGAACCCCTTGCTTTATCTCGACAATTAATCGATCCGGCCCCACAACAAACCGAGAGACGCCTTGACTTTCCTCCCGCCAGCCCTTACTCAAGCCAAGCTTTGGCGGGGCCTGGCCCCGTTCCCAAAAGCCCAGGTGGCGGAATTGGTAGACGCGCAGGTTTCAGGTACCTGTGGCAGCGATGTCGTGGAAGTTCGAGTCTTCTCCTGGGCACCAGTATAATAAAGTTACAATGGTAGATATCTCATCACATCCGCAACTTTCCAATCATCTTATTCTTCCCAAATACCGTCGCGACATCGATGGATTGCGGGCTGTTGCGGTCATCTCCGTTGTTTTGTTTCACGCGTTCCCGGAAGAAATTAAAGGCGGTTTTATCGGGGTAGATATCTTTTTTGTTATTTCGGGTTTTCTTATATCGACGATTATCTTCAAAAGCATGGAGCAAAATCGTTTTAGTTTTATCGAGTTTTACGGTCGTCGCATCAGACGTATTTTTCCCGCCCTTCTTCTTGTTCTCGCTTCCTGCGCCGCTTTTGGCTGGTTCGCCCTTTATCCGCACGATTACAGAGTTCTCAACAAGCATATCTATAATGGCGCAGGTTTCATGGCTAATTTCGCCTTGTGGAAAGAAAGCGGCTATTTTGACAGCGCGGCCGAAACGAAACCTTTGCTGCATCTGTGGTCGCTCGGCATTGAAGAGCAGTTTTATATCGTTTGGCCACTTCTGCTTTGGCTTGCCTGGAAGACGAGGGTGAATTTTCTTTTTATTTCCATTGTTGCCGTATTGATCTCGTTTTCCTTAAACATACGAGAAGTGAACCGGGACGTTGCGGCTGCTTTCTATTTTCCGCAAACACGTTTCTGGGAATTGCTTGCCGGTTCTGTTTTAGCCTACCTCACACTACACAAGAAAAAAAACACCGATCAAACGATACCTGTCAACAATGGCGGATCAGACGGAACAAACACTTTTTCCCGGCGGAAAAGGGTTCATGTTTTATTGGATGCTTTTCTGTCGCTGGCCGGGGCTGAACTTATCGCGGCCG
The DNA here is from genome assembly GCA_040773965.1 of Alphaproteobacteria bacterium. Classification (GTDB taxonomy): domain Bacteria; phylum Pseudomonadota; class Alphaproteobacteria; order UBA9219; family UBA9219; genus JAXGVG01. The sequence continues at coordinate 1,834 of JAXGVG010000112.1, read as the reverse complement.
GCATCTATTTCACGACGAAAGAATTTCCCTTTCCTGGTTATTGGGCTTTATTGCCTATCGTTGGCGCCGTTTTGATGATATCGGCAGGCCCTGAAGCGTTGATTAATCGTTTTCTTTTGTCGAACCGGCTTTTTGTCGGCATCGGGTTGATCAGTTTTCCCTTGTATTTATGGCATTGGCCCTTGCTGTCTTTTGCCCGCATTGCTCAAGGCAGCACCCCTCATCTGAAGATACGTCTGAGTGCAATTATTTTGGCGATTGCTCTATCCTGGCTGACATATAAGCTTATCGAAAAGCCTATCCGTTTCGGTTCCTGGCGGAAAACAAGCACTCTTCTGTTGCTCGCCGGAATGTTTGCCGTCGGCAGCATAGGTTATGTGATTCAGTACAATAAGAAAGGGTTGTTTGATTACATTGAGCAGGCGCGCATCAAGAATAAAGGCGATCTTGATTTTCCCCCTTATTTTATCGAGCTTAAACAAAAATATTACCCGTGCATGCCCGAGGAAATTAGGCGGGAAACCCCGACCTTAAATTTATTCAGTAATTTTTCTCGCTGTTTTCAATCCCAGAACAACGAAGCTCAAAAGATGGCGATCATCGGCGACAGTCACGCCGAGCATTTGTTTTTAGGTTTGGCTGAGGCTTTGCCGCGCAAAAACATCGTCTACTATAGTAAGGGCCCGCCGCCGATGATAAAATACGAGCAATATGATAAAATCTATCGACACGTTCTTAACAGTCCAACGATAAAGACCGTCATTCTTTCGGCATATTGGAATCCGCAATCCAACGACAAAAACTTTAAGCCTAACCTGTACCATACCGTCAACACGCTCACGGCCGCCAAAAAGAAGGTGTATATTACCGACGACGTGCCCGGTTTTTCATTTCCCCCGCAAAGATGCAAATACAAAAGTCGATTTGGCAACATCAATATTTGCGAGGAGAGCCGTCAAGCTTTCGATAAACGTCATCAAATTTATTACCCGGTTTTGCAGGAAATAGCCAAGTCCAATCCTTATGTAAAAATCGTTAATATATCGGACTTTTTTTGCTCGTCCGGCTCATGCCATATGGCAAAAGACGGCTTCCTTCTTTATCGAGACGACACCCATATCAACATTATCGGATCGCGTTTGCTTGGCAAGAAAATAGTCGGGGAAAACCCCCAGCTTGCCGATTAATGTCCGGATTACGTTTGAATCCGATAAGCCCCTAGCTTCTTCAGCATTATTCTGATAACTGATTTCAGTCCCTACAAATACGATACATGCCATGGCCAATCCCGACATTACCCTTCATCGCGGCGACATTCCCGCCGATCTTTCTTTCGGACCTGTGGTGGCCGTCGATACGGAATCTTTGGGCCTTAATCCGCCGCGCGACCGTTTGTGCCTCGTGCAACTTTCGGCCGACGACGGCAAGGCGCATCTTGTCCAGTTCGCGCAGGGCGACTATGCCGCGCCGAACCTGAAAAAGCTTTTCGCCGATACGGCTGTTACCAAGCTGTTCCATTTCGCGCGCGCCGATCTCGGCATGATCGCGCATTATCTGGACATCATGCCCAAGCCCGTTTACTGCACCAAGATTGCTTCCATCCTGACGCGCACGTTTTCCGACCGGCACAGCCTTAAGGACCTGGCCAGGGAACTTTTGGGGATCGATCTTGTCAAGGAGCAGCAGACTTCCGACTGGGGCGCGGAGGAACTGAAGCCCGAGCAGTTGAATTACGCGGCGTCGGACGTTCTTTATCTTCACCGCATCCGCGCCAAACTGGACGAGATGCTGGCGCGCGAAGGCCGCGAGCATTTGGCCAAAGCCGTTTTCGATT
>JAXGVG010000111.1:0-6271 GCA_040773965.1 Alphaproteobacteria bacterium | reverse complement strand
GCAATGCCCTTGTCGCACAGATTATCCGTTGGCGCCGTATCCGTTCCCGTTCCGTCGGCTGCGCCGCATTTGCCGTCTTCGGCAACCTGGGCCTTGGCCGCCGTGCCGGTCTCTGTTTTTGCGGCCGTCTTCGGCTTATCCGCGCTTTTTGCGACAGGCGCCGCGCAGCTTACCGTAATGCCGCCATTTGAGCCTTTGCAGCTCCAGCGCCAGGGACCATCGCCGGAAACGTCCGTCGCTTCGCCTTGCGCGCACAAATCCGCAGCGGGCTTGCCGTCCGCCGCCATGCCGTTCGCCGAACCGCAGTTGGCGTCAACCCGAACGCCCGGCGACGCCCTGGACGCGGATGCGGCTTCGGCGGCGCCCAGATCCGCCTTGCCTTCGACAACGGCGTCGGGATCGGCCAGCGACTTTGGCGCTTCCTGCAAATCCGTGGCGCGCGGCCCGCCTTCGGCGGCGAGAACCGGCGGCGCGCAACTGTTGCTCAGCCACACGTCCTGCGGCGTGCCTTGCGGGCATTCAACCCGCGTTTCGCCCGTGATCTTTCCCGTATAGCTGGAGGGATACCCGGCCTCGCTACATTCTTTCGTCCACGACTTAACGCCCGGCTCGCATGGCTTGTCGGCGGGAGCTTCGGGTTCTTTCGTTTCGGCGACAGCCGTCTCAGCCTTTTCTTCCACCTTTTCTTCGGCTTTATCTTCTTCCTGCGCCTCGGCCGAAGGACCAAAGATGCTGTCAAAAAGGGAGGGCGATTTCGAAGCTTTTTCCGAAGCGCCCGGCGGTTGGGCCGAGGACTGCTCCAAAGGCACGGGCGGCTGTTCTATTTCCGTTGCCCTGGGCGTTTCGACATCCGCATGCGCATCTGTCTCGCTCGCCGCCAGGGCCCCGGCAGGAGTTGCCGCGCCGTCAAGCGTCGTCGAAACGGAAAGACTGCGCGGTTCCCGGCCGGGCTCGTACTGCAAGCCCAAAGCCGTCTTGTCCGCAGACGGAGATTCCGGAACCGCCGTTTCAGCCATCGCCGCCGCTCGTTGAAGAGTCCCCGTCTCCGGCGTCGTGTCCTCCTCGGGCGCTACGGCTTCGGAGGGCGGCAGATCCGGGTTTTGACCGGCTTTTTGAAGGGCCCTTTTCATTCCCTCCATCAGCATGACGTTGGCCGAGCTTGATTTGCTTGAGGCTAGCGGCGGCGTGCGCGGAGCCGACGTATCCATTTGCGGCGCTTTCAGCCCGCCGACCGGCAGGGTCGGCGGCTTTAATCTGTTGGAAGAAACGGAAGCCCTGGCCTTCGGTTTTTTCGGCAATGTCAAAGAACCGGCCTTAAGAGGCTGGTTCCATTCGACGCCTTCCGGTAAAACGCCCTCCGGCATTTGAGCGGGGGCGGCGCTGTCGACATAGGTTTCGACGGAAGACTGGGCTATAACGGGACCGGCCCAAACGCCTGTCAGCATAACGGCGAGAATACCGGCTAACCCGAACGGAAAGGATCGAAAAGACACATACATCGGCAGGGCAATACCCAAGACAGAATCGCTATCCCGAATGTTCTACTGGGATCGAAACCGATAGTCGATAGCTATCAAAGGGATGTTGCAGGATTCGAGAAGATGCGGCCAAACGTGAGGCGTTGAGGCAACGGCTTAAAGAAAAATTCGTCTGTTTTGTGATAAACTTTTCCTATCCCTTTCAAATAAAACGGTCTTTGGAGAATCTTTTTTTCCCACAGCGTCTTCGGACGATCACAGCCTCCACAAAATGGATACCATTTGGTCATGTATCCCGGCGTTGCTGGCCACAAGAGAGCCTGTCCTGAAAGGATCCTGCCCCTTATTGAGAGGACTCACGAAACCTCCGGCTTCCCTGACGATCACGATTCCGGCGGCGATGTCCCAAGGGCCAAGACCCGTTTCCCAATAGCCGTCATATCGCCCGCCCGCCACATACGCGAGATCGAGCGCCGCCGATCCGGCGCGGCGAATGCCCGCCACCTGGGGCATGATAGCCTGTACTTCGTTCATGAATGCGGGTACCGGCTTGGAGCTTCCCTTAAAGGGCATGCCGGTGGCAATAAGGCAATCAGCCAAATCCTTGCGCGCGGAAACGCGCAAACGCTGGTTATTAAGATAGGCTCCTAACCCCTTCTCCGCCCAGAACATTTCGTCGGCTATCGGATGGTAGATCAGACCCGCGATAAGCTCCCCGTCCCTCTGCGCCCCGATGGAAATGCACCAGTGCGGCACGCCATGAAGGAAATTCGAGGTTCCGTCCAGCGGATCGACAATCCAACGTTCCTTTTTACCGGACGTATCGGCATCGCCGTCTTGTTCCTCCATAAGGAAACCGAAGCCGGGGCGCGCCTTTCCGAGTTCCTCGCGAATGATTTTCTGTGCCTGAAAGTCGGCCGTGCTGACGAAGTCCGCCGGTCCCTTGCGCGATACCTGCAAGTTTTCGACTTCGCCGAAATCGCGCTTAAGGCCACGCGCCGCCTTTTCCGCCGCGCGGGCCATCACGTTCACGAGGGGCGAACGGCGGGTCATGGCTATTTCGCGCGTTCGACGTAGCTGCCGTCGCTCGTATTCACGACAACCTTTGTTCCGGCTTCAATAAACGGCGGCACCATGATGCGCACGCCGTTCGACAATTTCGCGGGCTTGTAGGATGACGACGCCGTCTGGCCTTTCACGACGGGATCGGCTTCCACGAGTTCGAGAACCACCGTCGCGGGCAATTCCACCGACAACGGCGATCCTTCGTAGGTTTGCACGTTACAAATCATGCCTTCCTGGAGGAACACGGCCGAATCGCCAAGAATGTCGCGCGTGACCACATACTGTTCATACGTCGTTTGATCCATGAACGTGTACTCGTCGCCCGACGAAAACAGGAACTGCATTTCGTGATCCATAAGCTGGACGCGCTCGACGGTTTCCTGCGTCCGGAACCGTTCGTTCGTTTTGGTCCCCGTGCGAACGTCGCGCATTTCGATCTGCGTCACGGCGTTGCCCTTGCCGGGAATGATGATTTCGCTTTTGATGACAAGCCACAGCTTATTGTTGTACTCCAGCACGTGGCCCTTGCGAATGGTGTTGGCGGATACTTTCATGGTCGTCTCGTTTAATAAAAAATCCGTTTACTCAGGATGCTTCCCGGTCAGCTAGAATCCTTTAGTTAGCGTCATGCCAGCGAAGGCTGGCATCCATCTTGTTAAAATAAAAGATGGATTCCCGACAACCGCTTCGCGGTTTCGGGAATGACGCCAGTTCTAACTGATCGGGTTGCTATGCCCAACCCAATGATTAACAGGCGGCAACACCAGTCCGACAACATAAAGAGTGGGTGTAAATAGGCTTTTTTAGAGGTTATATTCAAGGGGAAAGTTAGCCTTTTCGTATTCTGGCCCATATATCCCTGCTTTCATATAAATTTGGGGCTTAATCCGGATCCCAGATTTCCTTCAGGTCGGGATAAATGCCAATCAAATACTGCGTTGGCGGATTCACCAACGGCCGAAGGACGGCAACATAGGGTATGAGTTCTTCCGTCACTTTTTGCCTTTCGATGTCCTCATCGGAGATCGTGATGCGGTCCCAATACAGGTAGTGGGTATTCTTGTGCCCCTGAACCAGGACGGCAACGATGGTTTTGGGAAACGAAGGATCGTCCAGATGCACAAGGATATAAGGATGTTTTTCGCCGTCCGTCCGCTTTTCCCATGCGAACCCGAGATCCGGGTAAAAGACTTCGGCGTCCGTATGCTGGACGACGTATTCGGGCTCGGCCAGCGCTTTCCGGTAAGGGTTGTCTTTAATCACGGCCCTGCATTTGAAATTCATCGTGACTATGTGCCCGACGTACTCGCCATCAATCTTTTCGAAGACGCCTATACGCCTCAGAAAACGTTGCCGGATCGACTTTTCGACATTGAAAGGACGGCACTGCTTCTCGCCTTCATCGCGGGGCAATGAATCTTCCTGCATGAGCGGCTGAGCGTTTTGTCTCATTTCAGTTCACCTCCATGACAAGGGCGAAACGTGTCGCCACAGATCGGCGATTGAAACCGGCAGAGCTTGTTTTCTTTGTGAAGAAGATTCCCCAAAAACTCAACATAAATCACATCGAACTCATGCCCCGTCCTCAACGGCAGAACCTGTACGCCAGAATTCTGGCGCACAATTTCGCGGTTAGATAGTCGCAAGCGTGCAAACCTTTTTGCGGAGCGAGTTCGACCACATCCGCCCCGACGACCTTTTTCGCGCGGATCGCCGCGCGCAAAATCGTCATGACATCGTCCCAGAAAAGGCCGCCCGGTTCAGGCGTTCCCGTGGCCGGCATCAACGAGCTGTCGAACGCGTCCACGTCGAAAGACAGATAGACGGGACAATTGCCGAGCGCCTTGACGATATCGGCCGCGCGCCATCCGGCGCGATCCCTGGCCCAGAAAATGGAAACGCGCTTTTTGTTCTTCTCCCAAAAACGGGCTTCTTCCAACGAGATGTTGCGAATGCCGACCGAGACGACGCGAACGCCCGGAAAATCGAGGCAGCGGCGCATGGCCGCCGCGTGCGAATAATGTTCTCCTTCATAGCCATCGCGCAAGTCGGCGTGCGCGTCGAAGTGCAATATGGTCAAGTTCTCAAACTTCTTCACGAATGGGCGGATCGCGCCCGGGGTCAACGCGTGTTCGCCGCCCAGAATAAGCGGAAATTTTCCGGCCTTAACGATCGGCTCAACGAGCTTTTCAAGTTGCGCAAGCGCCGCCGCAACGGGCTTTTTGATCTTCACAGGCTTTAGCGTCGCAAGGCCATAACGCTCATGCGGTTGGAGCCATAATTCTTCGTCGAAATACTCGAGCTGCGGCGAAGCGTCAATAATCGCCTGGGGTCCTTTGGCCGCGCCTTTGCCATAAGAAACGGTTTGCTCGAGGCCGAACGGCACGACGACAACGTCGGCCTTCGAAGTCGGCCCGGCCTCGCCAGCCGGAAGCCCCAGAAAACCGGAACGGGAAGGCAGCCAGGCCCCCGCCATTTTCGTCACCTTCCATTCGAGGAATTAAGCGGCGACAGAGGCTCCTTAACCTCAACTTTAAAATCGGAAAAGAAGCCGTTGAAATTCGTCCGCAGAGCCGCGCAATAGGCGCCCTGCTGGCCGATAGCGATCCAGTCGCCTTCGCAGACGTCATCCGGCAGCATAAACGGCCCCTTTATGACATCCAGTGAATCGCAGGTCGGACCGTAAAACTTGTACGGAACAAGGTTCCTGCTGACGCGGCGGCGCGTGCGAATCAGATGAACGGGCCAGCGCTGGCCAAGCAGCATGCCGTCAAGCAGCGAGCCGTAACCGCCATCGTTGATGTACAGCGCATCGCCCTTGCGCAGCTCGACGCGAACGACAAGCGTCTCGGCGGGCGTCGCGAGGACGCGGCCGGGCTCGCCCCAGACTTCACAACTCCTGGGAAGCTTCATTTTTTTGACGCCCGCCGCGATAGCGGCAAAAAAGGCGCTTTGCGGCGGCGGTTCGACATCGGGATAGGCCACAGGAAATCCGCCGCCCACGTTCAACACGTCGAGCCTGACGCCCGCGGTTTTGACGACGGCGCCTGCCAGCGCCAACGCCTCGGCGTAAGAGTCCGGATTCATTGTCTGGGAGCCCACATGGAAACAAAGCCCAATTTTGGCGGCAACCTTGTCCGCGTCCCGCAGCAACTGGATGGCCGCCTCGGGCGGCGCGCCGAACTTGCCGGACAAGTCGTGCGTCGCCGACCCTTTCGGCATGGCAAGACGAACATGAACGATCAGATCGGCAGCCAGCGCTTCCGTCGCCGTCCGGGTTTCCTCAAGAACCTTGTGAAGCTCTTCGAACGTGTCGATCGCGAAGTCGCGCACGCCGTACTGATAGTATGCCTCCCGGATGGATTCGCGGCTTTTGACCGGGTGCGTATAGGCAAGACGCGCCTGCGGGAAAAGCTTGCGGACCAGCCCTATCTCGGCCAGCGACGCCACGTCGAAATTCGCCACGCCGCCCGCATGAATCGCGCGAAGAACGAAAGGATCGGGGTTGACCTTGACGGCGTAGAAGGTCTTGCCGGGAAAGCCGGCCACAAAAGCGGCGGCGGCTTGCCGGAGGGCTTGAGGGTGCAGGCAGCGCATGGGCGCAGCCGGACGCAAGGCTTTTACAGCCGCTTCGACGCTCGCAAAGCGAGGCAAGCCGCCGACGATACCGTCAAGCGGCTTTTCATGCCCGACGACACGCGCCACGCGGTACGCCTCACCCATTTCGG
>JAXGVG010000110.1:0-6310 GCA_040773965.1 Alphaproteobacteria bacterium | reverse complement strand
ATATTTTTGAATCGTCGCCTGTGGACGGGTTCAACGCGCATGTCATCGGCGGCACGGATTTCAGCCTTATGGCCGGCGCGGATGTGGTAATCGTTACAGCGGGCGTTCCGCGAAAACCGGGAATGAGCCGCGACGATCTTGTCGGCATCAACACAAAAATCGTTAAAAGCGTCGCCATAGAAATAGGCAAACACGCCCCGACCGCGTTTGTCATCGTCATTACCAATCCGCTCGACGCGATGGTTTGGGTCATGCAGCAGGTCACGGGCTTCGCGCCGCATCGCGTTGTCGGCAAGGCGGGCGTTCTGGACAGCGCGCGCTTCAGAACTTTTCTGGCCATGGAGTTCAACGTGTCCGTCGAAGACGTTCATGCCTATGTGCTTGGCGGTCACGGCGACACGATGGTTCCTTTGCTCAGGCATTCGAACGTGGCGGGTATACCTTTGCCGGATCTTATCCGCATGGGGTGGACCACGAAGGAACGGCTGGAGGCCATCGTTCAACGGACGCGGGACGGCGGCGCCGAGATAGGGCGATTGCTGAAGACGGGCTCGGCGTTTTATGCCCCTGCGGCGGCGGCGATCCAGATGGCGAACAGCTTCCTGAAAGACGAAAAGCGCATCCTGCCGTGCGCGGCGTGGCTGACAGGCCAATATGGCGTTAAAGACGTTTATGTCGGCGTGCCGGTCGTCATTGGCGCAGGAGGAGTCGAGAAAATCATTGAAATGCCTTTGAATGACGAAGAACGGGCCAGGTTTGACGTCTCGGTTCAGGCCGTGCGACGACTTGTGGAGCTTGCCAGTACCTTTCTTTAGCGCAGGAACATAACTTGCCGGTTTCGTCGACGCCATTTATCGATCGCACGTTCATTGCCGATTGGGGATGTCAAAGCGTTTCCATATTTCAAGCCATACCCGGCGTCATCGCCGTGTTTGCCCTGTTCGCTCTTGTTGCGGTCCCGGGGCGCTTTGCAGGCGGTTCCAGGCGCTGGCTTCCGGCCGATATTATAAGCGGATGGGGCTTGCTGACGCTGGTGCTGACGTTATCGGGGCTTTATTTGCCATTTGGTCTGTCGGCGGTTTTGCTTGTTTTAGGCGCAATGGTCTTAACCGGAATTTTTCTTATTATATTTAGAAACAATCCATGGAAACCTGCTTCTACGCAGGTGGCGCCGAAGCATTATTTTTGGCTCGGCGTGACGTTCGTTCTCCAGTTGTGGGTTTTGCTTCTTATCAATAAGGAAGGCATAACCTTCTGGGATGATTTTTCGCATTGGACGCTGAACGCGCTTTACCTCTGGCAAAACGACGCCCTGCCCGCGTCTTCGCTGCCGAAGCCCTATGCCGTGTGGTCCGCGTATCCCTATGCCCTGCCCTTTTTGACGTACGCCGCGTCGCTGATGCGCGGCGCGTTTCTTACGCAGGGCGGCGCGATGATCAACTGGATGTTGCTGGCGGTTACGGCATGGGCGCTTGTTGAGACGCGTTTTGAGGCGAATGAGAGCAAGCCGGGCTGGCTTTTCAAAATGGCGAGCCTCGGCTTGGCGATCTTGCTCGTGACCGTGTTCAATCCCGGCTTCAACGCCAGCTATACGGTCAGCAACGGTTCGGACACGCCGACGGCGTTTGCCGTCGTCTTTTGCGGGTTGATTCTCATGCAATGGCATGGCGCTTTTCAAAAAGGCGACCGGCGCGAGATCATCGCGCCTGGAGTCCAGTTTGCCCTGGCGGCGGTTGTGCTTGTGATGCTGCGGCAGGTGAACATTGTGTTGCTGGCGCTGTTGGCGGCCGGGTTTCTCGTTACGGCGCTAAAGGCGCGTTTCCTTGGCAAGGCTTCGGGCGCTCTTGTTTTGGCCCTTGTTCCGGCGCTGCTTTTGCGCTGGGCATGGCAGGACTATACGCAACAGGCGCTGCCCGGCGGCAGTTTCAGCGTTTTGCCGTTCGCCGAGTGGCGATGGGCCTTGCTGCCGGAGGCGTTTCTTGCTGCAGGCAAGGAGATTCTTGAAAAATGGGGGTATTTTCTGTTGATGGGGTGCGCCGGAGCGGCAGGCATCCGTTTTCTTTTCCGCCCTTTAACGCCCCGTCGTGTTTTTGGGATTATTACGGCGACGGTTTTTCTCGGTTATATTGGATTCATCTTTACAGCGTATGTGGCCGCCGCGTCGTTCAGTCCCTATGAAATCAAACGCGCGGCATCGTTCTATCGCTACAGCACGCATGTTTGCTTGCCTGGCGTGGCGTTTCTATGGTTTTACCTGCGGCCTTGTCTCGAAAGAAAACCCGGTAAGCCGTGGCGTTTGAAAGCCTTCACGACGTTCGTGTGGCTCGTTCTTCCCGTTATTTATCTGGCCAAACCGGGTTGGGTCGTGCCGCAAGCGCGTCCGGCCTTGTGTGAAGACCGCGCTTTGGGTCAAAAGCTGGCGAAAGCCTTGCCGTCGCCTTCCCGTTTCGTTCTTATCGATCCAAAGGGAAACGGTTTCCGCTATTTCATCATCAACTTCGAATTCGCGCTTGATGACTCGCGCCGCCAAACGCGATTGAGAGCCGTGGATAAAATCGATGAACTTTCGGCCGACCGGCTTGAAGGCTTTTTATCGGGCCTGTCTGGGCAAACGGATGTAAATGCCGTTTATTTGCCGCGTCCAGAAGGAGGAGATATCGATCCGGCGCTGCGGTCTATGTTCGGCCTGGCCGGGGACAGCCCGGGGGGTCTTTTTGTCCGCAAGGAGAAAAGCTGGGCCGCTGTGCCTTTACAGTAGGCCTTTTCTCTTCCGCTTCCCTGCGGCCTTTCGTTGGGTTAATGTCCCAACGCCCTCTCATTAAAGGTCTATTTTCGCATGGAACTTTTTCATCTTCATGAATCGGTGCTTCGGCTTCTGGCCGGAGGCGCGCTGGCGATGGCAAGCGCCGGATTGGCTTCTTATTTCGGCTATCGTTCCGCCGACCGTCTTCCGGGCGAGAGCCGTTGGCCGCAGTGCGTTTTCTGTTACAGGCCTTACCGTTGGACCGAGATATTCCCTTTTCTGGGATGGGCCTTGCGGACGCATTCTATCGTTTTGCCCTGTCCTTGCGGCAAGCGCACGTGGCTTTGGCCCTTGCCTTTGGCCGAGGCGATCGGCTTTTTTCTTGGCGTTTTGGCCGTTCAAATTGTGGGATGGTCGTGGGTGATTGTGCCCTTGTGCCTTGGTCTTGGCCTGCTTCCGGCGATTGCGCTTGTCGATCTGGCATTCGGTCTTATACCGGACGAACTGAACGTGCTTTTGGGGCTTTTCGGCGTGGGGTGGTTGTTGATTGACGGCGGCGATGTCTTTTTCGGCTTTATGACAGCTTCAGGCTTGCTGCTTTTCAGTCTTTTTCTGGCAATCGTTTACAGCAAATGGCGCGGGAGGGAGATGCTGGGACTTGGCGACGTGAAATTCTTCGCAGCGGCGGGTTTTTGGCTTCAGGCCTTGATCGTGCCCTGGTTTTTAGCCTTGGCGGGCATTCTTGGCGCAGGGATCGGCATACTTTGGAAGCGCGCGGGCGGCGGCAAGGAGTTCCCCTTTGCTCCGGCGCTTTGTTTGTCATTGGCCATTTGTTTGTTTTATCAGCTATATTCCGTTCAGTAAATCGAATCGCCCGCTCTCATGAACTTCGCCCGTTCCATCTTTACGGTCAGCAGCCTGACCATCGTGAGCCGCATCGCGGGATTTATCCGCGACGCGCTGACGGCGATATTTTTAGGCGCCGGACATGAAGCGGACGCCTTTTTTGTCGCGCAACGCCTGCCGAACCTGTTTCGCAGCCTGTTCGCCGAAGGCGCTTTCACGGCGGCCTTTGTGCCTTTGTATACATCCGAGCTTAAACAAGGAGGGTTGAAGGCGGCCCAGAAATTCGCGGGAGAAGCGCTGGCATTGTTGATCGCCGTTCTTACGCCGTTCTCCATAGTGGTTCTCATATTCATGCCGATTGCCGTTCTTCTGATCGCGCCCGGGTTCCAGAGCCAGCCGGAAACATATAATCTTACTGTTAGCTTTAGCCGCATCACGTTTCCCTATTTGCTGCTCATTTCGATCACCGCTCTTCAAAGCGGCGTGTTGAACGCGCGCGGACGTTTCGGTCCCCCCGCCGCCGCGCCCATTGCGTTGAACATCGTCATGATCGCCGGGCTGCTTGCGATTTATGCCTTCGATCTTCCGGCGGGAGCCACTTTGTCCTGGTCGTTGACGATTTCGGGCGGCGTTCAGGTGCTTTGGCTCGTCGTAAGCTGTTACCGCGCGGGCGTTTCCGTGCCTTTGTTCAGGCCGCGTTTAACGCCGGCAGGACGCCGTCTTTTCAGGCAGGTCGGGCCCGGGGCCGTGGGAGCGGGCGCGGCGCAGATTAATCTTTTTCTTTCGACTATTCTGGCGTCCTTGCTGCCGACAGGATCGATCTCCTACCTCTTCTACGCCGACAGGTTAAATCAGCTGCCCCTGGGAATTATCGGGATAGCGGTTGCGACGACGTTATTGCCTCTCCTTTCGCATCACGAAGCCGCAGGGAATGTAACGGCGGTGCGGCATTACATGAACCGGGCTATCGAGTTCAGCATGGTTTTCGGCTTGCCTGCGGCGGCAGGCTTGGTGTTTGCGTCGCGCCCGATCATTCAGACGCTTTTCGAACATGGCGCGTTTTCTCATGCGGACACGATTGAAACGGCCAACGCGCTGTCCGCCTATGCTCTGGGAATTCCGGCGTTTCTGCTGGTCAAGGTTTTCAGCGCGCGTTTCTTCTCCACCCACGACACCAAAACCCCCGTGAAAATAGCTATTGTCGCCATGGTGACGAATGTCGCCGGGGCGGCTCTTTTGCTTACCGTTCTCGATCACGTGGGGATTGCGCTTGCCACCAGCATAGCCACGTGGGTCAATTTCGGGCTTCTTTATTATTTTCTTCGTCGCAAAGGCGGGTTCGTGTTCGACAGCAAGCTGGCCTACCGGCTGCCGCGCCTTGTCGTCTGCCTGATGGGAATGATTGTTGTGACGATCGCTCTTGTTTTCAATATGGAACGGTTGTTCGTTGGCGGCCATACAGTTAACGAAATCACGGGGTTAATGCTTATCATTGGTCTGTCCGGGCTTGTCTATTTTGTGTTATTACAGGTCACCGGCGCAATGCGCTGGCGCGAAGCAATCGCTATTTTAAAACGTAAGGAGAGTGAATAAAATGCGGCGAATTTTTTCCGGTATGCAACCGACCGGCAACCTTCACTTGGGCAATTATCTTGGCGCGCTAAGGAACTGGGTCAAGTTGCAGGACGATTTTGAGTGTCTGTATTGCGTCGTCGATTTGCACGCGATTACGCTGCCTCAGGATCCCGAGAAACTGCGCAACGCGACGCGCGAAACGGCAGCGATGTATCTTGCCGCCGGGATCGACGTCAGGAAAAGCACGCTTTTCGTTCAAAGCGCGGTTCCGGCGCACACGGAATTGTCGTGGATATTGGGATCCGTGACGCCGCTCGGATGGCTGGACCGCATGACGCAGTTCAAGGAGAAAGCGGCAAAAAACCGCGATTTTCAGTTGCACGGTCTTTACAGCTACCCCGTACTCATGGCGGCGGATATTCTTCTTTACAAGGCGACGCACGTGCCCGTGGGCGAGGATCAGAAGCAACACCTTGAACTGGCGCGCGACGTAGCGGGCGCGTTTAACAGCCGTTTTAATTGCGACTACTTCCCTCTCCCCGAGCCGCAAATTCTTGGCGAAGCCACGCGCGTGATGTCGCTACGCGACGGTACCAAGAAAATGAGCAAGTCGGACGAATCCGACTATTCCCGCATCAACTTGACGGACGATGCCGACACGATTGCCTTGAAGATCAGGAAAGCCAGGACCGACCCAGAGCCTTTGCCGGACACACTGAAAGCATTGGAGAAAAGGCCGGAGGCCGACAACCTGGTTACGATCTACGCGGCGCTCGCGGACAAACCGCGCGCGGAGGTTTTAAAAGCACATGCGGGGGCGCAGTTTTCGCAATTCAAGAAGGATTTGACGGATCTGGCCGTGGCGAAGATGAGCCCCATTACGTCCAAGATGCGCGACTTGCTTGCCGATCCTGCGGAAATCGACCGCCTGTTACGTCAAGGCGCGGACAAGGCATTGCCGCTTGCCGAAAAGCATCTGCGCGAGGTCAAAGATATCGTTGGGTTCTGGCGGGGCTGAAGACCTAAACCTTCACCCTGTGATCCATTTCCTGCGCGGGATGGTCGGGCGAAGGGCCGCGGATAAGCTTCGCGGGAACGCCCGCCACGGTGGCATGAGCCGGAACGTCATTGAGAACGACCGAGCTT
>JAXGVG010000109.1:0-6364 GCA_040773965.1 Alphaproteobacteria bacterium | reverse complement strand
TGGGAGTCGGGGTGGGGCGGGGGAAGCGGGGGGGGTGGGGGTGCAGCCATAAGGAAAAAACCCGTTCAAATTCAATCGACCCGCATCCTAAGCGGTTTGAACGGCAGGCGCAACCGGGCCCTTTCGGAGCGAAAAAAACCGGCTGGCCTTAGGCGAGGCGCAGCCGGTTGTTGGGGGATTAAAACGTTTAGGCCGTTTCGTCCACGGCCGTTCCACGGCCCGTTTCAGGCGGCGGTGGAGGTGGCGGCGGCGGGGCTTCTCTCGGAGGCGGCGCTTCGGCTACGGCAGGCTTGTCGTTCTGAACGCGTTCCATCTGCGTCGACACAATGCCCTGTGCCGGGGGCGGTGTTACAGCCTCAACCATAATAGCCTCCTCTGAAATTCTTGTGATTCAACTATGCCTGAATATTGTTTCAAATTCTATAACGCCAATAAAATTTAACGTTTAGAAGACCTAAATATCTAAAATTTGAGGTATTTTCCCCGTCTTGCAAGGGCGGAAGAGGCGTGCCTAAGATTGGCGCGAGGCCCCTTGAGGGCCGTTTTAACCAGCCAAAGGAACAATCATGAGCGCGCCGCTATTTTCCGGAGTCCTTACAGCCCTGATCACGCCGTTCAACGACGGCAAGGTCGACGCCAAGGCTTTTCAGGATTTCGTCAAGTGGCAGCTCGATGAGGGCGTTCACGGCGTCGTTCCGTGCGGCACCACGGGCGAAACCGCGACGATGACGGAAAAGGAAGACGAAAACGTCATCCGCCTTTGTCTCGAAGTCGCGAAAGGCAAGGTGCCGGTGATCGCGGGATGCGGATCGAACGACACGGCGTATGCGATCAAAGCAAGCCAGACAGCCGAAAAACTCGGCGTAGACGGCACGCTGCATGTCACGCCTTATTATAATAAGCCGACGCAGGAGGGCCTTTATCAGCACTTTAAGGCCATCCACGACAACACGGGATTGCCGATCATCATCTATAACGTTCCCGTGCGAACGTCCGTGAACATTAGCGTGGAGACGCTGACGCGGCTTGTGGAATTGCCGCGCATCGCGGGCATCAAGGACGCGACGGGCGATCTGCAGCGGCCTCTGAAAACGCGGAGGCTCTGCGGCGACACGTTCATTCAGCTTTCAGGGAACGACGATACGGCGCTTGCATTCTTGGCGCAGGGCGGCGCGGGGTGCATTTCGGTGGTGTCCAACGTCGCGCCCAAGCTGGCCGCCGGGATGCAAAACGCATGGCGGAAAGGGGATATCGCTGCGGCGCAGAAGGTTAACATGCAGCTTGCGCCGCTGGTCGAGGCGCTGTTTGTCGAGACTTCGCCGGGGCCGGTGAAGTATGCCGCGTCGCTGCTCGGCAAATGCCGGAATGAGTTGAGATTGCCGCTCGTGCCTGTCGGCAAGGCCACCGAAAAGCTGGTGAAAGACGCCATGGTGCAGGCGCTGCTGGACGTTTCGTTGCCCGGCGAAGGCCTGTCGAGGGCGGGTTAACCAACGCCAAGCACGTCGTCCATCGTATAGAGGCCGGGTTTGTTGCCATGGAGCCAGAGGGCGGCCTGGACCGCGCCGCGCGCGAACACATCGCGGTCGGTGACGCTGTGGTGCAGCGTGATCGTTTCGCCAAGACCGCCGAAGATCACTTCATGCTCGCCGACGATCGCGCCTGCGCGGATGGCCGAATAAACCGGCTCTTTCTTGCCGCCGTTGCCTTTAAGCACGAACTCGCCCAACGTTTTCGCCGTGCCGGACGGCGCGTCCTTTTTCCAGCGGTGATGGCGGTCGAGAATGGCGACGTCGTAATCCTGATCGGCCAGAAGGCGCGCGGCGAACTGCGTCAGTTGCTTCATCACAACCAGTGAGAGGCTTGTGTTCGTCGCGTAAAGCAAGGGCACTTTTTGCGCGGCCTCTTTCAAGGCGGCATGTGCCGCGTCATTCAGGCCCGTGGTGCCGCACACAAGCGCCTTGCCGTGCTTGGCCGCAAGGCGCGCGATCTCCGGCGTTGCCGAGGGCGACGAAAAATCGATCATCGCGTCGCACTGCGGAAACAGTTCGGCAGCGTTGGCCGTCAAAACGAGCTTGCCGTATTGCTCCCTGAGCGCGGGGATAATGTCGATGTCCGTGCCGCCAACCAGCGCCGCTTCCTCCGGGCGGGCGCGCACGGCGCGCGCGACCGCCTGTCCCATCCGGCCGCCAAAGCCGGTAATGCCAATGCGCACAGTCATAGGTAATCCTTGATCAGAAGTTCAGCGATCTGCACGGCGTTCAGCGCCGCGCCCTTGCGCAGGTTGTCGCTCACGCACCAGAAGCTCAGGCCGTTCTTGACCGATTTGTCCTCGCGGATGCGGCTGACGAACGTGGCGTCTTCACCCGCGCATTCGGCAGGCGTGACGAATCCGTCGTCATTGCGCTGGTCGATGACGGTAACGCCCGGGGCTTTCTTCAGCGCCGCGCGCGCGTCCTTGACGCTCAGCGGCTTTTCGAACTCGACGTTCACGGCTTCCGAGTGGCAAATGAAAACGGGCACGCGCACGCAGGTGGCCGCGACCTTGATGTTCGGGTCGAGGATTTTCTGGGTCTCGACAACCATCTTCCATTCTTCCTTCGTCGAGCCGTCTTCCATGAAAACGTCGATTTGCGGGATGCAGTTAAAGGCAATCTGCTTGTGGAACTGTTCCTTGACGAGGGCGTCGTTCACAAAAATCGCGCGGGTCTGCGTGAAAAGCTCGTCCATCGCCTCGCGGCCCTTGCCGGAGACGGACTGATACGTCGCCACCACGACGCGCCTGATTGTGGCGAGGTCGTGCAACGGTTTCAGCGCCACGACCATTTGAATGGTGGAGCAATTGGGGTTGGCGATAATGTGCCGCCTGGCGAAATCCTTAAGCGCTTGCGGATTCACTTCCGGCACGACGAGCGGAACGTCCGGTTCCATGCGGAAGTGCGACGTGTTGTCGATGACGACGCAGCCCGCCTTGGCCGCGCGCGGCGCGAATTCGGCCGACACGGACGCGCCCGGCGACGAAAGGCATATATCCACGCCCTTGAAATCGAACTTGGCCAGATCCTGAACCTTCAGAACGCCGTTCTCGCCGAAGCTGACCTCGCCGCCCGCCGAGCGGCTGGAGGCCAGGGCGACGACGTCGCTGACCGGAAATTCGCGTTCGGCGACCGTTTTCAACATTTCCCGTCCGACGGCTCCGGTGGCCCCAACGACAGCGACTTTGTACTTTTTCATGTTCAATTCCTATTATGCAACGCTCCGCCGGAAAACGCCATGCTAACGGGAACTTAGTGAGAGTGGCAACAGATATTTAACCTTTTCTTCAGGGTTTTAGAGCGAGCATTGAGCGCTTCAGTCAAAGACCGGGAAGAGGTTCGCCTATGCCGTCGGGGATCCGGCAGGTTGCCGTTTTGGGTTCGGGCCTTTTGGGCCGCCAACTGGCTTTTCGCATTGCCAGGGCGGACGTTCATGTCGTCTGGCTCGACAGCGCGCCCGGCGGCGAGGCCGCGCGGCAATCGCTGGCGACGGCCGCGCTTGAAAGCGTCCGGAAGGACGAGCGCGCGGCGTTCGCCTATGACAAGGCGGGAATGGTAACTTATGGCGCGCTGAAGGACGATCTGGGACGGCTTTTCGACGCGGACTGGATACTCGACGCCCTTCCGGAAAATTTCGGTTCCCGCACGGCTCTGTACAGGCAAATAGACGGTATCCGGAAGCGGGGCTCCATCGTGTCCGCCCATGCCGCGACGTCCGGGATTGACGCCCTTATCGAAGGGCAGTCGGACGCGTTCGCCCGGGATTTCATGATCGCGCACTTTTTCGGTTTCACGAAGGGCGTCCGTCTTCTTGAGATGGCGGCGGGACCGGCCACGCGCCGCGACGCTGTCGAGTGGATCGGCGACTTTTGCGACCGGCGTCTTGGCGAAAGCGTGATTGCGTGCAAGGGCGCGCCGGGGCTGGCGGCGCTTCGGCTGGGCCTCTTTTTCATTCACGCCGTTTTAAACGCCGCGCGCGATTTCAGCCTTACGATCGATGAGACCGATGAGATTCTTGCCCGCACGATGCCGCTGGCGAATGGCGTGTCCGGCTTTATAGATCGCGTCGATGCGGACCGGATTATCGGCCTCACGCGCGATTTGCTGGTTTCCCTGCCGCCCGACGATCCGTTTCACCGGGTCGTTCGCCGTCCCGATGAAAAGTCCGGCGTCGATTTGCGCGGCGCCGTTCAGGAAGCTTTCGGACGCGAGCGTTTTGCGGATCCCGGCGTGGCCGGAAAGGCCGGGCCGCTGACCTGGCGGGTGCTTTCGGAAACGCTTGTTTATGCCTGCCGCCTCGTTCCGGACATTCTGGACGACGCATGGGCGCTTGACGAGGTCATGCGTCTCGGTTTCGGCTGGCAGCAAGGGCCTTTCGGATGGGCCGATAAATTGGGCGTGAAGTGGGTTGTTGAAAAGCTGGCCGCCGAAGGATGGCCCGTGCCGGAGCTTTTGCTTCGCACTGCCGACCGGTCTTTCTATCGTATTGACAAGGGGCGCGTGGCTTATCTCAAGCCCGACGACACCTATGCCCCCGTCATCCGGCCGCCGGGCGTTTTGTCGCTGGCGGACATCAAACGCAAGAGCGAACCTCTTCTGGCGAACCGCTCGGCCCAGCTTTGGGATCTTGGCGACGGAGCCTTGTGCCTTGCGCTGGTTTCGCCGGACGGCGTTATCGACGATGCCGTTCTTTCCGCGCTGAACCGCGCCGGTCAAATAATCGGCGACGGCCGCGGGCTCTGGAAGGGACTGATCCTTTATAACGAAAACGCCGTCTTTTCGAAGGGGGTGGACCGCAACGCGCTGTTGCCGCTTGTCCTCAACGCCAACCGCGAAGCGCTTGAAGAATTCGCCCGCAAGGGCCAATGGGCCTGTCAGTCGCTGCGTTTCGCGCCTTTCCCGTCGGTGGCGGCGGTGGCAGGGCAGGTTATGGGAGGCGGATGCGAGCTTGCCCTGCACTGTTCGGCCATTCAGGCGCATGACGACTCCGTGTTCAGCCTCACGGACCCCGATCTTGGCCTGACTCCGTGCTGGGGCGGCTGCGCCCAGCTTTTAGGGCGGGCGTTCGGCGCGCAGCAATTCCTCGGCAAACCGCCCGTCAGCCACGTTTTTTCGCTTCTGCATTCGGGCGAGAAGGTGCCGGTCGACGCCGCAAAGAACAGGCAATATCTTCGCTATTCCGACGGCGTTACCGCCAACCGGGACCGTCTTCTTTACGACGCGAAGCAGCGTTTGCTCGATCTTGCCAAGGACTATAGGCCGCCGCAGCCGTGGCCGGTCGCGCTGCCGGGCCGCGCGGGCCGCGCCGCGCTGGAGCTGTTGATGGAGAACGTCAGGCAAAAGAACGATGCGTCGCCGCATGAGCCCATCGTTTGGAAGGCGCTGGCCAACGTTTTATGCGGCGGGCGGGCCGATACGTTTACCGGCCCTGTGACCGAGGACAAGATACGGGAGCTGGAGGAAAGCGAGTTTCTGTGGCTTGCGCAATTCCCGGAAGTCCGCGATTGCCTTGAACGCCCGTCCGTCTACGCGGCCTGAACTTCGGCGAGGGTTTCCTCGGCGGCCTCGACGGCGGCTTGCGGCTCTTTGCCGTCGCGCAGCGCCACCGCGCCCGCCAGATCCACCGAGACGATTTGCGATACGCCTTTTTCCGACATCGTGACGCCGAAGAGGCGGTCCATCCGCGCCATCGTCAGGCGCTGGTGCGTGACGATGAGGAAGCGCGTGCCGGTTTGCTCCGCTATGTCCTGAATGAGCGTGCAGAACTGGTCGATGTTGCTTTCGTCGAGCGAGGCTTCGGCTTCGTCGAGCACGCAGATCGGCGAGGGGTTGGTCTGGAAAACCGCAAAGAGAAGCGCCAGCGCGGTCAGCGTGCGTTCGCCGCCCGATAACAGGGAAAGAACCTGCTGCTTTTTGCCGGGCGGGGCGGCGAAAATCTCCAGCCCCGCGTTCAGCGGGTCTTCGCTGTCGATCAGCTCGAGGTAGGCCTTGCCGCCGTTGAACAAACGCCGGAACAAAGACTGGAAGCGTTCATTGACGTGGCCGAAAGCTTCCTGAAGCCGTTCGCGCGCTTCGCGGTTCAGTTGCGAAATGCCCTGGCGCAGTTTTGCGATGGCGGCGGCAAGATCCTCTTTTTCCTTTTGGAGGCTGTCGATGTTGGTTTGCACGGATTCCGCTTCGACGTCGGCGCGCAGGTTGACGGGGCCCATGTTTTCGCGTTCGCGCAGATAGCGGCCCAGCGCCTGTTCCAGATCGAACGCGCTGGGCCAGCTTTCGCCGTCCCCGAAAGAAGCGATGATTTTAAGGTCTTCCGGCGCGCAACTCAGCTTTTC
>JAXGVG010000108.1:0-6667 GCA_040773965.1 Alphaproteobacteria bacterium | reverse complement strand
GGAGCCAAGGCTCTGCCGCAAAATCGACCATTCTTCCCTTCCCTCCGGACGCAGTGCGCCATGGCATTGTCAATACACCAAAGGAAACCCAAAGTCAAGGACTATTTTCCTATTAGCTGAATATTTCCCTATTTGACGGCTTACGTTTTATTAACCATAATCGAGACAACGTAGAATCAATAAGGGCTTGCGCCCATACTGATTCGAGCGCTGAAAGCCCAACAAAAAAGGGAAGTTCGTGATGGTCGATCCCGTCGCCGGTTCCGCAATAAGCTCCCTTCTCCGCGCCCAGTCGGCGAGTGCGCCTGCCGCCATCGTCGCGCTCAAAAGCGACCAGCAAGCGACGCAAGCCATCATCAACCAGCTTCAAAACAGCGCGGCTCAAAACAAGGCCGTTTCCGCCTCTCCATCCAAAACCGCCCTGATGCCCGCCAGCGGCACCCTTCCTCGCGGCAGCCTCGTCGACAAGCTGGTCTGAGTTCAAAACCAGCGTCATTCGTCTTCCATCCGGTACCATTTCACCAATTTCTGCAATCCGGCGCATACTCTATTAATTGCCTGCGCATCCGGCATGACATCATAACAAACAATTGTCATGACAGGATCACAATCGTCCTTCCCCATTGCGCATAGCGCGTTGCGCCATCGCCGGTACGCCGCCTCTTCGGCATCGGTGCGCTCGTTCCACGAGCCGAAAGGACTGAACGTCGTGCGCGACGGGTTGTAGCTTCCGATCAGGCGTTCCTCGAGCCCCGCGCGCCGGAAATCCAGCTTGAGACGCAAAGCCGCTTCCCGTTGAACGCAGGTAATGACGCCGCGCATGACCAGCGCGTCCAGAAGATGCTCTTCCGTGGCGCGCGCGGCCATGATCCCGGCCCGTTCCGTCAACTCGAGCGCCCGCCGGGAATGCTGCCACCGCTCATCGGGTCCGTAATCGGCAACAACGCGGTTTGAACGGAACCGCCGGTCGCTCGCTACCGGCTCGCGGCGCATGCCCATAAAGCCCCTCCCTCGACGTTTGACTTCCGGAAGGCGGCAATGTATCCATTCTGGATACGCTTGTCCATAAAAAAGTAACCATTTTGTACTACACTGTTTTGCCTGAAAAATTCGTTCTTTTACGGGGATTTTCGCCATGAACCGCATCCGCGAATACCGCAAGGCGCGCGGCTGGAGCCTGCAAAAACTCGCCGACGCCGCCCGCACCAGCAAAAGCCAAATCGATAAGCTTGAGAAGGGGTTACGCCGTCTTACGGTGGACTGGATGGTCCGTCTCGCGCGCCCTTTGGGGTGCGATCCGCGCGACTTGCTGCCCTCTTCGGACCCCAAAATACGCGCCTGCGTACCCGTTTCCCCAACGGGAGCGTTGCCCGTCTTCGCCCTTAAGCGCGGAAAAAAACAGGAGATGTTTTTAACCAGGGAAGCCGTTGATAAAGTTCCCCGTCCGCCCATGCTCGCGCACGTGAAAGACGCCTACGCGCTGTACGTCGTGGATAAAACGATGGTCCCGATGTACCGCCCGCGCCAGCTTTTGTTCGTGAACCCTTACAAGCCGCCCGCGCCGGGCAACGGCGTGATTGTCGTTTTGAACGACGGCGCGGTTTCGATACGGGAATTTGTGGCGCAAAAACAAGATAGTGTCGTCGTCCGCGCGCACCATCCCTCGCGCCGCGACGCCACGCTCGCGCTTGCCTCCATCGCCGCCATCCACGCCATCGCGGGCGTGTGGGAGGCGGGGTGAATAAACAAACAAACGACAAAGAAACCTTTGTCATTCGGCAACGGCAAAATGTTGTGCATGCCGCCGTATGAAACACTAAGGGCGGGATAAAACCCGCCCTTCGTAAAGAGTGGGCGGTGTTTGTGTCTTAGGGTCGCCCAGCCCGCACAAAATGACACTTAAGTTTTGCTTGCGATAAGCGCCATTTCCAGATTTGCTGTGGGGACTATACGCCCGCCGCGCAAATCCTGCAACTTTTTTTTCGGGAGGCTCCCATGCAAAAAACGATATGGGGTTTCGATATCGGAACGACATCCATCGGATTCGCCGTGCTCAAACACGACGAACAAAGGAACGAAGGCGAAATCGTCTGGATGGGATCGCGCATTTTCCCCGAAGGCGTCACGGAAAAGGAACGCGAGCCGCGCAACAAAAAACGCCGCGACGCGCGCATGATGCGCCGCCAAAACCGCCGCAAGAAATTGCGCCGCCGCCTGATCGAGGAATTGCTTCAGGAAAAGGAAATGCTGCCCGCGTTCGATTCAAGAGAATGGCGCAGCATAACCGGCGCCGATCCATGGAGCCTGCGCGTTCGCGCGTTGACGGAAAGCTCGATCCCATGGAGCTCGGGCGCGCGATCTATCATCTCCTCAAGCGCCGGGGCTTTAAAAGCAGCCGCCTTGAAACGAATGAAGAAAAGAAAAAAGAATCCGGCGAAATTGCGAAAGAAATCGGCGCGCTGGCGGAAAAAATGGAAGGCCGCACGTTGTCGCAAACGCTGGCGGAAGAACCTAAAAAGCGCAACCGCCATACCGGGCGCGACATGGTGGAGGACGAGTTCAACCGGCTTTGGGACGCGCAGAAAAAACATCACCCTTCCCTTTTGACGGACGATTTTAAAAACGCCCTGTATCAAATCGGCTTTACGCAACGCCCCGTATTCTGGCGCACGGCCACGCTGGGAACCTGCCGCCTTGAGCCGGATTCCCCCGTTTGCCTCAAGGCCTCGTGGGAAGGCCAGCAGTATACCGCTCTGCAAAAGCTGAACAGCCTTCGCCTGACCACGGGCAACAACCGCCCCTTGCGCGATGAAGAAAGGGAAATCGTTTATAACCTTCTTATGGATCAGCAAAGCGTGACATTCGGCGGAATCCGCAAGGCCCTGAAAAAAATATGGCAGGAACAAGACGAAAACATCCAGCAAAAATTCAATTTCGAGGTTGGCGGCGACAAAAGCCTTCCCGGCAACGTCATGGAAGCCAGGCTGCGGAAAATCTTCGGCAAGGACTGGCCGGAGCATGCCCTTAAGGACAAAATCCGGGATGAGCTGGCCCACCGCCTGCGCGTCGTCGATTACGGCGAAATAGGAAAGAAGAAAATCGTCATCCGCAACAACCCGGCGCAGATCGAGGACGAACGCCAAAAATTCGTCCGTTACGCCAAAGAGCATTGGCAAGCGACGGACGAACAGGCCGAGGCCCTGTCAAACATAGAACTTCCCCCCGGCTGGCTCAGCCATTCGGCGAAGGCCGTCCGCAAAATGCTGCCCTATCTTGAGGAAGGCCGTCTTTACAGCAGCAAGGACCCGGAAAACATGGGGGCCATGCAGCTTGCCTATCCCGATTTCAGGGACGACGAGCAAGAGGCGCTGGCCCGCCTGCCCTCGCATCCGCGCAAAATGCCGGACTTGCGCAACCCCACGGTGAACCGCGCCCTGAACGAACTGCGCAAGGTCGCCAACAACCTTATCGGCGCCTTCGGCAAACCCGATTTGATCCGGATCGAGCTGGCGCGCGATCTCAAGCTTTCGGGTAAAAAGCTGGCCGAGGTCAACAAAAAGCTGCGGGAACGCGAAGCCGAACGAAAGAAGGCGAAGGAAGACTTTGCCGATCATAAAATCGAAAACCCGAGCGGCAGCGATATTGAAAAATGGCTTCTGTGGAAGGAATGCAAGGAATATTGCCCCTATACGGGCAACAAAATCGGCTGGGACGAACTTTTCGGCTCCAACGTCAAATACCAGATCGAGCACATCTTTCCGCTTGGCCGTTCGCTCGACAATACGTTCGCCAACAAAACTTTGTGCCATGTCGACGTCAACCGCGAAAAAGGCAACAAAACGCCCTTTGAATATTTCGGCCCGGAGAAAATAAAGGAAGTCGCGCAGCGCATATACGGCGTTTTGCCCGACAACAAGGTGCGCCGTTTCATCAAGGACGATTTTCTTGAAATCGGCGACGCGGAATACGACGAAAGGCAATTGCGCGACACGGCCTATATCGCCACGGAGGCGCGGAAGTTCCTCCAGCGCCTTTTCGGCAACGCGCCGGAAGACATGACAAAAGTCGAAACCTGCAATGGCCGCGTCACATTCATGCTCAGGCGCTTTTGGGGCTTGAACACGATCCTCGGCGATACGGGGGAAAAGAACCGCGCCGACCACCGGCACCACGCCGTGGACGCCGTGGCCATCGCCATGACCACCCGCGCCTTTGTCAAGCGTTTAAGCGACGCCTTTTCGCCCGAGCGCCGCCCGGACGAAAAACAGTTTCCGGCTCCATGGCCGAATTTCCGGCATGACGTCGAAGACCGGACCGGGCAAATCGTCGTTTCGCATAAGGTCATGAAAA
The DNA here is from genome assembly GCA_040773965.1 of Alphaproteobacteria bacterium. GTDB lineage: Bacteria > Pseudomonadota > Alphaproteobacteria > UBA9219 > UBA9219 > JAXGVG01. The sequence continues at coordinate 2,317 of JAXGVG010000108.1, read as the reverse complement.
AGGTCAGCGGGCCGTTGCACGAGGAAACGTCGCTCGGCGATACCGGCTTTTCGCATCCCGACAACCCGAAGCTTCGCCGCTATGTCAAGCGCAAGGCGGTGAAAGACCTCACGCCCGGCGATATAAAGGCCATCCGGGACGAAGGCATCAAGCGCCTTATCGTCGCGCATGTTTGCGATCAGAAACTCGATCCGGAAAAAGCGGGCGATTTAAAGAAGGCTTTTGCCAAACAGGTGACGATGGTTTCGAAAAACGGCGAAGTCGTTCCGGTTAATCGCGTGCGCATTTTTGTCGATCAGCAGCCGCACCTTATGGTTCAAAGGAACGCCCGCACCAAAGCCTATGCCGACCCCGGCGACAATCATCACATGGCGATTTACAGGGGCGGTAACGGGAAAATTGACTTTGAGGTCGTTCCCCTGTTCGAGGCGGCAAGGCGGCTTGCGAACAAGGAGCCGGTTATCCGGAAAACGTCATCCACAGGCGCAAAGCTTGTTATGTCGCTGGCTTCGGGGGATATGCTGTGTTTTAACGCAGAAAATAGCGAAAAAGCGTACCGCTATGTGAGCAGCGTTTGGGCTGCTGGTCGTGTTGTATTGCACAACCAAACACGAACAAGAGATGATGTCTGGAAAAGGCCTACAATCAACTCATTATTAGGCGAAAATGTTCTAAAAGTCTCCGTAGACCCTATTGGCCGCGTGCGGCCGACCAATGATTAAGCGGACGATCGAAATATCGAGCGGCCCCTGCCGCCTTCATATCCGCAACGGCCAGCTTGCCGTCGAACGCCCGGAAGAAGAGGAAAAAATCGTCCCGAGCGACGACATCGGCGTATTGATCCTCGACAATCCGGCCATAACCCTGACGCAAGGCGTTTTCAACGTTCTGGCCGAAAAAGGCGCCGTGATCGTGACCTGCGGACCGGACCATCATCCGGCGGCGGTCCACATGCCCCTGACCGGACACGCGGAACAGACGCGCCGACACATCGTCCAGATCGAGACGAAGGAGCCGCTTAAAAAACGCCTTTGGCAGTCCATCGTGGCCGCAAAAATCCGGATGCAGGGACTTACGCTCAGGCATTGCAACGCCCGGGACGAAGGACTGGAGGCTTTTTCCAAAACGGTCCGGTCCGGCGATCCGGACAACCGCGAAGCGCAGGCGGCCCAGCGTTACTGGCCCGCCCTTTTGGGCAAGGACTTCCGGCGCTTTCGCGGAGGTCTGCCGCCGAACAATTTCCTGAACTACGGTTATATGGTCCTTCGCGCCGCCATGGCGCGGGCCGTTTGCGCGGCGGGCCTTATCCCCGCGCTCGGCCTGCACCACCATAACCGGAACAACGCTTTTTGCCTGGCGGACGATTTGATGGAGGTCTTTCGCCCCTGCATCGATTTGCGCGTCGTGGAAATCGTTCAAAAAAATATGGCGCAGGACGATCTCAACCGCGAACACAAGCGCATTCTTCTCGGCGCGTTGCAGGACGCCTTGCCCATCGGCGGCGAGCGCCGCATGATGGCTTCGGCCATGCAAACGCTGGCGCAATCGCTGGCGCGATCTTTCGAGGAAGCGGAAAACAGGCTTGTTCTCCCCACCGGCTTGCCGGAAAGCGTTGCCATGGACCATTTCCAGATAAGATTGGATCAAAAAACAGGCGTCATGCCCGCGAAGGCGGGCATACATCTTGTTGAAACACAAATGGATTCCCGGCAACCAAAACGCGGTTCCGGAAACGACGACAATTCGGCTTAACCGGGTTTTTCTCTGGATGAATGAAAAACGTGAAATCAAACCGTACGCCTTGCTGACCATGTGGGTGATCGCTCTTTTCGACCTCCCGACGGAAACGAAAGAGCAGCGACGGGCCTATACGCGCTTCAGAAAAGACCTGTTGCACGACGGCTTTACGATGATGCAATATTCGGTTTACCAGCGCCATTGCGCGAGTTTTGAGAACGCCGAGGCCCATATCGGCCATATGGGCAACCGGCTGCCTGCGGAAGGAGAGGTTCGCTTTGTCACCATCACCGACAAGCAGTTTTCGCGAATCAGGACGTTCTGGGGAAAAAAGCGCCAGCCCCGCCCGGAAAGCCCGGCCCAGCTCGAATTTTTCTGAGCCGGACCGGTGTTTTTCCCTTATGTTTCAGGCAGTTGCCGGAACCATAGTATAGCAAATCTGGAAACGGCCGCAAACCGCAGCGTCAGTTGAGAAGGCAGGTTTAACTTCCAAAGTATCGCAAATCTGGAAACGGCCGCAAACCGCAGCTACATCCATTTAAGTTGGCTATATGGCAATAGTATAGCAAATCTGGAAACG
>JAXGVG010000107.1:0-6674 GCA_040773965.1 Alphaproteobacteria bacterium | reverse complement strand
TTTCGTTTCTTTCGTGTGTTTATTCCGCATCCCAGTCATATCCGTTCCCTTTCCGTACTCGTTTAGGGACCTTATATCACTGGTCTAAATTTTGGGGGGCAGCTCATTTCTGCATTTTCCGCAGCGCGCGTAACCAACGTTTTTATGCCATAAAGCCCCAAAAAGACTGCAGCAAGATTCATCATAAAAAGACAAAGTGTTGTGATTAAAAATCGCCTCCTTCGAAAACAATACTTTCCTTTGTCCCGGCTTTCAAAGAGGCCAAACAATGGCAAAAAAGAAGACAACAGCACCAAAACTACTAAGCCAAAATAGACATATAAATAAATATTCATCCCATCCCCCTTACATCCGTCAGTTTCCCCGCAATCGCCGCGGCGGCGGCCCTGGCCGGGCTGCTGCGAGGCGTGCGGCTATCGCGGCCCTGACGTCCTTCGAAGTTGCGGTTCGAGGTCGAGGCGCAACGCTCGCCCGGTTTAAGGCGGTCTTCGTTCATCGCGAGGCACATGGAGCACCCCGGCTCGCGCCAGTCGAAACCCGCGTCGCGGAAAATCCTGTCGAGCCCCTCTTTCTCCGCCTGCTGCTTCACAAGCCCCGAGCCCGGCACCACCATGGCCACGACATGCGGCGCAACATGCCTGCCTTTGGCTACCGCCGCCGCCGCGCGCAGGTCCTCGATCCGCCCGTTGGTGCAGGAACCGATAAACACCTTGTCGATTTTCACATCCGTAAGTTTCATGCCCGGTTTCAGGCCCATGTAATCCAGCGCGCGCTGCATGGCCTTGCGTTTGCCTTCATCCCTGGCGCTTGCGGGATCGGGGACAACGCCGGTAATGGGAGCCACGTCTTCCGGCGACGTGCCCCACGTAACAGTAGGCACAATCGACCGCGCATCCACCTCGATTTCCTTGTCATATGCCGCGCCCGTATCGCTCGGCAACGTACGCCAATAGGCGACGGCTTTTTCCCACATCGCCCCTTTCGGCACGCGGGGTTTATCCCTCAGATAAGCGAACGTCGTTTCGTCCGGGGAAATCAATCCGGCACGCGCTCCCGCTTCAATCGACATGTTGCACACCGTCATGCGCTCTTCCATCGACAATGCCCGAATGGCAGCGCCCGTGTACTCGATCACATGCCCCGTGCCGCCTGCCGTGCCCAGCTTGCCGATTATGGTGAGGATCAAGTCCTTGGCAGTCACGCCCGGCGGCAAATCGCCTTCAACGCCCACGCGCATGTTTTTGGATGGCTTTGAAATCAGTGTTTGCGTCGCCAGCACATGCTCGACCTCGGATGTGCCTATCCCGAACGCCAGCGAACCAAACGCGCCATGCGTCGCCGTGTGGCTGTCGCCGCAAACGATGGTGAGCCCCGGCAGCGTGAATCCCTGCTCCGGTCCGACAATATGAACAACGCCTTGCCGCGTATCCAGCATCGAAAAATACTCGACGCCGAATTCGCGCACGTTTTTTTCCAGCGCCTCAACCTGAAGGCGCGAGTCTTCCTTGCGAATGCCCTTGGCGCGGTCCGCCGTCGTCGGCACATTATGATCCGCTACCGCGAGCATGCACTCGGGCCGCCACACCTTGCGCCCCGCCATGCGCAAACCTTCGAAAGCCTGCGGCGAGGTGACTTCGTGCACCAGATGCCGGTCGATGTATATCAGGCAGGTTCCATCCTCCTGCCGCCTCACGACATGGCTGTTCCAGATTTTATCGTAAAGGGTTTGGGGTTGTGACATGATTATTCCTTGTAAACGTTCCGGGCGCCTCTGTCATCGGGACAGCCCGAACCCTATTAAGGGAAGGGAAATTACCACGCCAAGGCCGTTGATCAAGGGGCTAAAAAACGACGGACTCTCGCGCCAAGGTCCCGCATTTCGTAATAAGCTTTACGCGGCTGGGCCAACAAGGTTTCCGGGCTGAAATCCGGGCTATAACGCCGGATCCGGAAATCAAGGACCCATCTTTGAACGACGCCGTTAAGGGGATGCCAGGACAATTTCCGGTCAAAATCGTAAAACCAGACAGGTTTATCCATCGCGATGCCTTCCGAAATCTGAGATGACGTTTCCGCCGTGATAAGAAAAGCATCGGCGTTTGCAACGATTTGTTTATAGGGAAACCGGCCGTCGTCAAAACAAACATTCGGCATGCCTGAAACATAAGATTTTAAAATTTCTTTCCCCTTTTCCGTCCTGCGCCCTGTCACTATGGCGAGCGTGCCGGGAAACTTTTCGGCCAAGGCGCGAAGATCGCGGCCAAATTCGTGGAACATATCGTCCGTAATCTTCAGATGCTCGTCCGAGCCACCAACAAGAACCGCAAGCAGAGGACGTTGAAACGAATGAAACGCCTCTTTCCCCGCTTCACGGAAACCAGCCAACGCATCCGGCGACAATCCATGAATCGCGAGACGGCTTTGGATGACATTCGGCCCCGTCAATTTTTCATGGGGTTGAACGACTATTAAATCGAAAGCGTTCAAATCAAGGTCATATTTCCCGGTTGTGCCTTTGGGATCCTGGATCTGCACGCCTTTGGACTTGCCATCGCTGGCCTTCATGACGCTCTGCACAAGCGCCGCGACTTCCGGCCGGCAACCGACAACATAATCCGGCCAAGGCCCCGTCAAGCGTAGATCATTCTCACAACGGATGTTTTTAAGCTCTTCCGGCGAAAGAATACGTGGCCATGTTACGATGACATTGCTGCCGCCAACTTCCTTTTTAGGCATAGGAAAAAACGAGACGATCTTGACGTCAGCCTGAGAGGCCGCCAAAAGCCCTATCTCTTTTGCCAGCGCTATAACCTGCTCTTTCGTAGCCTGATTGCCCGAGAGCGATAACGTCCAGATAAGCATTCGAAGTATTCCTCCTCATAAGCATTATCCCTTATGAGGAATTAGTTTCAAAATATCATTTATGGTTAATTGTTAAAGCTCAGCACAATCGCCGATATCAGGCTCCCCACGCCTTTCTCGCCTCTCAAAAAGTTCCGGCGGTAGCTGAAAAACCTTTCTTCATCCGCGCACGTGTCGCCGGGGGGCGGTTCAATCATCCCCACGCCCGCCAGGCGTAACTTCTCCATCACATAACCCGGCAAATCGAACATATAATGACCGGATTTGAATGAAGGACGGAAAAAACGCTGAAAATCGGGCTTTTCGGCCAAAAACGGCGCGGGAAATTCGGGCCCGACTTCGTAGGAATTTTGGGCGATGCAGGGACCAAGCGCCGCCCGGACGTTTCGCCTTTGCGCCCCTAAAGCCTCCATGGCCGTTAACGTGTTTTCGATCACGCCGCTGATCGCGCCGCGCCAGCCCGCATGAGCCGCGCCGATAACGCCCGCTTTTTCATCCGCAAAAAGAACAGGAACGCAATCGGCCGTCAGCACAACCAGCACAAGGCCTCGCGCGCGGGTCACCATGGCGTCGGCCTTTGGCGACTGCGGCGGTTCCCAAGCCTCCGTCACCGTCACGACGTCCGGCGAATGCACCTGCTCGCAGCTCAGCGCCTTTTCGGGCTCGGCCTCAAGATACAACGCCGCCAGACGCCTGTTTTCCAAAACGGCGTTTTCCTCGTCGCCGTTCCACAACCCGCCGTTCAGCGAGGCAAAGTTCCCCTTGCTCACGCCGCCATTGCGCGTAAAAAAGCCATGGCGCACGCCGAACGCATCTTTCAGATTTTCCGCTTTCAGCACTTCCATCATGAAAAACCGGCCGTTTCCTTTATGGCGGGCGACAGGATGCCCAGCACCTTGAACTGTATCCCCATATGCGCCGGATCGACAAGACGGTGCATGTCTTCGTCGATCTTTTGCGCCTGCTCTTCCGTTGCATGGCGCTTCAGAACGGCCGCGCGCAAGCCTATGCCCATGGCTTCCAGAAACGCGCCTTGATTGGCGGGCCCCGCAACCTTCGCGCCCTGATGCACGGCTATGAGCTTCAGCGCGGAAAAATCCACGTCAGCCGTAACGTCAACTTCGCCCGGTCTTTCCAGCACGCCCGTGAACCGGTGATCCGCTACGCCTTGCAGCGTCGGCTGGCCGGAAGGCGTGGCGTACCCGTAATCGATCACCAGCCCCGCGCCGCCATGCCTCGCGATATGCGAAGCGACATGGTTCACGATTGCCAGGGACACGGGCGATATTTCATACACCATGCCCTCCGGACCTTCGCGCCATTCGTCCGGCACAAGCGTTTGAATTGCCGGGGCGGGCGGCGAGAGAGCAAAAACGAGTTCGTCTTTTTCAAAACCGACGAGGCGTTCGCACCAGCCTTTTCCGGTTTTGACGAATTGGCGCATGGGCATCGTGTCGAAGAACTCGTTCGCCACGGCGAGAAGCGGCATCTCCGGCAATTCCATCAAACGATCGACGAAGACGGGCTTATACGCGGCGAGTTTTTCCTGTTGCTGCTTGCGCAGCGCCGCGTTGGATTCCAGCAAATGCAGCCGCAGCGCCTGATGAAAACCCGCCACTTTCGACGTCGCACGCAACACGTCCTGCATCAGCGTGCCGCGCCCGGGCCCAAGCTCCAGCAAGACGAAAGGGTTTGGATCGCCCGACTGGCGCCAAACGTCGGCCAGCCAAACGCCGATCAATTCCCCGAACATCTGGCTGATTTCGGGCGCGGTGATAAAATCGCCCGATGCGCCGAGCGGATCGTTAATACGGTAATAGCCGTAGCCGGGATGTTGAAGCGCAAGCTCCATATACCGCGCCAGCGATATGGGCCCCTCGGCGGCAATCACGTCACGGATTATTCTGAACAAGGGAGTCATGCGTTCCGATGCTGTGCGCGGACAAGAAGGACAATGCCGAAGAGCAACACAGGTACGCTTAGCATTTGGCCCATAGTCATGTCGCCAAGCAGAAAGCCAAGCTGTTCGTCGGGCTCGCGGACATACTCGACGGCAAAGCGGAAGACCGCATACAGGGCAAGAAACACGCCGGAAAGAAGGCCCTCTTTCTTTCGCAACGCCGGTATCCGCGCCAGCACGGCCATAACAACGAAAAGAACCAGCCCTTCGAGGAAGGCTTCATATAGCTGGCTCGGGTGGCGCGGCAGGCCGCCGCCGTGCGGAAAAGTAACGCCCCACGGTAAATCCGTCACGCGGCCGAACAATTCGCCGTTAATGAAATTGGCGACGCGCCCGAAGCCGAGACCAATCGGCGTTGCGCACGCGAGCAAATCCGTAAAAGCGAAATAGTGGATCTTGCGGCGGCGAACGAACAGCCACGTCGCCAGCAAAATGCCCGCCAGGCCGCCATGAAACGACATCCCGCCGTGCCAGACGTAAAACATCTCCAGCGGATTGTTCAGATAAAAATCAAATTGATAAAACAGGACATAGCCCAAACGCCCGCCCAGCACCGTGCCGATCACGGCCCAGGCAAGATAGTCGTCGTACTGCTTGTCCGAAGGACCGTCCGGATTCATCCGCGCCAAAACCATGCAGTACCACCAGCCAAGGACAAACCCGAGCAGATACGCAACGGCGTACCACCGGATCGCGACGGGACCGACCGAGATCATCACGGGATCGATAGCGGGAAACGCGAGGGAGAGCATAAACGGCTTTCTTTCTTTTTGTTCGACCGTCCAAGATTAGCCGCTCCGCCTCCAATCGAAAAGCCGGAATAAAGCGGCCATAGGCGCCGGTTTTGCAAGGCGAAGCCGCTTGTGGTCTAATCCAAACGCACCTTTCGCAAACACAGGGAGACATCATGCGCAAACAGGGAATCATGCTTCACGACATCCTCGCGCTCGCTGAAAATCTGATCGGCGATTTGTTGGCTGCGCGAAACGAGTCGTGCACGGTGCGGCAGAAAAACGACACCATTACGCGCGATGAATTCGACGCTGCCCTGGCGATGATCGCAAGGTTCCGAAACGCGCAGGAAGAGCTGCAAGAACGCCTTTCTGCGCTTGAGGCAAAATTGAATCTGTCAAGCCGCAAGCAAAGGAAAACCGGCACGAAACTATTTTTACGAAACGTTAAGCATGGCAACCAAAGCAAACGCCGTGCCTAACGGATTCAAACGCCCGAAAAGATTCAAAAAACGAGTCATTTGAATCGGTTAGTACGCCCACGGAAAGATTCGAATCCGAAAACGCACTGTGACTCAAAACACACGCCGTAAAACCGTCTACGTTTTACCCCGGCAAGACTCTTGCGGCGCGACTCCCGATTTTGATACGTGTATTCCGTTGATCCCGGGGGGGAGTCGTACATGTCATTTCTTGCTGTTCAAGAGCCGAGTCTGGTTCATAACCCGCTCGACATTCTCGAAGAAATAGTTACGGCGAATGAGTGGTTGTTCGAACGCTCGAACGAAGACGAACTCATTGTCGAGCTGGCGGGTCGGTGGTGTCACTACCGCCTCTTCTTTGTGTGGCAGCGTGAAATTGGCGCGCTCCAGTTTTCGTGCCAGTTCGACATGCGCGTGCCGGACGCCAAGCGTGCCGACGTGCACGATCTCCTGGCGATGCTTAACAATCGTTTGTGGCTCGGCCACTTCGATCTTGAACCGCAACAGTGCACGCCTTTGTTCCGTTACACCGTGCTGGCGCGTTCCGACCGCCTGCCGGGCGTCGAGACGCTGGAGGATCTTGTCGAAATCGCGCTCACGGAGTGCGAGCGTTTTTATCCCGCCTTCCAGTTCGTCATC
>JAXGVG010000106.1:0-6728 GCA_040773965.1 Alphaproteobacteria bacterium | reverse complement strand
TTGTTTTTCTTGGGTAAATTAAGAAACCAAACTGGGTCCCGGATCAAGTTTCTTTCGTTCGCAAGCGAACGAAAGAAACTTTTCCGGGATGACGCCCTTAGTTTCAGGCCTATTCATTTGTTTTGATTCACTTCTAATTGGCTCCGCACCCTAACCCCTCCTTAAAAGGAGGGGGATTTTTTTTGTTCTGATCCCTGATACCTGCCCTCTGAACCCTGATACCTGCTCTCTGATCCCTGAAGGTTGTGATGAAAAAAGATGGATCCCCGCCTGCGCGGGGATGACGCCATTATTCAGGCCGGGATGACGCCGTGGGGCTAGGCCGAATGCCGACTGCTGGATGCTGCCTCACGCAATCCTCCCCTAACCCCTCCCTAAAGGGAGGGGGACTTGGTATCATCGTCCGTTATGAAAACGACTCGCACCATAACCGTTACCATTGCGCAGGGCGCAACCCGGCTCGACAAGGCCCTGGTCGCGGCGCTGGGCATGGACGAACTCCGTTTTCTTATTGGCGTCACCCCCGCGAAGGCGGGGGTCCATCTTGAGGCAACACCTCAACGCCCCGCCTTGTCCCGCGCGCGTCTCCAGCAGCTTATAAAAAACGGACAGGTGAGGATGGAAGGCAAGCCCATCCGCGATCCGAACCACAAAGTCCGGGCGGGCGAGGTTTATGCCATCGCCCTGCCGCCGCCGGAGCCTGCCCGGCCCGAAGCGCAGGCAATGCCCATCGACATCGTCTATGAGGATAAAGACCTTCTCGTCATCGACAAGCCGCCGGGGTTGGTCGTCCACCCCGCAGCGGGGAACCGGGACCGCACGCTCGTCAACGCGCTTCTCGCGCACTGCGGCGCGAGCCTGAGCGGAATCGGCGGCGTCGCGCGGCCGGGCATCGTGCACCGGCTCGACAAGGACACAAGCGGCCTTATGGTCGTGGCAAAAAATGACGAAGCGCATCAGGCGCTCTCGCGCCAATTCGCGAAAAGGACCCTAAGCCGCGTCTATCGGGCCATAGTGTGGGGCGTACCGGGCCCCGTTTCCGGGCCGATCGAGGCCGCTATAGGCCGCCATCCCCGCGCGCGCCAGAAAATGGCCGTCGTTGCCCGGGGCGGCAAACCGGCCCTCACGCATTACAAGGTGCTGGAAACCTTTAACCAAATAGCCTCTCTCGTCGAATGCAAGCTGGCGACGGGCCGGACGCACCAGATTCGCGTGCATATGGCCCATATACGGCATCCTGTGGCGGGGGATCCCGTTTATGGGCGGCATAGCCGCAAAATCACTCTCCCCTTGCGGGAGGGTCGAAAGGCCCCGGATTTGGTCAGGGGCCTTTCGGGGAGGGGTCAGGGAAAAGCCCTCCAGACCATAAGCCCAGAGCAAGGCCCTGTGGCCCTCCTGCAGGCTTTTCCGCGCCAGGCCCTCCATGCGGGAGAACTTCATTTCCGTCACTCCCGCACGGACAAAACAATGCGCTTTAAATCCCCCCTGCCGGACGACATGGCGGCGCTGTTAAAGCAATTACGACGGAACAAGTCGTAATAGCCTGTAAATAAACACTCTTCTGATCTTGAGAAAAAACACGCGCCGCGCCACAATATTGTTCCTTTTGATCTGTTAACATTTTGTGGCGCTTGGAGGCGCCCCGATCTTGAACGCTCCCTTAACCCGGCTTCCTGCCCTCAGGGGTGAAGGCAATCTTGCGATCTATCTCCGCGATATTCGCAAGTTCCCCATGCTCGACCCCAACGAGGAATACATCCTCGCCAGGGCGTGGCGCGAACACGGCGATCTCGACGCGGCCCACAAGCTGGTGACAAGCCATCTGCGGCTTGTGGCTAAAATCGCCATGGGCTACCGGGGCTATGGCCTGCCGCTGTCCGAGCTGATCGCCGAGGGCAACGTCGGCATGATGCAGGCCGTCAAGCGTTTCGATCCGGAGCGGGGCTTTCGCCTGTCCACCTACGCCATGTGGTGGATCAGGGCGGCGATACAGGAATACATCCTGCATTCGTGGTCGCTCGTGAAAATCGGCACGACGGCTGCCCAGAAAAAGCTGTTTTTCAACCTGCGTCGCCTCAAACGCGACATGAAAGCCGTCGACGACGGGGACCTGTCGCCCGAACAAATTACGGACATCGCGGGCGAGCTTAACGTCCCGGAACACGAAGTTATCGACATGAACCGCCGCCTGTCCGGCACCGATCAGTCGCTGAATGCGCCCAAGCATATCGATGGCGACGGCGAATGGCAGGACTGGCTGGCGGACGAAACCGAGAGTCAGGAAAGCAAGCTCGGCGCAAGGCAGGAACGGCAGCACCGCCAGCGCCTTCTCGGCAAGGCCATGCTCGGCCTCAACCCGCGCGAGCGCGACATCATCGCCGCTCGCCGCCTCAAAGACCCGCCCGCGACGCTTGAGGCGTTGTCGGCGGCGTATGGGGTGAGCCGGGAGAGGATACGGCAGATCGAGGTGCGGGCCTTTGAAAAGCTTCAGGAAAATATCAGGAAAGAGGCCGAAAAAGAAGGTCTTGTGCCCCCTCCGTAGCGCGTTGCGGTTCTTTACCGGCCCTGTTTTGACATGCTTCCGTCCTCGAACGTGAGGGTATAGTCCCGCATGTTCGGGCCTATGTCCACTTCCTGAAAGCCCTGTTCGCGGAAGCCGCGCGCTTCGCAATCGCCGTCGCCTTCGGCCTTGAAGGCCTTGCCGTCCACGCAAAACGCGTATTTGCCCGACCAGACCATGGGCGGCTTGCCGTCGTTCGAGGGCGGCGCCAGCGCGTGGGCGAAGTAGAAGTAGAAGCGCTGGGTCAGGGGCTTTCCGTAAACGCGCGCGCACTGCCCGGGCTGGATTTGCCACCAGCCTTCGGAAACCCACGACGTTTGCTCGCGATAGCCGAACGCCGCTTCGATGACCGACCCCGTGCGGTTGCAGAACAGGAAAGCGGCTTGCGCCGGAAGGGACGAAAAAAGCGCCGGACAAAAGGCAAGAGCGGCAATAAGCAAACGCAAGGAACGCATAGGGTCCAAACCGCAAGTCACGGAAAACAGAAGGAGAATCGGCCCCCAGTCTAGCCAGTGGCCGCCAGGATCGCCAGCAAAAAGGAACAGGCGAAAACAAGAGGTCACGAGCCCCGTTTACGCCGTCCGAAAGACCGCCCATAATGCGCCCTCGCAACGGCGGCCCTTCCGGGCGGCATTCAACAGCCGGAGGATAAAGCGTGAGTTCTTCCCCGAATAAATTCGTTATCAGCGACTCCGAGCTCGATTCCCTGATCAGCCGCTACACGCGCGACATTACCGCGCAGGACCGGAGCGGAAAGTTCGATCCCATCACCGGCCGGGAGACGGAGCTCGATCTCGTCACTTTGATTCTTCTCCAGCGCCTGCGCAAAAACGCGATGCTTCTGGCGCCCGCCGGCGTCGGCAAAACCGCTCTTTTCATCGGCTTCGCGCAGCGGGTCAACCAGAAGCGCGTGCCCGAAATACTGCAGGGGGCGCGGGTCATCGAGCTTGAAATGTCGATGATCGGCGCGGGCTCGTCCTCGCGCGCCGATCTGGAAGGGCGCCTGATCCCCATCGTCAAGGGCGTGGCCGAGCGCAACGCGACGCGCCAGAGCCCGCCCATCATTTTCTGCATCGACGAAATTCACCAGCTCATGATTTCGTTCAAGTCGTCGAGCTACAGCGGCATCGCCGATTTGCTGAAGCCCTACCTGACCGCCGGAGACCTTTACGTAATAGGCGCGACCACCCGCGAGGAATACGACGATTACGTGAAGCAGGAGCCTGCCATCGACCGCCGCTTTCAAAAGGTTTTTCTCGACGTTCCCGACGTTCCGGCGACGGTTCAGATCGTCAAGAACCTTCGCCCGAAATTCGAGGACCATTACAAGTTCACGATTTCCGACCGGGCGATCGAGCGCGTCGTCAAGCTGACCGACCGCTTCATCCGCAACAGGAACAACCCGGACAAGTCCATCATCGCGCTCGATCAGGCCTGCGCGCACGCCATCATGAACGGCGCAAAGGCCGAGCTCGACGACAAGTCCATCGCGATCGCCATCGCCGCCGAAGCCGGGATCGATCCGAGGGCTGTGGGCTGAGCATGGTCCTGCGCGCCGCCGCCGTGGGTTTGGGATGGGTGACGGCGCACCGCCATCTTCCCGCCCTTTTGCGCAACCCGGCGTTCGAGCTTGCGGGCGCGATCGACCGACACCCCGGCCGCGCCGCGGACGTGGCCCGCCGCTTCGGGCTTGCGCGGCACGCGGAAACGGACGATTTGGCGAAAGTCGAATGGCTGGACGAAGTTGACGCCGTCGTCATCGGCGCGCCTCCCATGGCGCACGCAAGGCTCGCGCAGACGGCGCTGGCCATGGGCAAGCACGTTCTTACCGAAAAGCCTTTCGCAATGACGGTCGGGGAAGGCGAGGCCATGGTCGCGGCCGCGCGCGCCCATAAACGCGTTTTGGCCGTCGTTCACAACTTTCAGTTCAGCCGCGCCGCGCGCAGGCTGGAGGCCGATCTTGCGCAAAACCGTTTGGGTTCCGTCCGCCGCATCGCCGCCGTGCAGTTCGGAAACCCGCGCCGTCGTTTGCCTTCGTGGTACGAGCAATTGCCGCTCGGTCTTTTTTACGACGAAAGCCCGCATTTCTTTTACCTGCTTCGCCATCTTGCGGGCGGCGCGCTCGAGCTTCAGCGCGCGCATGGCGTCGCAGGGCGGGACGGCGCGAAGACGCCCGCGCTTCTTTCTCTTTTGTACCGCAACGCGCGCGGCATCCCCGTCACCGTCGATTGCCAGTTCGACAGCGCCGTGAGCGAGTGGTACCTGATGGTTACGGGCGAGCGCGCTCTTGGCATCATGGACGTTTTCCGGGACATCTACATCCGGCTGCCGAACGACGGGGCGCACGCGCTTCCGCAGATTTTGCGCACGAGCGCGTGCGCCATCTTTCAGCACGCGGTTCAGCACATCCCGAACGGCATCGCCTATGTCCGGAACCGGCTCGATTACGGCAACGACGAGGTTTTCAGCCGCTTCGCGCGCGCGGCAGAAAGCGGAACGCCGCCAGCCGGCATAAGCGCGGACGACGCGCTGGCTGTCCTGAAGCTTCAGCACGAGGCCGCCGGGGCCGTCGCAAGGAACGGGCTGCTATGACCGCTTTCGATCCCAAACCCGAGCGCCAGCGCGTCGTTCTTGTGGTCACCCATTACTACGGGGCGCACGGCGGCGGCGTCGAGCGCGTGGCGGACAGGCTTATCCGCGAAATGACGGCGTTCAGCAACCGCTATCATTTCAGCTGGGCGGCCAGCGGCACGGACCCGAAGCCGGAAGGGCCGTCGTTAAGCGCCCTGCCCATGCGCACGTTCAATTTGCTGGAGCGTTTCACGGGCTTGCCGTGGCCGGTTTGGGGGCCCGCCAGTTTGCGCCGCCTCAAGCGGGCCGTCGCCGCGGCGGACATCGTCTGGCTGCACGATACGCTTTATCCCGGCAATCTTCTGGCTTACCGCTGGGCGCGGCAGAAGAAAAAGCCCGTGATCGTCACGCAGCACATCAGTCCCATTCCTTACCGCAACCCGGTTTTGCGCGCGTCGATGCGGCTGGCCGACAAGTATTTCACGCAAAACATGCTGCGCGACGCCACGCAAACGCTTTTCATCAGCGACAGCGTGGCCGAGGATTATTACGCCCGCGCCGGGTTCACCAAATCGGTCAAGGTCATTCCGAACGGCGTCGATCTCCGGCTTTTCAATCCCCCTTTACAGGAAAAGAGGCACTATTTGCGCCAGAAATTCGCGCTGAAGGCGGATCAGCCCGTGTTGCTTTTCGTGGGCCGCTTTGTCGAAAAGAAAGGTCTGGCCGCCATTCGCCATTTGGCGGGCCAGTTGCCCGACTGGCGTTTCTGGATGGCCGGGCGCGGGCCCATCGACCCGGCCAAATGGCTGTTGCCGAACGTGCACGTGTTCCGCGACCGCGCGGACGCTTCGCTGGCCGAGCTTTATCACACGGCCGATTTGCTTATTCTGCCGAGTTACGGCGAAGGTTTTCCGCTCGTCGTTCAGGAGGCGCTGGCGTGCGGCCTGCCCGCGATGTGCAGTCCGGCGACGGCGGCGGGCAGTCTTGCGGCCAGGCCCGTGCTTCACCTTGCGGACGTGTGGCCGGACGATCCCTTGCGCACGGCGAACGTTTGGGCCGAAAAGCTGAAAAACTTTCCGTTGCGTTTGCCGCTGGCTGCGTCGCAATACGAACTGGCGGATTTCGCGCAAATGCACTGGGACTGGGGGCCCATCGCCGAGGCGTACACCGAGACTTTTCGGGAAGTGTGTTAGGGGTTCGGGGCTCGGGATTAGGGGTTCGTGAACGGGTGAAAGTTTCAACGTCTTTCCGAAAAAGTTTCTTTTCGTTCGCTTGCGGACGAAAGAAACTTGATCGGAATCCAGTGGAAGAAGAGGAAAAGGCTTTCTTATGAGTTCTTTCACTGGATCCCCGGCTTTCGCCGGGATGACGGCGTATGTAATGGCGGGGAGGACGCCGTTTTGATTGCGTTTGAATTCCGGGGCGTTCCGGGTCGAAAAAAGGGGCCCGAAGGCCCCTCAGACTGCTGACAAACCCCGGTATTTTCATACTGGGGTTTGCTTTTGGTATCGAAGAATGAAGGATGGGAATAGAGTGAGGGTCGGCCTCACCATGCCGCCAAGGGATAGGGCGCGGCGGTTAAAGCGAGAGCCATTTT
>JAXGVG010000105.1:0-6764 GCA_040773965.1 Alphaproteobacteria bacterium | reverse complement strand
GTCTGGATCGTCGATCCAGTGGACGGAAACCGCACTTTTGTTGATGGAAAGCCTATATTCGGCGCAATTGTTGCTCTTACGGAACGAAATCAAACCTTTGCCGGATGGCTTTAAGATCCTACCTCGCCCAAAAGCAACCCAGGACTCTCTCGTTTTGTTCACTGAAGGAATAAGTTCATTTGGTTGATTGTCGCTCTTACCCTTAGCAATAATAACCCTGCTGTGCTAATGGGTATTCAAAAGTTGATAGACGCAGCTATCATCTTCATTTCATTGCAAATGTTTAATAAACATTCTATTACATACTCTTATACTCACCTTTTGGAATTGTGTCATAATAACCAAAATTGTTAATATGCCCTGAAATCTGGTCCTAAATATCATTAGCAGCACCAAACCATATAACCGGACATATTTTAAGGCTATTAACATCTTCATTCATCGATCAAATGTCCAATTTTGAGCGTCTCACGAGTAAAATTGGCCCCGAATCACCTCAAAATTGCATCAAAACCCCTCTATTCGAAACCGCAACGTTTTCCCAAATACTCTTTTCGCTCACGGATCGATTAAGGAAGCGCTTTTTTAGAATAATTTCGATTGATAATAATAACAGAAAAAAAGGCATTTTCGTATAAGAACGAGAACAGATATTTTTCATGAATTAGAATAAATTGAAGACCTCAACCATAGTGGCCTCTCCTTCGGGCACAAAGTTCAAGTGTGGATGATCGGCGCTGTCCTGCGGCGTTTTAAAACAAATACAAACGTAATGTAAAATTACGCAAAACCTGCCCATACGCCAACAAGCGAAGCTTACCGGCGCCAGGAAAGCATGAAAAATCAACGGGAAATTTGTCAGAATCAAGGCCCGCAAAATAAATGAAAATTATCAATATAAGGTTAACGCAAATGAAACTTTTCTCCCCGATACTTCCCCCGACGTCCCGAGTGTCTATCAGGAGAACCCCCATGAAACGCATCAAAAAAGCGAGAAAATCCAAGCTCCTTACGGCCCTAACGTTCAGCGCCGTCTTCTTCGTCGGGTGCTTAATCTTTTCGATGATCGTGGTTCCCGGCACCGGAAGCGTCAAAGCCGTCAATAGCAGGTCAACGCATAAGGCTCTTACTCAAACCACGTTCCCGAAGAACAAGGTTCCCGCCAACCTCAACGAGGCGCATGAGGCGCTCCTCAAAGCCTTGCCCCAAAACATCGTCGTCAAGATGAAGAACGGCCCCGAGGAAGACATGGCCGATTATTATATGAGTTTGGGCACGAAAATCCGCAACGAGTGGGGCTTGAAGCAAGACTCCCGCCTTTCCCGCTATTTCACCAAAATCGGCGTCACGCATCCCGATGACATGTCCGAAATTATTCTCGACACGTTCTGGCTCAAACTGAACGGCAAGCCCGTGCCCTTGAAAGAAAAGGCCAAATATTATCAGGATTACTGGGCGGGCATCGATAAGCAGAACGAAACAATTGAAGTGAAAGGAATAATCAAGCCTTCATACCCCCTCACAAACAAGCCCCTATCGAACAAATAAAGCCCTTAAGGTTCTGGCATAGGCTCAGTTACAGAGGCCAGACCCTAATCTTGTTTGCGCCCCAAAACCTCGCGCTTGCCTACGTGATTGGCCGAGCCGATGACACCTTCGCGCTCCATGCGTTCGATGATGGTCGCAGCGCGGTTATAGCCTATCTGCAAATGCCGCTGTACAAAGCTGATGGAAGCCTTCTGCTCGCGCAAAACAAGATCGACGGCCTTGTCGTAAAGGTCGTTGTTGCCGCCCGTTTCGCTGGCGCCTTCGTCCATAGACAACAGTTCTTCCTCGTCGTCTTCCGTCACTTCCTCAAGGTATTCCGGCTCGCCCTGCGCCTGAAGGAAGCGCACGATCGATTCCACCTCGTCGTCGCGCACGAACGGCCCGTGGACACGCGTCACGCGCCCGCCGCCCGCCATGTAGAGCATGTCGCCAAGCCCCAGCAATTGTTCCGCGCCCTGTTCGCCAAGAATTGTACGGCTGTCGATCTTGGATGTGACCTGAAAGCTGATTCGCGTGGGCAAGTTGGCCTTGATCGTGCCGGTAATGACGTCGACCGAAGGCCGTTGCGTTGCCATGATGATGTGGATGCCCGCTGCGCGCGCCATTTGCGCCAGCCGCTGAACCGCCGCTTCAAGATCCTTGCCCGCCACGATCATAAGATCGGCCATCTCGTCGACGATCACAACGATATAGGGCAGGGGGGTCAGATCGAGCGGCTGTTCCTCGTAAATCGGTTTACCGGTCTCGCGGTCAAAGCCGGTTTGAACGGTGCGCATCAGGTTTTCGTTGTTTTTGGCCGCCTCTCGCAGCCGGATATTGTATCCCTCGATGTTGCGCACGCCGAGCTTGGACATGGCCCGGTAACGCTCTTCCATCTCGCGCACCGTCCACTTGAGCGCCATAATCGCCTTTTTCGGATCGGTCACCACAGGCGCGAGCAAATGCGGAATGCCTTCATAGACCGACAATTCCAGCATCTTCGGATCGACCATGATGAAGCGGCATTTTTGCGGCGGCAGACGGTAAATCAGCGACATAATCATCGTGTTGATGGCCACCGACTTGCCCGACCCCGTCGTGCCCGCGATCAAAAGGTGCGGCATGCGCGCAAGATCGGCAATGACCGGGCTTCCCGCAATATCCTTCCCCAGGACCAGCGGCAATGACCCCGTATAATCGGCATAGGCGTCGCTACTCAGCAATTCGCGCAAATACACCATCTCGCGCTGCCGGTTGGGCAATTCGATTCCAATGACGTTCCGCCCCGGCACCACGGCCACGCGCACCGACGCCGCGCTCATGTTCCGCGCAATGTCGTCGGCCAGCGAAATGACGCGGGAAGCTCGCGTGCCGGGCGAGGGTTCAAGCTCGTAAAGGGTTACGACAGGACCGGGACTGACTTTCGTAATGTTCCCTTGAACGCCGAAGTCGGCCAAAACGGACTCCAGCATCTTGGCATTTTTCTCCAAGGCCTCCTCCGAAACGTCAGCATGAGGCTGACGCGCAGATTCCGGCCACTGCAAAAGCTCCAGAGGGGGCAGCGCATGGGAATCATCCGCGCTCAATGCAAGACGCGCCTGACGCGCAGGCCGACGGGGCCTTTGCACAAGCGATTTACGGGCGCGACGCACGGGGGCCGGTTTATCTTCCTTCTCTTCCTCTTTCCCCTCATCTCCTTCTTCGTCTTCATCGTCAAAATCGTCGTCAAGACCGTCGCCCCAAACAAGGCGATGACGCCGTCGCAAAAACAACCAGATTTCCTGCAACTTGCCCAGCGCGCGGCTGAGCGCCCGATGTAGGATCCGGCGCATAAGGCTCAAAAGTTCATGCCACTCGCCAAGCGTCAGCGCGCTGGCCATATACAGACCCCCAAAGGTCAAAACGGCCATAACAAAAACTATGAAAACGGCGCCGCCAGCGCCGGGAATGCGGTGAGAAAGCCATACGCCGGCCAGCTTGCCGAACGAACCGCCCCAGGCGCGCGCGCCTTCTGCGGCAACGTAAGGCTCCACGACAGCCAGAGCAGTGGCAAAGGACAATACCGTCAGAACCGTCGCAAGAGCACGCCAGTAGATCATGTCCAGCCCGCGCTGTGTGGCAATAACCCATCCCCACACGGCAAGAACGAAGGGAAGCATAAATCCCGCGAAGCCGACCGTTTGCCAAAAAAGATCGGCGGTATAGCTGCCCGGCACGCCAAACCAGTTATGAACTCCGGCGTCCGCCGAAGCCGTGTTCAGGGAAGGGTCGGCGGGATTGTAGGAAAGAAGAACCAGGGCGAGAAGAAACGCCGCCAGCATGACCGCTCCACCGGCCATACGGGCAAAAAAGCGCAACACCATGTCGCGGAAAGACTCCGGCATCCACCGGGACGAAGCGGCGCGCGAACGGGACTTACGAAACAGCGTGCGAGGCGGCATAAAAATCCATTGGGTAAAAACCGGATTCGCGCCGATTCTAGCCGTTATGTCGGCTTAGAGAAAGCCCTTCTCAAGAAGAGCCCTATAGCTTCCTGACCTGCATCTTGATTGGGCCTTCGGCCCGGCCATGGATGAACTGGTCCACGAAGGGGTTGCCGGAATGGTCGATCTCGCGCTTGGAGCCCTGCCAGATAATGCGGCCTTCATAGAGCATGGCGATGCGATCGGCGATCTTACGCGCGCTGGCCATATCGTGAGTAATGGAAAGCGCTGTCGATCCAAGCTCCCGGACGCACTTGAGGATAAGCTCGTTAATAACATCGGCCATGATGGGATCGAGACCCGTCGTCGGCTCGTCGAAGAATATGATTTCGGGACGCGCGGCGATGGCTCGGGCCAGCGCCACGCGCTTTTGCATGCCCCCGGACAGTTCGGCCGGGTAAAGCTCGCCCACATCGGCGCTCAACCCGACCGAAGCCAGCGTCGCAATCGCCCTGTCTTTCGCTTCCTTTCGGGGCATGCGGTTATAGCGTATAAGTTTGAAGGACACGTTTTGCCATACGGGGAGGGAGTCGAAAAGCGCGGACCCCTGAAAGAGCATGCCAAACCTGGCCAGATGCTCATCGCGCCTGCGGCCGGTTAAGCCGACTGTTTCTTCGCCATCGATTTCAATGTTGCCGTTTTCCGGCTGTAGAATGCCAAGAATGCATTTGATAAGAACGGATTTTCCCGTCCCCGAACCGCCGATCACGACAACGGATTCCGCCGGAGCAACGTCCAAATCCATGCCACGCAAAACCTTTTTCTCGCCAAAGGATTTGCAAACCCCTTGCAAGGAAATTTTTGGCACAGTCGATTTCGCGTTAAGCAAAGAAAAGCCCCGTGAGCAGGTAATTTGTAATCAGGATCAGGATCGATGCGGAAACGACAGCGTTTGTCGTCGCCGCGCCGACTCCTTGCGCTCCGCCTTTGGAATTGAACCCGTTGTAGCAGCCCATAAGTGCGATCAGGAAGCCAAAGGCCGCCGCCTTCCAGAGACCGGACGTCACGTCGCGCATTTCAAGGTATTGCCATGTCTGCGATATATAGTTCGCAGCATTGAAATTGAGACGGTAAACGCAGACCAGAAAACCGCCGAAAACGCCAATGATGTCGCCCACAAGCACGAGGAGGGGCAGCGTCAGGGTTCCCGCCATAAGGCGCGGCACAATCAAATATTTGTAGGGATTGGTGGACAGCGTCGTCAGGGCGTCGATTTGTTCCGTCACGCGCATGGTGCCAAGCTCGGCGGCAATCGCCGCGCCGATGCGCCCGGCGACCATAAGGCCTGCCATCACGGGCCCCAGCTCGCGCGTAATCGACAGCACGACAACGGTCGGAATAGCGCTCTCCGCATCGAAGCGCGAGAAGCCGGAAAAGCTCTGTAGGGCCAGCACCATGCCGGTAAACAGCGTCGTCAAGCCGACAACCGGCAAGGAATAATAGCCGATGTCGATGACCTGCCGGAAAATCTGGCTGAAATAATAGGGCCGTTGAAAACAGTGCGCGACCGACAGGCTCGTAAACCACGACAGCCGCCCGGCGGCGGCAAGGAAGCTGAGAAAAGTCCGGCCAATGGGAGCGAGAAAATTCATGCGACTCGAGGGTTACGACGGAGAGAGAAGGAAGGTAGTCAAGCTGCCGAAAACTGTCAATTCAATGGTGACCTTCGGGAATAACCGGGGGCTCGCCTGTAACGAATTCGTCAATGGCTTTCCAGTACGGCGGAACAGGCCGGAAACGGGCGTGGATCGTTTCCCTCCATTCCCAAGGACCGCTGCATTTATTGAACCGGTCGCAGAGGCGGGGTTCGTAATAGCCGAACGTTTGCGAAAGCGTCACCGCTTCGCCCGTTTGCGCATAGGCCGGAAGACTGAAAACCGCGCGGTCGCCCCTCGACGTGGCCGAAGAGCTTGTGTAGACGCCGTGAACGGTACAGGCCCGCACGCTGACTCCCGAGGGAAGCGCCTTGAGGAACGACATCCATTCCATTGACGTTTTAATGGGAACGAAAAAGGCTTTATCCGAACGGTTGTCGACATAATAACATTTGTCAAAGGCATGAATGGGAACCCGCGCCACGCCGGGATCGAGACGAACGCCCCAATAGCGCGTGTCGTCAAGCGCCCTGAAGGAATAGCCCGTATTAAGATCATAGGAATCGAACGAGTTTCCCCGCCATACGGGGTAAGGGCATCCATCGAACCCCATGCCCGCGCCCGCAAGGCGGCAAATGTTTTTCGGCTGATCGGGCCATTCCCGATCCAGGCTATTGTTTCTTGAAGGCGTGGAAACGGGGGAAGGCGGGGCTTCGGGAACGTCTCCGTTCTCCTCCGCAACCCGAACCTTGATGGAAAACGATAGTCCGGCATAGGCAGCGCTAATGGCCGCCTCGCCGGGCTTTTTGGCCTGAACCTCTCCCTTGTCCGAGACGGTAGCGATATCGGGATGGGTCGACGAATAGCGTGTATTGAACGAACGGGTCAGGTCCTTTTCGGTCCCGTTCGGGAGAAAACCGGTGACTTTCAGGTAACGTTTTTGACCCGTTTTGTCGAACAGAAGGCCATCGGGATCGATCCGAATCGACTTGGGAGCAGCAGCGATTTCGACATTGATCGTGATGCCGGAAAAATCGCCGTTATCGGCCTCCAGTGTAAGCGTACAACGCCCGGAAGGCATATCCGGCGGCAGGTCGAGAATAAAGCTTCGCTTTTCGCCGGGATAAATCTCGACATAATCGCTTGACGCATAAAGCGT
>JAXGVG010000104.1:0-6915 GCA_040773965.1 Alphaproteobacteria bacterium | reverse complement strand
GTTGACGCCAACGCCAACGCCCAGCGGCGACACCATGCCCATCCCCGTGATAACGACGCGCCTCATGACGCCGCCTCCGTGAATGAGAAGAAAGATTTCAAAAGGGAAACCATGATCCGCACCTTTGGCCGGTGTCGATCAATCCGTATCAAGCCGCCTTTTTCATGTTTATGTATTCAATGGCATCCTTGACGGTGACGATTTTTTCCGCCGCATCATCGGGAATTTCAACGTTGAATTCCTCTTCGAAAGCCATGACGAGTTCGACCGTATCCAAACTGTCAGCTCCCAGATCATCAATGAAGCTGGCGTTATCCGTGACCTTGGCGGCATCGACCCCCAAATGTTCGACGACGATTTTTTTCACGCGTTCGTTGATATCACTCATGACCTTTTCTGCCTTCTGTTGTTGATCGATAATCGTTAACGAACAGACCCCCACGCTCCGAAGCGCGCAGCGACTTCCTGACGCAACCGGTGAATCGAGCCCGTTTTGAACGCTTCTCTCTATTCTGTGTGCTTGCGCCTGTCCAGAAGATTAAGAATGCCGGGGATAATTTTTTTAACCTTTTCCCGCCGCGTTTGTTAATAACAAATAAAATTAATATTATATTTCATAGCCTTGGCAGTATTTCCGGGCTACTGTCGGGACCGGCGATCAAATCGATCTGCGCCTGCTTTATGCCTTTCCGGCGTTCACGGTAAATACCCCACAGGCGAATGATAATGACAATAGCGAATACCCCCAGTGCAACAAGCATAAATTCCCGAACGCTATAATCGACGACTTCCTCCTTTTGCTTGCCAAGCTTTTTAATCACATCGCCAAACAGGTAACCGGCGCCGCAAAAAGCTGCCGCCCAAATGAACGCCGCCGCCAGATTCAGCCAAACGAATTTTTTCCAGGGCAACCGGCTCATGCCGATGGCTATCCCGCTCACATTACGAATCCCATACATGAACCGGTAAGAAAGAACAAAAAAGGTCGCGTATTTCTCGAGCCATCCTAAGGCCTTGTCCAATTTGGGCTTTATGCCGGGATAACGCGCCGTAATCCGCGCGCCAAAAAAACGGCCTGCAAAAAAGAACATCTGGTCGCCAAAAAAACTGCCTAGCCATGCCGATCCGAAAAGCGCGGCAATATTCAGATAGCCTTTCTGCGCCGCCAGCGCGGCAAAGATTACAAAGGTTTCCCCCTCCAAAGCCGTCCACACAAAGGTGATTAAATAGAACCATTCATGGTACTCTTTAATCAGGTCCAGAACCTCGCGCATGAAAAACCAAAGGAAAGGGGTTGTTCGCAGACCTTCTTATGGCAGACATATCTTAACAGGTCGTTCAAAAAAAGCCTGGTTTTGGGATCGACGCAGGATTCGGTTTTCCCCTTCATTTATAAACAACCGTGACAATCTCATAAGCCTTCGATCCTTTGGGCGTGTTGACTTCTACGCTATCCTTAAGCTGTTTGCCGATTAGGGCGCGCGCCAGCGGCGATGTAACGGAAAGACGTCCCGCCTTGATGTCGGCCTCGTCCTCGCCCACGATCTGGTAGCGGGCTTTTTCGTCCGTATCTTCATCGATCAGCGTAACCGTCGCGCCGAATTTGATAACTTTGCCGTCCAGTTTTGAGACGTCGATAACTTCGGCCCGTCCGATTTTGTCTTCAAGGTCCTTAATCCGGCCTTCGATAAAGCTCTGACGTTCGCGCGCGGCGTGATATTCGGCGTTTTCGGACAAATCACCGTGATCGCGGGCATCGGCAATCGCCTTGATGATGGCGGGACGTTCGACGCTGCGCAAATGCTTAAGCTCTTCTTCAAGGTTCTGATAACCCAACAACGTCATAGGCACTTTATCGGTCATGTTTCACCCTTTCGCCCCTTTACCGGGGAGCTAATGGCTTTGAGAACAAAAAAGCCCGATCAGCTTTAGGCAAGCCGACGCGGCGTTTAACTATTCTCAGGAGGCCTTAAGATACGACTGAAGCGAATTAACTTCAAGACTCCCCGTTTGCAGGGCCGCAATGGCCTCCACGGCAGCGCGCGCGCCGGGAATCGTCGTGTAATGGGGAATCCCTTGCATGAGAGCGGTGCGGCGCAAGCTGAAACTGTCTTTCAGGGTTTGCGCGCCTTCGGCGGTCGTGTTCATCAGCAGATCGACCTCGCCGTTGATCATGGCGTCGACGATATGCGGCTGTCCTTCATAAACCTTGTTGATGCGCTTGACCGGAACGCCCGCCGCTTTCAGGGTCTTGGCCGTGCCGCCCGTGGCCATAATCTTGAATCCGAGCTTCACAAGACGTCGGGCGAGCGGAATAATAACCTCCTTATCGCGGTCCTTTACCGAAATAAAGCACATGCCTTTTAAAGGCAGCTTTAATCCCGCGCCCAATTGCGCCTTGGCGAACGCGCGCGCAAAATCGCGATCAAGCCCCATAACCTCGCCGGTCGATTTCATCTCCGGCCCCAGAATAATGTCAACGCCCGGAAAGCGCGAAAAAGGAAACACGGGCGTCTTGACGGCCAAACGTTGTATAGAGTTATTTATGGCTTTCTGTTCATAAGCCTTCCTTGCACTAGCCAGCTTTTCCCCGGCCATCACGCGCGCGGCGATCTTGGCGATGGGAACGCCGATGGCTTTGGCGACGAAAGGCACCGTGCGGCTGGCGCGCGGATTGACTTCGAGAATGTAAACGTCGCCGTTTTTCACCGCGAACTGGACGTTCATCAAACCCCTGACGCCGATGGAACGCGCCAGAAGCTCAGCCTGACGGCCTATTTCCGTCACAACCGTGGGCACCAGGGAATGAGGAGGCAAGGCGCAGGAACTGTCGCCGGAATGAACGCCGGCTTCCTCGATGTGCTCCATGATTCCCGCGACAAAAACGTCCTTTTCATCGGCCACGACGTCCACATCGACCTCTATGGCGTCCTGCAGGTAATAATCGATCAGAACGGGATTTTTCCCGGACACATGCACGGCTTGCCCGATGTAACGCTTAAGCGCCTCGACTGTGTGGACAATTTCCATGGCGCGTCCGCCCAGCACATATGAAGGGCGGATGACGACCGGATAGCCGATTTTTTCCGCAACCCTTTCGGCCTCCTCGGCGCTTCGCGCCAGACCGTTTGCCGGTTGCTTGAGTTTGAGTTTTTTCAGGAGAACCTGAAAACGTTCACGGTCCTCGGCAAGATCGATGGCGTCCGGGGATGTGCCGAGAATGGGAATATTCGCTTCCTGCAGCGCATCCGCAAGGCGAAGCGGCGTCTGTCCGCCGAATTGAACCATTACGCCCAGCAAATCGCCTTTCCGCTGCTCAACGCGCACGATTTCAATCACGTCTTCGGCCGTCAACGGCTCGAAATATAGCCGGTCGGACGTATCGTAATCCGTCGAAACCGTCTCCGGATTGCAGTTGACCATAATGGTCTCGATACCGGCGTCGCGCAGCGCCATGACGGCGTGAACGCAACAATAGTCGAACTCGATGCCCTGCCCGATGCGGTTCGGCCCGCCGCCAAGAATAACGACCTTCTTTTTCTCCGAGGGCTTCGCTTCGCACGCATCCGGCCCGCGGTCGTCCACTTCATATGTCGAATACAAATACGGCGTGAGCGATCCGAATTCGGCCGCGCAGGTGTCGATGCGCTTGAAAACGGGCGTCACGCCAAGTTTGCGCCGCGCTTCCGCAACCTCGGTTTCTTTCTTATTCGTCAACTGAGCCAGACGCGCGTCGCTGAAACCCATCGACTTCAACTGTCGCCACCCGGCCCCGTCCTTCGGCAGTCCCTCGGACCTAACGCTTTTTTCGGTTTCGACAAGACCCGCTATCTGTTCAATAAACCATGTGTCGTATTTGCAAATCTTCCTGATTTTATCGACGCTCATGCCGCGCCGCAAAGCCTCGGCAACCACCAGAATTCGGTCCGGCGAAGGCCGCGCCAGCATGGCATGAAGCGGATTCAGGTCCCCACCTTCGTCAAACGTGGTGTGGACCTTAACCTCGTTAAGCCCGTTCAGGCCAATCTCCAGCCCTCGCAAGGCTTTTTGCAAGGATTCCTGCCACGTGCGGCCGATGGCCATAACTTCGCCCACGGACTTCATGGCAGTCGTCAAGGTGGGCTCCGTGCCCGGAAACTTTTCGAACGCAAAGCGCGGAACTTTCGTGACGATGTAATCGATTGTCGGCTCGAAGGAAGCGGGCGTCACGCCCGTAATGTCGTTCTTCAATTCGTCCAGCGTATAACCGACGGCCAGGAGCGCGGCGACCTTGGCGATAGGAAA
The DNA here is from genome assembly GCA_040773965.1 of Alphaproteobacteria bacterium. GTDB lineage: Bacteria > Pseudomonadota > Alphaproteobacteria > UBA9219 > UBA9219 > JAXGVG01. The sequence goes on along the minus strand of JAXGVG010000104.1, from coordinate 2,631 downwards.
GCCCGTCGCCTTGCTGGCAAGCGCCGACGAACGGCTGACGCGCGGATTCATTTCGATGACCACCATGCGGCCATCATCCGGGTTGATCGCAAACTGGACGTTCGACCCGCCCGTATCGACGCCGATTTCGCGCAAAACGGCAATCGAGGCGTCGCGCAAAATCTGGTATTCCTTGTCCGTCAGAGTCAGCGCGGGCGCAACCGTAATGCTGTCGCCCGTATGTATGCCCATCGGATCGACGTTTTCGATCGAACAGACAATGATGCAGTTGTCGTTTTTATCGCGAACGACTTCGGTTTCGTATTCCTTCCAGCCGAGCACCGATTCTTCGATCAAAACCTCGTTTACGGGACTGGCGGCCAAGCCTCCGGCGACAATCTCGGCGTATTCCGTGCGGTTATAGGCCACGCCTCCGCCCGTGCCGGCCAGCGTAAAGCTGGGACGGATGATGACAGGCAAGCCGATCCCGGCCAGCGCTTCCTGCGCTTCGGCCATCGAATGGACATAGCGGCTTTTCGGGCTGGCAAGGCCGATTTTATCCATCGCGTTGCGGAATAGCAGGCGGTCTTCCGCTTTTTCGATCGCTTCGCGTTTTGCGCCGATAAGCTCGATGCCCAAGCGGTCCAGCGTGCCGTCTTTCGCCAGGGCCATGGCCGTGTTCAGCGCCGTTTGGCCGCCCATCGTCGGCAACAGCGCATCCGGCTTTTCGCGTTCCAGAACCTTGGCCACCATCGCGGGCGTGATCGGCTCGATATAGGTCGCGTCCGCCACTTCGGGATCGGTCATGATCGTGGCGGGATTGGAGTTGATCAGAATGATGCGGTAGCCTTCCTGGCGCAGCGCCTTGCAGGCCTGCACGCCGGAATAATCGAACTCGCACGCCTGACCGATGACGATAGGCCCCGCGCCGATGATGCAAATCGATTTAATATCCGTGCGTTTAGGCATGAGAGGTATCGGGGATCAGGGATTGATTAATTTGTAAGCAAAAAAGGGCGTCATCCCGGAAAAGTTTCTTTTCGTTCGCTTGCGAACGAAAGAAACTTGATCCGGGACCCAGTATTGTTCTTTTTTTACTCTTGCAACTTTTCGTACAGATCGAGCCACTCTGGATTAATTTTCTCAATAAGCTGTTTTTTCCAATCTCTTCTCCATTTCTTGATTCTTTTTTCAAACGAGATGGCTTCGTCTGCCGATTTAAATTCAGCATACCATACCAAGGTTTTAAGACCGTGTTCTTTAGCAAACCCTTTATATAAGCCCTCGCGATGTTCATACATGCGGCGGGCCAGATTGTTCGTAATGCCTGTATAAAGCGTCCCATAGGGTTTATTGGTGATAATATACACCCAATAACGTTTTTCCATGTTATGTCCCAAGAGGAAGAATAACAAACTGGGTCCCGGATCAATTTTCTTTCGCCTTCGGCGAAAAGAAACTTGTCCGGGATGACGCCAAACATTGAAGCCTCTCTCATGCCACCCTCCGTGACAATGCGTGCTCCTTCATCATCTCCACAAACCGCTTGAAGAGATAATGCGCGTCGTGCGGTCCGGGCGAGGCCTCGGGGTGATATTGCACGGAAAACGCGGGGTTATCCTTCAATCTTAAACCTTCGTTGGAGCCATCGAACAAGCTGACATGCGTGATTTCGGCATTCGGCGGCAACGTCTCGGGAATCACCATGAAGCCGTGATTCTGGCTCGTGATTTCCACCCTTCCCGTCTGCAAATCCTTGACGGGGTGGTTGGCGCCGCGATGGCCGCGAAGCATCTTCGTCGTGCGCCCGCCAAGCGCCAGCCCAAGCATCTGGTGACCTAAACAAATACCAAAAAGCGGAATGCCGCGTTCCAAAACGGCTTTAATGACAGGAACCGCATAAACGCCCGTCGCAGCGGGATCGCCCGGCCCGTTCGACAGAAAAACGCCGTCCGGCTTGAGCGCAAAGATTTCTTCCGCCGTCGTCCTCGCCGGAACGACTGTCACGCGGCACCCCGCGCTCACAAGGCAACGGAGAATGTTCCGCTTCGCGCCGTAATCGATGGCGACGACGTGGTAACGTCCGTTGTTTTTGTTTTCCTGAATTCCGGATGCCGGATGCTGAATGCTTATCCGCCCTTCAGTCCATTCATATGTTTTCGCACACGTCACATCGAGCGCAAGGTCCATCCCGTCCAGGCCCGGCCAGGCCCTTGCCTTTGCGGCCAGCGCCTTGACGTCGATCTTGCCATCCGGCGCATGGCATATCGCTCCGTTCGGAGCGCCTTGATCGCGGATGCGTATGGTCAGCGCGCGCGTATCGACGCCCGACAGGCCGATCAGTTTGTTCTTCTTGAGCCATGGGTCTAGATGTTCGACGGCGCGCCAGTTGGCCGGATTGGTAATCGGCGCGCGCAGCACGAGACCCCGCGCGGCAGGTTTAACAGTTTCAATGTCTTGCCGGTTGGTTCCGACGTTGCCGATATGAGGGAATGTAAAGGTTATAATCTGGCCGGCATAGCTGGGGTCAGTCAGGATTTCCTGATACCCGGTCATGGATGTGTTGAAACAGACCTCGCCGACGGCTTCGCCTGCGGCGCCTAACCCCTTGCCCCAAAACACCGTTCCATCGGAAAGCACCAAAGCCGCGGT
>JAXGVG010000103.1:0-6973 GCA_040773965.1 Alphaproteobacteria bacterium | reverse complement strand
TAAGCCTTACGCTCTCGCAATGCCGGGGCAACCAGTTGCGCGCGGCGGAAATTCTGGGATTGAACCGCAATACGCTGCGCAAAAAAATCCGTGAACTGGGCCTTAACGCGGGACGCTCCCGAAGAAGGGGCAAGCAGGCAACATGATCGTTTCCTCGCTCTATCGCCGTCTTTCGGTATGGGCCAGTCGCATCGGTCTGCGCAACAGGCTGGCGATCGTCTTTGTCGTGGCGGCGGTGGCATGCAGCCTCGCCACCTATGCGGCGATGACCAAAAAGCCGTTTTTCGGCGACGATCCGACAACCGTTTCCATTCTTCTCGCGCTCGATCTGGCGTTTTTGCTTCTGCTCGGCGCGCTGGTCGTTCAACGTATTTTGACCATCTGGATGAAGCGCCGTCGCAATCAGGCCGGTTCGCGTCTGCACGTGCGTATGGTAACCGGTTTTACGCTGTTGGCGGCCGGACCGCCGCTGTTGGTGGCGATGTTTGCGGCCATTTTCTTCTACTACGGTGTCGAAGCCTGGTTTTCCGAACGCGTTCATACGGCTCTGAGCGAATCCCAGGAGGTGGCTCAGGCCTATCTGAAAGAACATCAACAAGTCCTGCGCGCCGATGCGCTGGCGATGGCGAACGACCTTAACCGTCAAGCGGTTGTGCTTGCCGAAGACCCCGTGCGTTTCGCGCAAATCGTTTCGGCGCAAGCGTATATGCGTTCGTTGACCGAAGTGATCGTGTTTGACGGTTCGGGAAAAATTCTGGCGCGCTCGGGCTTGACGTTCGCCTTGTCGTTTGAGCCGATTACCGAGGACATGCGCGAGAGAGCGCGCTCGGGCGAAGTTGTCTTGCTTATAAGCGATAACGACGACCGCGTGCGCGCTTTGCTGCGGCTGGACAATTTGGTGGACACCTATTTGTTCGTGGGACGCCTTGTGGAACCCAAGGTTCTGTCGCACATGGCGACGACCGAAAAAGCCGTCAAGGAATACCACGACCTGAAGGAACACAGTTCCGGCATCCGCATTATGATATCAGTCATATTTGCCGTCGTTGCCCTTTTACTCCTGTTGGCCGCCGTTTGGTTTGGCCTGAACTTTGCGACCAAGCTGGTCCGGCCGATCGGCGAGCTTATCAACGCGGCCGAGCGCATACGGGCGGGCGATCTGTCCGCGCGCGTCAGCGAAACCGGAGGTTCACAGACGGATGATGAACTGGCAACGCTGGGCCGCGCCTTCAACCGCATGACGCACCAGCTTGAAACCCAACGCGCCGATTTGATCGAAGCCAATCGCCAACTTGATTTACGGCGACGTTTTACTGAAGCCGTCCTGGCCGGCGTGTCAGCGGGCGTTATAGGGCTCGATCCGCAATTCCATATAAATTTGATGAACGCGTCGGCGGCCGAGTTTTTCCAGATTACCAACCCAGAAGCCTTGACGAACCATCCTTTGAACGTTATCGCGCCGGAGATTCAGGCGCTGTTGGAGGCCATGCCGCGTGGCGCGCGCCTAAGAGACGGGCACGTCGAAATTCGCCGTTCGGGCCAGGCTATGCGCACGTTGCTGGTGCGTCTGTCGTCAGAAATGCAAGGCGGCGAAGTTAGGGGCTATGTCGTGACGTTCGACGACGTGTCGGATCTCGTTTCCGCACAACGCAAGGCGGCATGGGCCGATGTGGCGAGGCGCATCGCGCACGAAATCAAGAATCCATTAACGCCGATCCAGCTTTCCGCCGAACGTCTGCGCCGCAAATACGCGAACGAAATCCAGAGCGATCCTGAAGTATTTCAAATCTGTACGGATACGATCATTCGTCATGTCGAGGACATTGGGCGCATGGTGGACGAATTCTCGTCGTTCGCGCGCATGCCGACGGCGGTCATGAAAGAGCATGAATTGCGCGAACTGTGCCGCCAGACGGTTTTCATGCAGGCGACGGGCCGCACGGACATCAAATACGTGCAAGAACTGCCGTTGCAGAAAGTTTATGCCGAATGCGATGGGCGTCAGTTGGCGCAAGCCATCACCAATTTGCTGAAAAACGCGGCCGAGGCCATCGATGCGCGTTCCGAGCCCGTGAACGGTCTTTTGCCGGCGGGAGAAATTCGCCTTCGTCTCGATGTGACAGACCAGCATGTTGTGCTTACCGTCGAGGATAACGGAAAAGGCCTGCCGGTTGAGGATCGCGACCGCTTGACCGAGCCCTATGTCACGACCCGCACGAAAGGCACAGGCCTTGGACTGGCTATCGTGAAGAAAATTATGGAAGATCATCACGGACAGCTGGAACTGGCGGACAGGCCGGGCGGCGGCGCGATTGTTCGGCTTGTTTGGGCGCAGAGACAGGAAGAGGAAGGTGCCGCCCCTCCTGAGGCTGTGAATGCCTAGAAAGAGTGGTAAAAGGGGTACGCTTGGTATACTGTGGCGCGGAAAAGTTACAATGTTGCCCCATAAGCACACATGTTTTGTCTTGACGGCCCGAATCTGTTAAATATCACGAATCGAACAACTTTCTATTTATGAGAAATAAACGCCGATGAGTTCAACTGCCAAGGATCGCAATTTAAGCCACGACATCCTGATTGTCGATGACGAGGCTGATATCTGCCTTCTTATTGAAGGCATCCTGAACGACGAAGGCCTGAAAACGCGCAAGGCCTTGAACGCCGACAAGGCGCTTGCGGAAATCGCGGCGCGCCGACCGAGCCTTGTGATCCTCGATATATGGGTGCAGGGAAGCAACATGGACGGGATGCAGTTACTCGATTGCATCGTCCGCGATCACCCCGAAGTTCCGGTTATTATGATCAGCGGCCACGGCAACATCGAAACGGCTGTCGCCGCCATCAAACGCGGGGCTTATGACTTTATCGAAAAACCGTTCAAGACCGACCGGCTTGTGTTGCAAGTCTGCCACGCGCTGGATACGGCGCGCCTCAAGCGCGAGAACCAGGAATTGAAATTCCGCGCGGGCGCGGATCTGGATTTAATCGGCAAATCGCCAGCTATCAATCAGGTGCGGCGGCTTATCGAACGCGTGGCGCCTACGGGCAGCCGGGTGATGATTATCGGCCCGTCGGGCGCGGGCAAGGAAATTGTGGCGCGCGTCATTCATGCGCGGTCCAAGCGCTCAAACGGTCCATTTGTGATTACGAACTGCGCTGTGCTCAGGCCTGAGCAGATCGAGGCCGAGCTTTTCGGTGTGGAAGGCGATAGCAACGGCGCGGGCCGCAAGGTCGGCTTGTTCGAACAGGCTCATGGCGGCACGCTATATCTGGATGAAGTCGGCGACATGCCGATGGAAACGCAAGGCAAGATCGTCCGCATACTTCAAGAACAGGTTTTTACGCGCGTGTGCGGAACGACGCGGGTCGAAGTGGATGTTCGCGTCGTGGCGTCCAGCGATCAGGACCTCCAGCCGGACATGCAGGCCGGGCGCATCCGTCAGGATCTGTACTACCGGCTCAGCGTCGTGCCGATCCGCATTCCGCCGCTGGCGGAGCGCCGCGAGGATATTCCTCTTCTTGCGCAGCACTTTTTGTCGCGCTCCGCCGAAACATCGGGTCTGGCGCCGCGCGTATTGGGCGAAGACGCCCTTGCAGCGCTGCAGGCTTACGGCTGGCCGGGCAACGTCCGTCAGCTTCGAAACGCCATGGAATGGCTGTTGATTATGGCGCCCGGAGACAGCGTCGAACCCGTACGCGCAGAAATGCTGCCGCCGGACATTACAGCGACGACGCCGAATGTTTTGCGATGGGAGAAGGGCGGGGAAATCATGACGTTACCTCTTCGCGATGCGCGAGAGATGTTTGAACGCGAGTATTTGCTTGCCCAGGTTACCCGCTTCGGAGGAAATATTTCCCGCACGGCGAACTTTATTGGCATGGAACGTTCGGCTCTGCACCGGAAACTCAAGCTCCTCGGCGTGCATGGCAACGGTCCTGCCGAGCAGCAAGTGCCGTTGGATAAAGCGAGCTAAACGTTGCGTTTCAAAGCTGCCCTGCCGCCAATAGCGGCGGCTTTTATTGTTCTTTTTATATCGGTTCCGGCGGCTCTTTCGGCTGCGGGACAGCCTTCCGATTTGCCCCGCGAACAAATTGTCATTGAATGCGCGGACGGTCAAAAGCACATCTTCGATATGGAAATCGCCACAACCTCTGCGCAACGCGAACGCGGCCTGATGTTTCGTCAGTCGATGCCAAAGGATGCGGGCATGCTTTTTTTATTCGACCCGCCGGAGCCGGCCGCGTTTTGGATGAAAAACACGTATATTCCCCTGGATATACTTTTTATCCGTGCCGATGGGACCATTGCGAAGATTAAGGAGGGCGCCATGCCCTTCGACCTTATGCCGGTTGACTCCGCCGGACCCGTCAAATACGTGATCGAACTCAACGGCGGCGAAGCGGCGCGCCGTCGGATTAAGGCGGGGGATAAAATCAGATCGAAAGAACGGGTGCTCTTTTCAGACGAGAGAAAAAAATAAAACCGGAAATTAGAAAATAATTTCCGGTTTCTGGTTTATGTCTTCCGCTTTACGCAACGTCCTGAATGGCTTCCTGCGTTTCGGCGAGGCTTTCCGCGACTTCTTTCATGCCGGGCTGCTGGCCGGGCTGTTGCTGATTGGGATCGCGCGCGCGGGCGATATGGGGCATCAATTCCTGAAGTTCGATAAAGTTGTCGGCCTGGCGGCGCAATTCATCGGCCACCATCGGCGGCGACGAGCGCATCGTGCTGACGACGCTGACGCGAACGCCCTTGCGTTGAACGGCTTCGACAAGGCGGCGGAAGTCGCCGTCGCCGGAAAAGATCATGATATGATCGACATGGTCGCACATCTCCATCACGTCGATGGCGAGTTCAATATCCATGTTGCCCTTGATTTTGCGGCGGCCAAAAGCGTCCGTAAATTCCTTGGTCGGCTTTGTGACCATGGCGTACCCGTTGTAATCCAGCCAGTCGACGAGGGGCCGGATAGGCGAATATTCCTCATTTTCGATAAGAGCCGTGTAATAAAAAGCCCTGACAAGACGGCCACGACCGGCAAAAAGCTCCAATAGCCTCTTGTAATCTATATCGAATCCTAATCCTCTGGCGGCGGCGTAAAGATTGGCTCCGTCAATAAACATCGCCATACGTTCTTCTTTATAGAAAATCATCTTTTCCCTCATACGTTAAGAAAACTGGACCTGTTAACCATATTTAAGCCCGCCAAACAAGCTCAATCGTTAAAACTAAGCATACCTACGCTGCCAAAAAAGGGCAACACGATTGTGCCGGGCATCGAATCAACGGAAAAGCTCGTTACGCTCAAATAACCGCTTCTGCAAGAGGCATATCCGCAATTTCTATGTCCTCTGGAAAACAAATTATAATGCGTCAACACTTTACATGCACGGAATAATACGGCTAATATAAAAACCGTCCGGCAAACAGGAAGAAGAGTTGACTACAGAGGGTAACTAACTTTCTGTTATAGGTAAGTGAAACTTGCCGAACGGAAGATACATCAACATTGGTAAGGATAGACTATGGCGCGCGTCACTGTGGAAGATTGTGTCATTCAGGTACCCAATCGTTTTGAATTGGTCATGCTTTCGGCGCATCGCGCCCGGGCTCTGGCGTCCGGCGCAGAACTGAAAGTTGAACGGGACCGCGATAAAAATCCCGTTGTCGCGTTGCGTGAAATTGCGGAAATGAAGCTGGATCTCGACAGCCTTCATGAATCGATGGTGAAGGGCCTTCAAAAACGCATCGAGCCGGACCAGCCGGAAGAGGAAGTGACGGAACTGATGGCGGTCGAACAGCAGCACTGGATCAACGCCGATATTGGCGCCGATGATCCGGCTGACGAAGAATCCGGCGATGAACTGCTCGAAGGCGAAGAAGCGTTTGAGGAAGAGGGAGAAGGCGAAAGGGACGGCCTTACCAACGAAAACCTCGACTTTGTCGGCGCTTTTGAAGATACGGACGTTAAGGACTAGGGTTTCCGTGCTTCGGACTGGAATCTTTTTTTTATGAAGCGGCGTTGACAAGAAAATTCTTGAAAGAGAACGATTTTCATCCAGAGGGCGCATGCTAAGGGAGCACCAACCTTTCAAACCGGCCGTGGTGCATTTCTGGGAGGAGGGGGCGAATATATGCAAGACGCCTCTCGCGCACATAGATGAATATTTTCATCGCTTTAAAAAAGAACTCAACGAGTATGAATCTTTTTTGACGGTTTTCCAGCTGGAGAATTTGCGCAAACTCTTTTTTTCCCATGCGGACGGAATTGCGGAGGCATGGAAAGGCCATCCGGCAAACAGTTCCATGTTTGCCGTTTACAGAAAATATCCTTTTGCTCTTGTGGCCGCCCTGGCCGAGGATCGTTTGGATGAGAACGGACTAATGGCGGCATTTCTTTTCCCTTTTTTGGCTATGAGGGACAAAGGCCGCGCCCTGATAGAAAGTTTCGGCGACGAAACGCTTCAATTGGCGGAATGCCTTTTTACCCTGATTTACGATCATCCCATCAAACCATGCCGGGGCATGGATATCGGCAACCACATCAACATTCTCAAGAAATACGGGCAGGATATACGGGTTCTGGTTGCCTTGCTTGAGCATCAGAAATTCCTGTTGCTCCATATGGATGAAATGACGGCGCCTTTGGATGCCAAAGAGGCCGAAAAAAGAAAGAATACTGTCATTGACGAGAGCAAATATCTCTACGCGCCGCTGGCTTCATGCATGGATTTGCACGAACTGTCCACCAGCCTGAAGAACATGGCGTTCAAGCACGAAGATCCGGCGAATTACCTGGAAATGTTTTCAATGGCCCGGCAATATTACAAAGGCTTGAATGCGCCCGTGAGAATTGGACGTTTTCTGGATTTGCTGCATTTCCATCAGCTTAAACTTCCTTACAGGGCGCGCATCAAAACGCCCGTGGATATGCGCGACAAGATGAAAAGAGGAGAGGAAATAAAAGATCCC
>JAXGVG010000102.1:0-7039 GCA_040773965.1 Alphaproteobacteria bacterium | reverse complement strand
TCGCGGTCGGCACATCGGTCGCGGTCGAATCGGGTCTGGTCAGAATATAGCCCCCGCCGTCCATGGGAACCTTGCCGCGAAAGATCTTCGTGGCAGGCTCGTGGCCGATGGCGATAAAGACCCCTTCGGCGGGAATAAGGCTTTCCTTTCCCGTCTTGACGTTGCGGATGCGCACGCCGGTTACACCCCGCGCGGGCTCTTCGACGCCTTCGATCCTGTCGACGACGGAGTCCCAAGCCACCTCAATCTTCGGATGGGCCGCCACGCGGCCATGCAAAATCTTTTCGCCCCGAAAAGCGTCGCGCCGGTGAACGACGGTCACCTTGCTGGCGAGGTTGGCCAGATACAACGCTTCTTCCAAAGCCGTGTTGCCGCCGCCGACTACGGCAACCTCCTTGCCTCGGAAAAAGAAGCCGTCGCAAGTCGCGCACCCCGAAACCCCGTGCCCCTGAAAATGCTTTTCGCTGTCGATTCCCAGCCAGCGGGCCTGCGCACCCGTCGCGATAATCACGCTGTCGGCAAGGTATTCGTCACCGGAGTCTCCTACGCAACGGAAGGGCTTTTGCGCGAAATCGACGTCCGCGATCGTGTCGAAAACAAGTTTCGCCCCGACGTTCGCGGCCTGGGCCGCCATTTGCTCCATCAGCCACGGCCCCTGAACCTTATCGGCAAAGCCGGGAAAGTTCTCCACCTCGGTCGTAATCGTAAGCTGACCGCCCGGCTGCATCCCCTGAACCACGATGGGGTTAAGGCTGGCGCGCGCGGCATAGATGGCGGCCGTGTAACCGGCCGGACCGGCGCCGATGACAAGCAGGCGAGTTCGATGTGTTTGCATTTTGTTTTCAGTCCCTTACAGACGTACCTTCACACGGAAACAGGGGCTTCGGAACGGCGGTCGAATATCATGGCACATGTCCCCCGCCCTGTCATCGGGCGTCCCATTGTCCCTTCACCTTATATAAGTGTCCTTTTACCGGGCAACAGGTCTTTTCCTCCTTGGCTTTGCCACAATTTCCGGTCAGTTTACGGCCATGCGATTCTTATCTCTCGTTCTCATCGTGTGTCTTCTGGCCCCTCAAGCCTGGGGGACGACGCCTGCCGGCGTCAAACCGGCCTCCCTGAACGCGCGCGAGCGTGCCGATGTCGAGCGCATCGAAAAATACCTGAACGAACTGAAATCGGTCTCGGCCGGCTTTCTGCAGATCAGCGACAGCGGCGAACTCCGCCACGGCGCGATCGCCATCCAAAGGCCGGGCAAGATGCGGGTGACCTACGACCCGCCCGCCAAGGATTTCATCGTGGCCGACGGCTCGTTCGTTCATATCTGGGACGGCGAACTTGAACAGCAAACGAGCGTCCCTGCCGGCAAAGGCATCGCCGAGCTCATCTTGCGGGATTCCATAAAGCTTGACGGCGACGTGACCGTCACGCGCTTCGCGCGTTTTCCGGCCAAGATGGAATTGACGCTTGTCGCGACCAAAGACCCCGGCGACGGCGAATTGACCCTTATCTTCGAAGATAAGCCCCTCCAGCTCCGCCAGTGGCGGGTTGTCGATTCGCAGGGCCGCACAACAGGGGTTAATCTGGAAAACGCACGCGAAGGGGTTTCCTTCGATTCAAACACCTTCGACTTCGTGCCGCCAAACCTCGGAAAAACAAACAGAAGCACCCGCTAGTTCTCCCTGAACGCAAGCCTGAAGCCTCCGCTTTTCTTGCCAGGAGAAAGCATTGTGCCTACCAAAAAAAGGAAATAACATTTTTCCACAGAATTCTTTTCATTAATTTCAAAAAACCTCTTGATAGAATCATTCTAACTAGCTTGAGTCGCTTCCTCGGCAACCGGATGTTTGCCTCAACGGAAGGAAAACAATGCCATGGGACACGCTGTAAGACCCTCTCGCTCCTTTTCTCGCCTGACTGCCATTTGCCAGGCCAATTTATTGGTCAATGAAATCCGTGAATCCGAGTTTGGCGGCGCGCCCATAAAAGGCAAACTTCTAGAACTTGCAAGGCTGACGGATCTTTCCATGTGCCGCACCGGGGAGCTTAACGGTTTTGGCCGGATCGTAAGCGACATTGCTTCCTTCCTGTCCGAATGCCGCCCCGGATTTAGGGCTGAATTGATTGAGTTTCTCACATCCGAACCACACGAAGGGCCCCTAAGCCGCCTGGTGGGCTGTCTTCTGCAATGCGACAGCCTGTCCGCGCCTGCCCGGGAGGTCATGAAGAATAACTGGCTCAATCGGCCCGCAAGATTTCCAAGCTGTGCTTTTTAGATTCCTGGCGCCGGAAGCGACCTAGCAGCAAATCTTCATGTCCGGATCGATTTTGTGCGCCCAGCCTTCGATGCCGCCATCCAGGCTTTTGACGTTCGTATAGCCTTTTGCCTTCAGGAGGACGGCCGCTTGCGCGCTGCGGTTGCCCCGGCGGCAATACACGACGATGGGCTTGTCTTTTGGCAGTTCGTCAACTCTTAGCTCCAAATTCCTGAGAGGTATGTTCGTATCGCCTTGAATGGCGGCGCTGTCGTGTTCGAACGGCTCGCGCACATCGACCAGAACGGGAGGCGCATCCGACTTCAACTCCGCCTGCAGCTCTTCGGCGTCGATCGTCGGAACGTCCGATCGATCCATAGGCTGCGCAGCGTCCGGTTGCGATGCGGCTGGCACAGACTCCTCGACGGTTAGCCGCTCGACGCGGGCGAGGAAAGCGCCGACTAACAGCCCGATGGCAGCCAACACGGCCAATACCCATACGCGTTTACTCATGACTTCCCCCTTGTTTCAGCGTCTTCCGGCGGCCCTTGACCCAAAGGCCGGGAAAATCCTACTGTACAAAACCGAAAAGCTCAAGGCGCGGTGGCAGAATGGCTATGCAGCGGACTGCAAATCCGTGTATGCCGGTTCGATTCCGGCCCGTGCCTCCATAAGAAGGATTGGTGAAGCCCGGCAAAACCCCATCCCTCAACACATCATCCGTTCTTCAACAAATCCCTTATTTCCGCCAGAAGCGTTTCGGTTTTTGTGGGCGGCACGGGCTCCGCCGCCTTTTGCGCGATCAATTTAGCCTGAAGTTTGTTCACGCCCTTCACCAAAAGAAACACGGCAAAGGCCACGATCAGAAATTTGATGACGGCGTTCAAAAACACGCCGTAACCGATCACGGCTGCGCCCGCGTCCCTGGCCGTCTTAAGCGACGCATAGCTGTTGCCGTCCAGCGCAATGAAGAAATCGGAAAAATCGATGCCGCCGAGTACCATGCCGATAGGCGGCATGATGATGTTGTCCACCAGCGACGCGACGATGGCCGTAAAGGCCGCGCCCATGATGATGCCGACGGAAAGATCGATAACATTCCCGCGCGCGATGAAACTCTTGAACTCGTTCCACATGAAAGGCCTCCTCGGGATAGAGATATAAGAAGCCTATCGGATTTTTCGGCAAAGTCGAGAGAACTGTAATGCTTTATCTTACGCCGCGTTCTTCCTTGCCGCGACGTCGCTATCGTCCTCGATGGCCGCCTGCGCCGCCGCAAGGCGCGCGATGGGCACGCGGTACGGCGAACACGACACGTAATCCAGTCCCGCGCGATGGCAGAACTTGACCGAATTCGGATCGCCGCCATGTTCGCCGCAAATGCCGAGTTTGAGCTCGGGCCGCGTCTTGCGCCCGCGCTCGCAAGCCAGCTGCACAAGCTCGCCCACGCCGTCCTGATCGATGGTCACGAACGGATCGTGCTCCAACACATTGTTGCGATAGTAGTCCGGCAAAAAGCTCGCGGCATCGTCGCGGCTCAGGCCGAACGTCGTTTGCGTCAGGTCGTTGGTGCCGAAGCTGAAGAACTCGGCCTTTTCGGCAATATCGCCAGCCCGAAGCGCCGCGCGCGGCAATTCGATCATCGTTCCGACAAGATATTTGAAAGTCACGCCCGTCGCGGCCATAACCTCGCCCGCCACCTGGTCTACCATCGTCTTGATGACGTCAAATTCCTTTTTCGTCGCGACAAGCGGGATCATCACTTCGGGCAACACCTTTTTGCCCTTTTTTGTCAACTCCGCCATGGCGCCGAAAATCGCCCGCGCCTGCATCTCGTAAATCTCCGGATACGAAATGCCAAGGCGGCAGCCGCGATGCCCCAGCATCGGGTTGGATTCGTGCAGTTGCTGGGCGCGTTTTCTCACCGTCGCTACGTCCGTGCCTGCCGCTTTGGCGACGTCCGCCATTTCTTCGTCCGTCTTCGGCAAAAATTCATGCAGCGGCGGATCGAGCAGGCGCACCGTAATCGGCAGGCCTTCCATGATCGTGAAAATTTCCACGAAATCCTGCCGTTGCACCGGCTCCAGTTTCGCCAGCGCCGCGCGGCGGCCCGCCTCGTCTTCGGCCACGATCATCTCGCGCACGGCGATGATGCGCTCGCTGTCGAAGAACATGTGCTCGGTGCGGCAAAGCCCGATGCCTTCCGCGCCGAACTTGAGCCCCGTGCGCGTGTCGAGCGGCGTTTCGGCGTTCGCGCGCACCTTCAGGCGGCGCATGCTGTCGGCCCAGCTCATGACGGCGGCGAAATCGCCGGACAGTTCCGGCTGGATCGTCGGCACTTCGCCCAGCATCACTTCGCCGGTTGAACCGTCAATCGTGATCACATCCCGCGCCTTGACAGTCGTGCCCTTCACCGACATCTGCTGTTTCGCGTAATCGATGTGCAAATCTCCCGCGCCCGCGACGCACGCGCGTCCCATGCCGCGCGCGACGACAGCCGCGTGGCTCGTCATGCCGCCGCGGCTGGTCACGATGCCTTTCGCCGCATGCATGCCGTGAATGTCTTCGGGACTGGTTTCCACGCGGCAGAGAATGACCTTATGCCCCTTGGCCGTCAGATCTTCCGCTTCGTCGGCGCTGAACACCACTTTGCCTGAGGCCGCGCCCGGCGAGGCGGGCAAGCCTTTCGCGATTACCTGCCGCTTGGCCTTCGGATCAAGCGTCGGGTGCAGCAATTGATCGAGCGACGCAGGATCGATGCGCTTGATCGCGTCGGCTTTAGTGATCAGCCCCTCATTGACCATATCCACCGCAATTTTCAAGGCCGCCGGAGCTGTGCGCTTGCCCGTGCGGGTCTGCAGCATGAACAGCTTGCCTTTTTGCACGGTAAACTCGACGTCCTGCATGTCGCGGTAATGTTTTTCGAGTTTCAGGCGCACATCGTTCAGTTGCGTGAACACCTCGGGCATAACCTCTTCCATCGCGGGAAGCTTGGACTTGTTGGCTTCCTTGCCCTTGATCGTCAGGTGCTGCGGCGTGCGGATGCCCGCCACGACGTCCTCTCCCTGCGCGTTGACGAGATACTCGCCGTAAAACGCATTTTCGCCGGTGGAGGGATCACGCGTGAACGCCACGCCCGTGCAGCAATCCTCGCCCATGTTGCCATAGACCATCGCCTGAACGTTCACCGCCGTGCCCCAGTCGGCCGGAATGTCGTGCAGCTTGCGGTAGGTGATGGCTCGCTGGTTCATCCACGAACTGAACACGGCGCCGATCGCGCCCCATAGTTGCTCATCGGCATCCTGCGGAAACGGCTTGCCGAGCTTTTTCTTCACGACGTCAAGATAGCCGTCGATGACCTCTTCCCAGTCTTCGGCCTTCAAGTCGGTGTCGAGCCTGTAATCCTTCGCGCGCTTCACGTCGTCGAGCACGTCTTCAAAATGATGATGCTCAATGCCGAGCACGACCGAGCTGTACATTTGAATAAAGCGGCGATAGCTATCGAAGGCGAAACGCGCGTCGCCGCTCTTCCGCTTGAGGCCCTCGACCGTTTCCTTGTTCAGGCCGAGGTTGAGGATCGTGTCCATCATGCCCGGCATGGACGCGCGCGCGCCGGAACGCACGGAAACCAGCAACGGATTTTTCACGTCGCCGAACTTCGCATCCATAATCTTTTCGACTTGCTTGAGGCCTTCCTTGACCTGCGCCTTCAGCGTATCGGGATAGGATTTCTTGTTGGCATAATAATACGTGCAGACCTCGGTGGTGATTGTGAACCCGGGCGGGACCGGCAACGCCAGATTGCACATCTCGGCAAGCCCAGCGCCCTTGCCGCCCAGAAGGTTGCGCATATCCGCGCGCCCGTCCGCCTTGCCGCCGCCGAACGCATACACCCACTTTTGTTGCTTGGTCATATGATGTCTCCTTGAAGACCGTTCCGAGAAAACGCATGGCAATCCGGGCGCAAAATAGCGCCGTGCTTGGGGGGTGGCAATGGGGATTAACCCATTGTTTATCCACGCATATGGATTGTGAAAGCAACCATTTCAAAGCCTTGGGGCGAACCTAATGCGTTCGGCTTGCCTCCCCGCCCCCAACCCGCTATAAAGCCCGCCTTTAGTGCTCCTTGCCAGGTCCTTGAGATTTGGCTTGACCGGAGCGGCTGATGCGCCGGGATCGTCCCGGCCCGGCGTCCGGTCGCGTACAACCGAAAGGGAGTGTGGATACATGCCATACTACGAGTCTGTCTTCATCGTCCGTCAGGACGTTCCGGCCACGCAAGTCGAGGCGCTGGCCACCCAATTCGCCGACATTATCCGCAAGGACGGCGGCACGGTCGCCAAGACCGAGCAATGGGGCTTGCGCACCCTCGCCTACCGCATCAAGAAAAACAGGAAGGGCCACTACGTGCTCTTCAACATCGACGCGCCGCCTGCGGCCATCGACGAAATGGAACGCAATATGCGGCTGCACGAAGACGTTTTGCGTTTCCTGACTGTCCGCGTCGAGGAACTGGAATCCGGCCCGTCCGCAATGATGCGCCGCGACGAACGCGGCGACGGCGAACGCGGCCATGACCGCGGCGACCGTCCCCACCGCGCCCCGCGCCGCAATGCCGCCCCAATCGAAGAAGGAGCTTCAACATGAGCATGCCCCATTCATCTTCCTCGTCCCAATCCGGCGCGCCGCGTCGCAGCGGCGGCGGCGGCGGGGGCCGCGGCTATTTCGGTCGCCGGAAAACCTGCCCGTTCAGCTCGCCCGGCTCGCCGAAGATCGATTACAAG
>JAXGVG010000101.1:0-7167 GCA_040773965.1 Alphaproteobacteria bacterium | reverse complement strand
TGGGCCGAAAATAAGGCACCGTTGGAGCACCGTTGGCGTACCGTTATTAAGGCGGCGGCGCGATGTCGTCCGGGCGACAATTCCACTACCTTACCGTGCGGAGGTCCTTGACGATACCGAGCGGCGCGCCGTCGCGTTCGATACGAACGATTTCCTTGCCGGGCCGCATGTTCTCGCAATGCCAGCGCGTGGTCGAGAGGAAGAACTCAGCCGGATCGTCCGCCTGTACCGCCTCAAAATCAGGCGGCAGATAGATCATGGCTGCCGCCCAGGGCCCGCAGATGGCGATTTGATAGATTTTGCCCGGCGGCACGCCGCCTTCCTGCGCGACCTTTTCCTGAAGCCGATGAGCCGCTTCCTTGAAAGAGCTTCCCCAGTAATCGAGTTCGTATTGGCCGAACGCGCTCTTCACGCCGCCTTCGAGCGCGTTGACGTAGATATATTCGTAAGGATGCAGGCGGATCATCGTGCGGATGTGATAATAGCCGATGGCGGCCAGACCGCTGAACAAAACGGCGGCAGTAAATGAACGCATGTACGAATTTCCGAATTGTGCGATTCCATGGTCGAGCCATTCGTAAACGTGCCAAAAAGCCAAAGAGCCCAGCACGGCGAACAAGGGCAACAGGAAGATAAAGTGCCGCACGGCGTCGTAAAGAGCCGGATGGCGGATCACGGCGTACATAACAGGGACGAGGATCGTTAAAAGAATGAGCGCCAGCGCCGCGCGGTGGGCCCGCGACG
Source organism: Alphaproteobacteria bacterium (assembly GCA_040773965.1). GTDB lineage: Bacteria > Pseudomonadota > Alphaproteobacteria > UBA9219 > UBA9219 > JAXGVG01. The sequence continues at coordinate 6,423 of JAXGVG010000101.1, read as the reverse complement.
GCAACGCGCGCGCGATGAACGGCATCAGAAGAAATGCGAGCGTTAGAAGCGCGAGGTGGAAGACCGGCAATTGCACATATAAATAAAGAGGAAGATAAAACCACGGCAAGGACGTCGAGCGGTAGATCGTGCCGTTCAACAGAACCTCGACGTCCTGCGGGAAATCGCTGAACTCGATCAGCGCGCGCAGCGGATTGGCCAGCGGCGATTCCTGCGCCCATGGCCAGCAAACGAGCATGAGGGCGTAAGCGGTCATGCCGACGGGTATCGCAAGACGCAAAAGGCCAGTTAAGGGGCGAAGGCGCGTATGTGCCATCAGGACCACTCCCCAGTAGCCGAGCAGCATCGCGGCCCCTACCCTTATGCCCATCGTGAGACCGAGGACAATTCCCATCTTCACAATGAGGCGCGGCGGAACGTACGGAAACGCGCGGAACGTTTTCGCCATGTAATAAAGAGTCCACACGACGCCCGCCGCGAAAGGAATGTCTTTGGGGTTGTTGAACATGTGGCCGTAGTACATCGGCGTAAGCGTCAGCAGGACGAGCGCGGCAAGACCCACCCTCCCCCCGCCCATGACACGGCCAAGCCGCCAAGTGCCCCAAAGGCCAAGCAGGCCGAACGCGGCGTTCAGCAGATGGCGCGTTTCATAAATGTTGACGGGGGTATAGGCGTTGAAAAAGGCCGCAAGCCCGTCGAACATACCGCCGTAAAGATAAAGGTTGAAGATTTCCTTGAAACGGCGATCGACGAAGAATGAGGCGTAATAATCCAGTATAGCCTGCCCGTACTGGCTTTGTATTTCTTCGTCCCAGCTTATGCCGTAGTCGCGGAAGGTCAGAAGGACGATGACGGCCAGAAGGCCGAGAACGATTTGCGCCGCGCGGCGGTAAAAAATGTCACTCAAAAAAATCAGCATTCGATAACAAGCCCGTCATGGGCCGGCCATACGCCCCTGGGCAGTTTGGCGGCCAGCGCGGCATAATCCACGCTTTGATCCATGTGCGTCAAATAGGCGCGTTCGGGCCCGATTTTTTTGATCCATTCCAGCGTTTGCCCGATGTGCGCGTGGGACGGATGGGGTTTTTCCCTGATGCCGTCCACCACCCAGACCTTGATCCCCTTCAGGACGGCAAAGGCTTCTTCGTTCAGACCGTTGACGTCCGTCGAGTAGGCAAAATCGTTGAAGCGGTAGCCGAGCGAGTGCGTCGTGCCGTGTTTTTGACGGAAGGGCGTCACCTTGACGGAGCCGAAATTAAGGGGGCCTTCGATGACGAAAGGCTGGACGCGGGGCACGTGGAAATTGTCGATGGAGGCCGGGTTGCGAAAAATGTAGTCGAAGCGGTTTTTAAGCTTTCCGATTGTTTCCTCGTCGCCGTAAATCGGGACGGGTTTTTGCGTCAGCCAGTTGACGCTGCGCAAATTGTCGATGCCGTGGCTATGGTCTGCGTGCGCGTGCGTGTAAAGGACCGCCGTAAGTTTTTGAAGGTTGCAGGCGAGCACCTGTTCCCGCATGTCGGGCGACGTATCGGCGAGAAGCGCGACGCCGCCCTCTTCCACCAGTATCGACGGACGCAACCGCCGGTTGCGCTGGTTCGCGGGATCGCACGCCCCCCAGACATTGCCGATAAGCGGCACGCCGCCCGAACTGCCGCAACCGAGGATGGTGATTTTCATGTTTGCGTTACCCTCTCGAACAACCTGAAGAAATTTGCCGTCGTTTGCCGGGCTATTTCTTCAAGGCTTACCCCTTTCACGTCGGCAAGCGCGCGGGCCGTATGGACGACATAGGCCGGTTCGCAAATCTTGCCGCGAAACGGTTCCGGCGCCAGATAGGGCGAGTCCGTCTCCACCAGCAGGCGGTCGAGCGGCACATCGCGTATTATCGAGCGCAGTTCGGTTGACTTTTTAAACGTGAGGATGCCGGAAACGGAAATATAAAAACCCATCGCCTGGGCTTCCTCGGCCAGTACGCGGCGCGAGCTGAAGCAGTGCATGACGCCTTTCAGCTTGTCCCCCTGCCCTGCCCTTTCCTCGTTGAGTATGCGTATCGTGTCGTCTTCCGCGTTGCGGCTGTGCACGATAAGCGGAAGACCGGTGGTTATGCAGGCGCGAATATGTTCGCGAAAACTTTCTTGTTGCTCGTCGCGCGGGGCGCGGTCGTAAAAATAATCGAGGCCCGTTTCGCCGATGGCGGCGATTTTGGGATCATCCGAAAGTTTGACGAGATCGTCCGCCGTTATGCGCTCGCCTTCTTCGGCGATGTGATGCGGGTGCACGCCAACGGTGCCGAAGACGTCGTCATAAGTCCTTATAATTTCGCGGGTTTCCTGCAGGCCTTTCATTCCCGTCGTGACGGTCAACAGACACGCAACGCCAGCTTTCCGGGCGCGTTCGACGACGTTGTCGCGGTCTTTGGCCAGCGAGGCATAGTTAAGATGGCAATGGCTGTCGACGAGCATTGTTATGCAGATTTGTTTTCTTCAACGTACCTTGGGAATACGCCTTCCGGCGCGGGCAAAGGCGTGCCGGGTTCAAGCGCGTCGTCGGGCGTCAGGTTTGCGAAAGCGCGCCGATCCTCGGGCACGGCCAGTTGATCCAGCATTTTAGCCATCGAGCCCGGCATGAAAGGCTGAAGCAAAATGGCGATGTGCCGCAGGACTTCGGCCAGCGTGTAGAGAACGGTGGCCATGCGCGCCGGATCGGTTTTTTTGAGCGCCCAGGGGGCTTGCTGGTCGACGTAGCGGTTGGCGTCGCCGATGACTTCCCACGCGCGGTCCAGGGCTTTGTGGAAGGCCTGTTCCTCCATTTCCTGCCGCATGAGGGGCAGAAGGTCCCTCGCCCGCTCCAGAAGCATCCGGTCGGCTTCGCTGAAGGCGGACGGTTGGGGAACCTGCCCGCCGCCGTTTTTGGCGATCATCGACAGCGAGCGCTGGGCCAGATTGCCCAGATCGTTGGCAAGATCGCTGTTCATGCGCTGAATCACCGCGTCGTGGGAAATATCCCCATCCTGCCCGTACGCCACGTCGCGCAACAGGAAGTAACGTATGGGATCGAGCCCATATTGCGCGAGCAGGTCGTCCGGCGAGATGACGTTGCCGACGGATTTAGACATTTTCTCGCCGCGGTTGTAGATGAAGCCGTGGCCGAAAACGCGCAGGGGCGGCTCCAGCCCCGCGGCCATAAGGAACGCGGGCCAGTAAACGGCGTGGAAGCGGATGATGTCCTTGCCGATCATGTGCAAATCGGCGGGCCAGTAGCGGCTCATCAGGCTTTTGCTCTTCGCCTCCGGGTAGTCGAGCGCCGTGATGTAGTTCGACAGCGCGTCCACCCAGACGTACATGACGTGTTTCGGCGCATCCGGCACCGGGACGCCCCACTGGAACGTCGTGCGCGAGATGGAAAGGTCCCGAAGCCCCGCCTTGACGAAATTCACGATTTCGTTGCGGCGCGCGGCGGGCTGGATAAAACGGGGGTTGGAGTCGTAAAGCGCCAGCAGCCGGTCCCGATAGGCGGACAGGCGGAAAAAATAGCTTTCCTCCTCCATCCATTCCGCCGGCGCGCCGGAGGGCGCACGTTTTTTCCCATCCGGGCCGTCCGTCAGTTCGGATTCGTCGAAATACGCTTCGTCGCGGACGGAATACCAGCCTGCGTATTTTCCCATGTAGATGTCGCCGCTTTTCTCCATCTGCTTCCAGAAGGCCTGCGCGCGCGTTTTGTGGCGCTCTTCCGTCGTGCGGATCATGTCGGTGTAGGTCACGCCCAGCCGGTCGTACAAATCGCGGAAAAGAGCCGAGACGCGCCCGACCAGCTCCTGCGGCGTTTGTCCCAGTTTCTGGGCCGTTTGCTCGATTTTCTGGCCGTGCTCGTCCATGCCCGTCTGAAAGCGCACGTCGTAGCCGTCCAGCCGCTTGAAACGCGCCATCGCGTCCGCCGCAATCGCCTCGTAGGCGTGGCCGATGTGCGGTTCGCCGTTGGCGTACGGGATGGCGGCGGTGATGTAGAACTTGTTCATGTCAATAAATCCTTGTTTGCCAAAACGCCGCTTTCCGGAAATTCAGCGTCATGCCCGCGCAGGCGGGCATCCATTTTCGGAAAGCCGCGATATCGGGCGTTTTCTATTAGATGGACCCCCGCCTTCGCGGGGGTGACGCTAACATTCAACATTTGGCTCATGATCAGGCGGTTTCATTTCGTTCGTCCGCGCAGGAGGTTATTCAGGCCGCCATACGGCGGATTTCGCTTAAGGCATTGAGGAAAGCCAGTTTCCGGTCAAGACTGGCGGCCTCTGTCGTGGCGAACGTTTGCCCGATTTTCTCCCACAGTTGCAGGGTTCGATCAAGGCGGTTGCCTTGAGCCAATCTGGCCGTGAAACCGTCCGCCAAAGGCTCGCCCGCCGCCTGCGCGCGCACGGCTTTGCGCAGCGCTTCCGTTAGAAGATGCGCCAGAACGGCGAAACGCTCGCGATCCGTCTTGCGGCCTACGCGGTCTGCCAGGCGGTGCGCGCTTGCCATATCGAGTTCGGGAAGGTTTTGAAGGAGAACCAGCATTTCTTCATAAAGAGGCAAGCTTCCGGTCTGCAGCATCTTAAGCGCGAAGCCCGCGCTGCCCGACGACAGGGCGATGACGCGGTCGAGATCGCCCGTTTCCGCGCCGCAACGCATGAGCACGGCGCGCATCGCCGCGTCGTCGAGCGGCTGTAAAGGCAAGATGCGGCAGCGCGAACGGATAGTGGGCAATAGCGCGCCCGGAGTCGTGGCCGTGAGGAGGATCAGGCATTTTTCCGGCGGTTCCTCAATGACTTTCAGAATGGCGTTTTGCCCGAAGCGGTTGAGCGTGTGGGCTTCGTCGACGATCGCTATGCGCCAGCCGCCGTGCGATGCCGTCATGTGAAGAAAAGGCGCGATTTTGCGGGCTTCCTCCACCGGGATGCCGTCTTTCAGCGCGCCTGTCCGTTCGTCAAGCGGGCGCTGAAGGACGAAAAGATCCGGGTGCGCTTCCGCCGCGATCAGCCGCGCCGCCGGATGCTGCATGTTCAGTTTGCCGATCGGGTTCGCGCCGCCCGACATGACGTAATGCGCAAAGTGCCAGGCCAGCGTGGCTTTGCCGATGCCTTCGATGCCCGCGATCAGCCACGCATGCGGCAGGCGGCCTGCCGCGTAGGCCGCTTCGAACTGCCGCGCGGCTTCGTCGTGGCCGGCCAGATAGGGGTTTTGCCAGGGCGGGGGGATGTTCATCGTCATGCCTGCAAGCCGAAGCATTGCGCGAGAACCCTGCCGATTTCTTTTGCGACAGCGTCTTCGTCCTGCGCGGCGTCGACGACGCGAAAGCGCTCCGGCTCCCGTTCGGCAAGGCTCAGGTACGACGCGCGCAGTTTTTCATGAAACGGAAGTTTTTGCCGCTGGTAGCGGTCGTCGGGGCCCTGCCGGGCTTTCATGCGCTTGAGGCTTTCTCCGGCGGGCATGTCGAGAAGCAGCGTCAGATCCGGCCAGAACCCCGAGGCTATTTCGTTGTAGACGGCATCGACTTTGGGCAGGCCAAGGTCCATCGTCAGCCCCTGATACGCGCGCGAGGAATCCACAAAGCGGTCCGAGACGACCCAAAGGCCCGTCTCCAGCGCGGGCCAGACCGTGTGCACGAGGTGCTCGCGGCGCGCGGCCATGATGAGAAGCAGTTCCGTAACCGGGTCCCAGTGCTTATCTTCCTTGTGGAGCCAGAACTCCCGGATTTCTTCCGCCGCAGACGAGCCGCCGACTTCGCGCGTCGTCAGAGTTTTGATGCCGAATTCCAGAAGGCAGGCGGCCAGACGTTTGGCCTGCGTCGATTTGCCGGTTCCCTCGCCGCCTTCAAGCGTTATGAACTTCCCTCGCGCCATTCACGTCTTGCCGATAAGCCATTTGAGCTTCGCCCAGAAACGCGCGAAGAAGCAAAGCCGGGGCACATCGGCTCCGGCCACGAGAGGCGTTTCGATGGGGTTTAGGCCGGGCGCGGTGACGGTGATGAGGCCCGCCGTTTGGTCTTTCGCGATGGGCGCTTCCATCGGCTGGCTGTAGCTCAGGGCTACGCGGAGGCCGTCGCGGAGCTTGCGCGGAAGCGTCAGGACGACGTCCTTTCCCGCGACGAGAGGAACGCTCGTTTGCTTGCCGAGCCATACCGGCGCTTCGGCCATCGTCTGGCCCTGTTTCACGACGCGATAAAGGCCGTATTCGCGGTAGCCGAACTCAAGAATTTTGGCGGACTCGTCGGCGCGTTCCTGCATGTTCTTCAGGCCGTTCAGGACGAGGATCAGGCGGCGTCCGTCCCGCAGCGACGAGGCGATCATGCCGTAGCCCGCCTCTTCCGCGTGGCCCGTCTTCAGGCCGTCGGCGCCGATGTTCCTGTACAAAAGCGGGTTGCGGTTGCCTTGCTTGATGCTGTTATGCG
>JAXGVG010000100.1:0-7205 GCA_040773965.1 Alphaproteobacteria bacterium | reverse complement strand
TGATCCAATAAACCCTTAAGCCTCGGTTTTTCAAAGCCTTCCATTGTCTCGCCCTCCCTTTCAGAAGGGCCAGTGAATCACTCTTCGCCTCTTTTGTGAATCCTTGTTAACCTGAGTTCAGGGCCGTGGCACCCATGGCCGGCATTCAGCATCCGGCATTCAGCATTCAGCGAGCAGCTTTCAGGGGTCAGCATCCGGCAAAGAATTCTCTTTCCCCCGAACCCCGAACCCCGAACCTCGAGCCCCGAATCCCGAGCCCCTACGCCTCGACGGCTTCCTCGCCTCCGGATTCTTCGGCGCGGTGGAGGACATAACCGGGGTTCGTGCGCCAGCTGGTCACCATATCCTGCGCGATGGTGATCGTCAGGCGGTCAAAGGCGGCCAGCGCGTGGCTCAGTTCGCGCGGATGGACGATATGCTCGTCGGCGCGCGCGCCGCGCGACAGCAGGAAAAGGGAAACGAAGCTTGCCTTGTCGATATTCAGCGAGCGGCAAAGCGCGGCGAACATGCGGCCGCCCGTCTCCTCGACGATGCAATCGATAAGAGTCACGTCCATCTGGCTCAGGCGGCCCAAAACGATGTTGAAAAGGCGGAAATGGCCCATGCGCAAAAGCTTGGGCAAAAGGCCGGGCTCGACCGCGCCGCGCTCTTCAAGCCACACGGCGACGCTTTCCATGGCCGCGGGCTCAAATCTTTCCAGAACATGCTCGTTCAGTTTTTCCTCGATAACCCTGGCAAGGGCGATGTCGAGTTGTCCGGCGGTCATGCCGAAACGCTGCAAGGCCACGCGGCGCAAATCCTGAGTCACCCACCAGTAAAGGCGCGTAGCGGCTTCCAGCGTCAACTCCGGGCGCTCCATGATCGGTTTCTGAATGGTGGCGGTCAGGCGCGCGGCTTCAGTCAAAATCGCGACGGCCCTGGGCGACAATTTGGCGCCAAGGTTCTCGGCCACCGTCTGCATAACGCGCAGGTCGCCGGTGGTGACAAGGGCGTCGGCCACCGCTTCGTTCACGCGGCGGCGGGCGGCGACGGCGCAGGCATGATCGCGCGATTGGGTTTCGACGATCGTTACAAGGTCTTCGTCGGTAAGCGCTTCGCTGGTCAAAAGAACGCTCCGCGCTATATCGATGGAATCGCAGGCGAGGCTCACGGCCATTTTGCGCGGCATGCGCGCAGAATCGGCGAACTTCTTTAAAAGCTCATACCGGACGGCAGGGCTGTGATTTTTCAACAGTTCGTCGATAAGCTCGTTAACAAGCTCTTCTTCGCGGCCGCTCAACGGCAGCGAATCGGTCAGGAAAAGATCGGCGATTTGTCCGGCAAGTTGCAGACGAGCGGCTTCGCTTCGGTCATGAGCCAAAGCCAACAATGCCGGGAACTGTTCTTGCAGCCGGCCGGTCACAGGGCACCTCCTAACAGTTGCGGCCCTAAGTAAAGGCCCGCAAAGTTAAATTTCCCTAAAATATATTTGAACATGAAATGATTAACACTTTCTTCATTACAGTTATGTAACAATATGTTAAGCATAGGTCCGTGGTCCTTTTGGGGTGTAAGGCCATGATCCAGATAGCGCCCGTTCCGGTTCCCGTTGCAACTCCTGCCGCGACCTCGCCGCAGGCTGCCGTCTCCGTTTTGCCCGTGATTCAGGGGCAGGCGATAGCTCCGATTGTGGACCGGGCCGTTCCTCCGCCCCCGAAATCCGAAAAAGACCAGAAAGCGCGCAGCAACAAAGAAAGGGCCGAAGGCGGCAGTGGCGGCGCGGGGCGCAAACGCGGCGGAAATGTGAATATCAGTATTTGACATATTCCCCTCAAATACCCTTGCTTGAATCTCGGCTGCCGTACGCGTAAAAACCTGAAAAAAGGGCTGCAAAAAATGCTATTATATAGCGTATTGGCGTGCCCATATTCATAGTGTACACGATAATCCTGAAACTAAATCATTGATTTTATAGTAAAAAAGTTGTTAAGCATAAATTCGTCTCAAAATTGGCAAAAATTATCAATGAAGGGTATCTTCTTCCCCTTATTGGGTAAGCATCATGAAAAAAAAATTACGCCTCGGCACTCGCCCCAGCCCTTTAGCAATCAAACAAGCTGAAATTGTGCGGGATTTGCTGAACAAGGCATTTCCTAGCCGTTTTGAGGGTCTTGAGGGCATCGAAGTCGTCCCTATACGCACCTCCGGAGACCGGCATGAGGGCCAGACGGACGCAAAATTCATCGATCTCGGTACCAGCAAAGGACTTTTTACAAAAGAAATCGATGAAAATTTGCTCGCCGGAAACATCGATTTTGCCGTTCATTCGATGAAGGACGTTCCTCTTGTTCCGCCAAGCGGCTTGATCTTTACCGCTATGCCCGTGCGCGCCGATCCGCGCGACGCTTTTCTTTCGACAAAAGCCAAAACTCTCGACGAACTGCCTGCCGGATCGAGAGTCGGCACATCGAGCTTGCGCCGCCGGGCGCAGGTACTGGCGAGGCGGCCCGATCTGCAGGTGTCGCCGCTTCGCGGCAACGTCGATACGCGCTTGCGGAAGCTGGAAGAGGGGCAAGCCGACGCGACGATCCTCGCTGTGGCGGGTTTGGAAAGGTTGGGCGTGCTCGCGTGCGCCGCGTCTGTCATGGACACACAGGCCATGTTGCCTTCGGCGGGGCAGGGGGCTCTTGGCATCGCGATACGCGAAGACGATGAGGACATGCGCGGGATTCTGTCCGCGATACATTCGGAAATCACGATGATTTGTGTGTCGGCCGAACGCGCCGTTCTGGCCGTCCTCGACGGCTCGTGCCGCGTTCCGGTCGCGGCTCTCGCCACGCCGGAGGAAGATGGAACGCTGACGGTTGACGCCTTGGCTGCCAGGCCGGACGGCAGCGAAATCGCCCGCGCGCAGCGTAAAGGCTCCTTGTCTTCGGCCAAAGCCGTAGGCGAAGAGCTTGGCCAGGCAATCAAGGCCCGGCTTTCGCCGGATTTCTGGCCATGACGGCGGCGCTTGTCACGAGACCCGCGACGGTTGCCAAAGTGACAATGGAGGCTTTGCGCAAGTTGGGTTATGAGGCATGGCATGAGCCTTTGCTGACCGTCGAGCCTACCGGAAACCCGCGCCCTGAAGCCGGAGACATTCAGGCGGTGATGCTGACCAGCCAGAATGCCTTGTGGGCCTTGCGGGAAAGCGCGCGCCGGGTTGGCGATCTTCTTAAGAAGCCTTGTTTTTGCGTGGGCGAGCGAACGGCTGAAGCCGCGCGGGAAGCAGGCTTCCTGCATGTTAAGGCGTCACCGGGCGGCGGCGAAACGCTGGGGCGATCGATCCGTGAATACCTCGGTCCGTCCGCGTCCCTTCTTCATATAGCGGGCGAAACGGTTGCCGCTGCGCCGCAAGAATATTTGTCCGGCGACGGAGGCAAAATCGTTTCGTGGCGGATATACAGGGCATTTGAGGCCACAGAGTTTTCGACGGCCTTGCGGGAACGCCTGAACCGCCGGGAACTGTGCGCGGCGCTTTTTTATTCGCCCCGAACGGCCCGGGTTTTTGTCAAGCTGGCGGCCATTTATAAGCTTGAGGCTTGCTGTAAGGAGCTAACCGCGATAGGAATTAATGAGGCGGTTGTTTCGGCGTTGGAAGTCCTTCCGTGGGCGCGCGCGATAGCCGCCGACGTCCCGGCCGAAGCGGCCATGATGGCGTGTTTGCAACGTTATTGTCCGGTTTCCTGAGGCAAGCATGAACCAGTCCAGCGAAAGTCCCTCAACGCCCGAAAAGCCTGCGGCCCAGCCTTCCAAAAGCCATTCCCGCCGCGGCTTCGGCTTTTTCTTCTTTTTTATCGTTTTTGTCGTCGTCGGAGCCGTGGGAACCGGCGTTGCCTTGCGCCATATTTCCCTGCCGGAACGGGAGCAAAAGCTTGCCTCGCCTGTTATTGTTCAAATGCCGGTCAAGGAAGCGGCCACGCCCGAACCGGAGACTCCGTCCGTTTCAAGGCTCGATCAGATGGAAGAGAGGTTCAATTCCCTGACCGCGCGCCTCGACAAGCTGGAGCAGACCCCGGCGGTCCCGGAAGGCATCGTCCTTGAGGGCGCGCCTGCGCCTGCGTCGAATGAGGAGCTTGTCCGTCTAAAGAACGAAGTCGTCAACCTGTCGGGAGCCCTTAGCGCCGTGCAGATGCAGCTAAAACAGTCCGAGCAGGCCGCCAGCCAGACGCGCACCGCCGCGCAAACGGACATGGCGGCTTTTGTGGCCTTTATGCAGTTGCAGGCGGCGGCGACGGTGGGCGGCGGCTTTGCGTCCGAAGCCCAAACGTTGCGCAAGGTTGCCGGGAACGACGACGTTCTTAAAGAGAACCTGTCGGCTCTCGAATCTCTGGCCGTGCAAGGCGCGCCGGCTCTTGTCTCTCTGCGCGAATCTTTCGTTTCCTTCGCGGTTCCGGCTCGCGCCGCCATGCGTCGCGCGGAATCCCGAACCTGGCTCGAACGCGTCAAAACCGCCCTCGCAACTCTCATCTCCGTTCGTCCCTTGCATCCCGCGGAAGGCGGAGAGGATGTTCTTGGACAGATTGAGCGCGATCTGGCCGAACACCGGCTCACGGACGCGCTGGATAAGGTTCGGGGCTTGCCGGAAGCGGGGCAGACAGTTCTGGACGGCTGGCGCCGGAAGGCTGAGGCGCGTCACCAAGTCGATACGGCGCTGAACGCCATGGCGGCGCGGCTTGTCGAACGCGCGCGCGGCGCGGCCGATGCCGCAGCGCCCGTGCCTGAGCCCGCCGCGGCGCCGCCTTCTTCATCACCTACGCCAACGGTGCCCTGATGCGCGTGATGCGTTTTACGCTTTGGCTGGTTTTTATGACGGTTTTGGCCGTTCTGCTGGCCGTCCAGCCCGGCGAGGCCCAAATCGTATGGCACGGCTACGTTATCGAGACATCGGCGGCCTTTCTTCTGGCCGCCCTTCTGGTGGCTTCCCTTGTTTTGTACTTTTTCTACCGGGCATGGCGCTTTCTGCGGGACGGGCCGCGCTTTTGGCGCTTGCGCCATAACCTGAGAAAGATGGAGCAGGGCCAGAGGCAACTGACCGAGGGCCTGATCGCCATCGCGGCCGGGAACGCCGCCGAGGCGGGAAGACTGGCCGTGGGCGCGCGCAAGCTTTTGGGCGTCATGCCCGCCACGCAGCTTTTGCAGGCGCAGGCGGCGCAGCTGGCCGGGGATCATGGCGCGGCGCGGGAAATCTATATGTCGCTGGCCGCGCATCCCGGCAGCGCCGTGCTCGGCTACCGTGGATTGATCATGGCGGCCTTGCGCGAAGGCGACTGGGGCGAGGCCGAACGGCAGGCGGAAAAGCTGCGCCACGTCAAACCGGATACGCCGTGGCTGAACCTGATACGTTTTGAGCTGGCCGTGCGCCGCCAGAACTGGCGCGATGCCGGGGCGGCTCTGGCGCAGGCCGAGCGGGCGCACCTTCTTGAAGCGCCCCGCGCGCGGCTGCATCAGGCGGCGCTTCTGGTGGCGGATTCGGATTTGGAATCGCAACAGGGCCATACCGGCGAGGCCCTTCAATTGGCCGAAAGGGCTGTGCGCTGCGCGCCGGAATGGCTGCCCGGGCGGCTGACCCTGGCGCGCAAGCATCTTGCCGCCGGACATGTGCGGGCGGGAATGCGGACGATCGAAAAGGCGTGGACGGCGACGCCGCATCCGCAGCTTGCGTCGATTTACCGGACGATCGTGCGCAGCAACAACGTGCTGGAAGTCTACAAACAGATCGAGCGGTTGATCCGTTTTAATCCGGAGCACCCGATCAGCCAGCTTGCGCTTGGCGAAGCCGCGCTCTCGGCCGACTTGTGGGGCGAGGCGCGGCGGCACTTGACGGCGCTTGCCGCGCGCAAGGAAGCCACGCAGGTTGTCTTCCGTTTGCTGGCCCGCCTCGAAAGACGCGAGTCCGGCGACGAACGCGCGGCGGCGCAGTGGCTGATGCGGGCCACGGAAGCGCCGCCGGATCCGCGCTGGCTGTGCGCTGCGTGCGGCGGAGGACACGAGGACTGGCGCGCGCTTTGCGCGCACTGCGGCGCGTTCAATACGCTTGAATGGCAAACGCCGGGAGAAAGCCGCAGCGGCGGCAAACTTCTTCTGACCGGAACGACGCTCGATAACGGTCTTGCGTGAAGGAAACACCTTGTCCGCAACGCGCGCCATCGCCGTTTTCGATTTCGACAACACGCTTGTGAAGGGCGACAGCCTGTGGCCTTTTCTGGTGGCCGTGGCCGGGGGACCGCGCTGCGCCATTGTTTTGGCAAGGGCGTTTGCGTTGGCTGCATGGCGCGGGAGAGGGAAGGATAGACGCACTTTAATCAAGGCTTATCTTCTGGAGCATCTGTTGGGCGGACGGCGCGCGGACGCTTTCGATCAAGCCATTGCAAAACTGAAGAATTGGAAAAAAGAACTTCCGGCGATGGATGCGCTTCGCAAACATCACGCGGACGGCCATCATATTGTTATCGCAACAGGCAGCTTGAATCTTTACATGCCCGCTTTGCTGGAAGGGATTCCGCACGACGCGCTTCTGTGCACGCAAATGGAAATCGCGGACGGAGTCGTGACGGGAAAAATGGTTTCCGGCAATTGTGTGCGTTTGCGAAAAGCTGAATTCATTGAAAAATATTTGCGCGAACGCGGACCTTTCACCGAAAGTTGGGGTTACGGGAACGCGCCGCACGATTTACCGATGCTGAATCTTGTCAAGCATCGCGTTATTGTTTGATTGTTGTTAAAATTATTCTCCGCTTTGCACGTCAAACGAAATTTATGGATTCGATTTTCTGATACAATGTCCGTTCGATCTCACATGATGAAACGGAGGCTGCCATGGCCAGGGCTGATTATTCATGTGGCGATTATTCGCCCGAACTTTCAGAAATTTTGAAATCCTTGGGCATGATCGATTGCGATGGCAAACCATTTCCGGTCGGCATGCTTGAAAAGAGGTGGAAGCCGGAAATTGTGGCGAAGCTTGACGAGCGAATTGAGTGCGTATTGGGAGGAGATGCCGAAAATAATTTTACCAATCTTGTCGTCCAGTTGAACGATTCAAGCACACTACCCTACACCCCTGTGCTTTGATTTAAAACGTAATTTTGGCGGAGCGAACAAGGACAGAAGCAAAAGGTTCAGGCCACGGAGGAAGACGGATCGAGCGGCGTAGCCGTGGTTTTTTTTCGCGTTGGATTTTT
>JAXGVG010000099.1:0-7234 GCA_040773965.1 Alphaproteobacteria bacterium | reverse complement strand
CCGGCAGATAAGCCATGAACCGCCCCATGGCCATGTGCGATCTTTTGGGCCCCGAATCGGTGCTGGCGCGGCTTGAATCCACCAGCAAAAAACAGCTTCTTCAGGACCTTTCGCATCATGACGCCATGTCCCTCAAGCTGGAGTCTCACGTTCTTTTCGATGTGTTGTGGGAACGCGAAAGGCTCGGGACCACCGGCGTCGGCTACGGCATCGCCATTCCGCACGGACGCCTTGAAAAACTGAATTCCGTAAAGGGTTTCTTCGCCCGTCTTGCCACGCCCGTTCCCTTCGACGCGGTGGACGACCGGCCTGTCGATCTCGTTTTTCTTCTTTTGGCGCCGGAATCCGCAGGCGCCGACCACCTTCACGCTTTGGCGACGGTTTCACGCCTGCTGCGCGATCCGAAACTTTGCGAAAACCTTCGCAAGGCAAAGGACGCGCCCGCTCTTTGCCGCCTGCTCACGATGGCGACAATCGCGCAAGCCGCCTGACTTCTTTTCGGGCCAATTCCGCATACGCACAGGGGTTATTTTCCGGGCCGCGGCGGTTTTTTGAACGACTCAAAACGCGCCGCGCTCGAACGTGACAGCTTGACAAGATGACGCGATTTTGGCGAAGCTTTCACATGCCCAAGCGCGCCATCAAACCCGTCTTCAGAAAAAAGGAAAAGCGTAACTGGATGGGCATCGTTTTCGGCTGGATCTATATTCTTGTGGCCATCGCCCTTATTGTTTACATCGTCGATAAATCGCCGCCGCAAGGCCGCCTTGTCTGTCGGCAAGGCAGCTTCGCCCGTCATTCCCTGACGAGTTTCGGCCTGTGCCACGAGGAAAAAGGCTATTGAAAAGAGGTTCTTACGGGCCTCCATTTTTCCTCTTACCGTCCGAAAATTCTGATATAAAGCCCGAGGAAGGCTGGCGGCGGGCGAGCCTCGTGCCAACCCGGCCAGGTCCGGAAGGAAGCAACCGTAACACGTTTCGACTCGGGTCGCCGTCCAGCCTTCCACCTTAAACCCTGAATGCTATTTTAATGACCGAACTCTTTGAACCCTCCTCCCCGGCCCCCGACGCAACGACGGCGTATCGCGTTCTCGCGCGCAAATACAGGCCTGCGACGTTCGAGGAATTGATCGGACAGGAGGCGATGGTGCGCACGCTCACCAACGCGATCGGGGCCGGACGGCTGTCGCACGCATGGATGCTGACGGGCGTGCGTGGCATCGGCAAGACGACGACGGCGCGGATTATCGCGCGCGCGCTGAACTGCACGGGGCCGGACGGCAAGGGCGGCCCGGCGATCCATCCCTGCGGCAAATGCGACGCCTGCGTCGCCATTGCCGAAGACCGCCATGTGGACGTGCAGGAAATGGACGCGGCCTCGCGCACAGGCGTGGACGATATCCGCGACATCATCGACGGCGTGCGCTATGGCCCCGTTTCGGCGCGTTATAAGATTTACATCCTCGACGAAGTCCACATGCTCTCCAAGAACGCGTTCAACGCGCTTTTAAAGACTCTGGAAGAACCGCCGCCGCACACGAAATTCATCTTCGCCACCACGGAAGTCCGCAAGGTGCCGGTCACGGTGCTTTCGCGCTGCCAGCGTTTCGACCTGCGCCGCATCGACAGCGCGCGCCTTGCGCAACATTTCACCGAAATCGCCAATCTTGAAAAAGTGAAGGCCGATGCGGAAGCCATCAAGCTTATCGCCCGCGCCGCGGACGGTTCGGTGCGCGACGGGCTGAGCCTGCTGGATCAAGCCATCGCGCGCGGCAACGGCGCCGTGACCGAAAACGAAGTCAAGGACATGCTTGGCCTTGCCGACCGCGTTCAAAGCCTGACCCTATGCCGCCAGCTTATGCAAGGCGAAATGCGCGAAGCCCTCGAAACGTTCGGGGCGATGCAACTGGCGGGGGCCGACCCTTTGCAGGCGCTGCAGGACATGGCGGAACTCGTGCACCTTCTCACGCGCGCGCAAATTATCCCCGGCCTCGCCGAATCTCCCGATCTCCCCGAAGCCGACAAAAGTCTTTTGACGGAACTGTCCGGCATAAAGGTTCCCGCCTTGACCCGCGCGTGGCAGATTTTGCTGAAAGGCATCGGCGAAGTGCAGAACGCGCCGCACCCGGGCCAGGCCGCCGAAATGATATTGATCCGCCTCGCCTATGCGGCCGATCTTCCCTTGCCTGCCGACCTCGTTCGCCGACTTCGCGATACGGCGGCGGCGCCAACGGCGGCGCCCGTGTCCACGCCTTCGCCGCGCGGCGGCGGGGGCGCGCGGGGCGCGACAGCTTTGGCCGTCACGCCTGCCGTCGCCGTCGAAGCCGCCGCCCAACCCGCGCGCGCGGCCATGCCCGCCACCTTTCGCGATGTTGTGGCTCTTTTCGCCGCAAACCGCGAAGGCGCGCTTCACGCCCATCTGTTCAATCAGGTTCATCCCGTGCGTTACGAACCGGGCGTTCTTGAAATTCGCATCGAAGGCAGCGCCCCGGCAAATCTCGTCAACCGCATGAGCCATTGCCTGACCCAGTGGACGGGGCGGCGCTGGATGATCTCCGTCGTCGACCGGCCCGGCGGCCTGGCTCTGCGCGAAGAAAAGGAACAGGCCGAACGCCGGCATCTTGAACACGTAGCCGCTCACCCTCTTGTGCAAGCCGTCATAACCGCTTTCCCGGACGCCAAACTGCTTTCGCTAAAACCGAAGGCCGTCGCGCCCGCGCCTTCCGGATCCGAAGAGGAAACGTTGCCGCCGGAGACGGACGAATGACAGTGTTCAAACACCAAACGAAAGGAACCGACCTATGAACATCGGCCAAATGATGCGCCAGGTGCAGGAAGTGCAAACGAAGATGGCGCAAATGCAGGAACGTCTTGCGGACATTTCCGTCATGGGCCAGTCGGGAGGCGGCATGGTTGCGGCCACGATGAACGGGAGAGGCGAACTGAAAAAAATCAAGCTCGATCCCAAACTTGTCGATCCCGCCGAAATCGAAATGCTGGAAGACCTGATCGTCGCGGCCTGCAACGACGCGAAAGTCAAAACGGACGCCGCCATCGCCGAAGAGACGCAAAAAATCATGGGCGACCTGAAACTTCCGCCGGGCATGAAGTTGCCGTTTTAAACGCACGGCCTGTGCCGTTTTTTTCCGGCGCATCGTGAAAAACGGAGAGGATTTTGCCTTTACGGAACGGTCTTTTCCTGTCTTCGCCGTCGAGGCGTCATATGTTCCGCCAAAAAAATGTTGGGTTTCAACGCTGCGTTGCCCCGTTTTGTTAACGTGAGGTTAATCCTGGAAATTTCCGGCCGATTTTAACGAAATCTTTCCATTGGTTTGACACGGTAACGCATATCCCTTCCACCATTCACGAGGTTCGCATTGCCCGTCGTTCAATGGTTACGCAAGGTTTTTGAAGGAAAAAAACAGGCTTCGGCCGAACGGCAACTCTATAAGGAAATCGACAAACAGCTTTCCTTCGCCGCCAGCGATCCTCTTTCTCTCGGCGTCGAGTTCGAGCTGGCCCTGATAAACGCGGAAACCCTTCTGCCCGTCCATGAGGGTCCGGCGCTTGTCGCGGAAATGGCTTCGCCGCGCATCAAGGAAGAAGGCCTCCAGCATATGATCGAGGTCACGTCGGGCATCGGCCAAACGGCGGGCGACACCGAAAAGCAGCTTCGGGATGAAATCGAAAAACTCACGCAAGCCTGCCAAAAGCGCGGCTTCGTTCTGACCGGCACCGGAAGGCCGCCGACGATAAAAACGGGGGACACGCTCGGCACGAACAACGACCGCAGCAACCGCCTCGCCGAAGAAAGAAAAATTTTAAGGGACCGCTTCGGCGCGCTCGGCATGCATATGCATCTGGGCATGAAAACGCCGGAGCAATGCGTCCTCTACAACAATTTCTTCATGCATTTTTCGCCGCACCTTATCGCGCTCAGCGCCAGTTCGCCTTTCGAGGAAGGCGTTTTCACGGGCCTCGCGTCGATGCGGCCGGCAGCGGCGGAGTCGATGCCGATCGCGGGCGTGCCTTATTATTTTCAGGACTGGCGCGACTTCACCCATTTGTGCCGCGCGATGTACCGGGCCGGTTCCATACAAAAACTGAAGGACCTTTGGTGGGACCAGCGCCCAAGCCCCCAATACGGTACGCTGGAAATCAGGGTCTGCGATCAGCCGGCGACCCTGGCCGAAAGCATGGCGATCCTGGCCTTCGTTCACCTTCTCGCGCACTGGTTTCAGGAGCATCAAAGCTGGCTGGACGAAATGCCCCGCCCGAACGTCTGGCGGCTGCGCGAAAACAAGTGGCGCGCGATGCGTTACGGGCTCGACGCGAAACTGGTCATCAACAATCAGGGCGAAACGCGCCCCCTCTGCGACGACATAAAAATCTGGCTCGAGCGCCTTCAGCCGTTTATCGCGGGCCTCGACTACGGGAAATACGTGGACATGCTGAACGGCATCATGACGCGCGGCAACAGCGCGCAAAGACAACAACGCCTCTGGAAAACCAGCCGGAGCATAGAGGCCGTGATGAAATTCAACTGCGACGAATTCGCCGCGCAAATGCCGCTTTGGGACAAGCTGGAGGAGATGGCCGCCTCCCTTGCCCCCGCCAATGCCGGTAAACAAAGCGCCTGATTTCTCTCAGGCCGCTATTTCATGAATCCACGCGCGAACCGTCGCAGGACTGGCAAAAGCGTTCCGGCGCGACGCGCCATGGCCCACGCGCGCGGCAAGACCGCCTTTTTTCAGGCATACGGCGATGGCGGCCAAATCCGTCGTGTCGTCGCCGAGAAAAACGGGACGGCGGCCCTTGAACGGCGCGACGGCCATAAGGCGTTCGAGCGCCGTTCCCTTGTCGTTCGACGAAGGAACGACCTCCAGAACCTTGCGCCCGTGAATGATTTTAATTTCCTTTCCGCGTTTCTCGGCAAGCGCCATCACCCTTCTTCCGGCCTCGCCGCCCTTTCGCGGCGCGCGACGGTAATGCACGGCAACGCCGTAAATCTTGTCCTCGACGATGACCCCGTCCAAATCGGCAAAGGCCGCCGCAAGCTCGTCCCGCAGTTCATGGGACAACGAAGGCCCGGCCTCGACTTCGCCGCCGGGGGAAAGCCGCCATTCCGCGCCGTGCGCGCCCGCCCCGCACAAACGCAGCGGCGCGAAGAGACGGTCGGCCTCGAGGATCAGGCGTCCGCTGATAAAAGCCAGCGCGCCGCCGAGCTTGTGCTGCAAGCGCCCCAAGTCGTCCACCAGCGCCGGCGGAACGGCAACGTCTTCCGGCCTGGACGCTATATCGAGCAACGTTCCGTCGATATCGAGAAACAGGGCGTCGCGCGAAGGATCTATTTTGTGGAGCATGGCGAAACAACCTCCGTCACTTTCTTTCGGGATTTTTCCCGCGCCGGGCCCGTTATCTTTTTCTTCCCTCGGCGGCAAGGCCGAAGGGAATCACGTTGGAGTCCGTTTTTTCCGCGGAATCCGGTTCGACGATCAGGTTTTCGATATGCGCGCGTTTGCGCAAATAGGCGGCGTCCAGCAGGATGCGCGCCGCCCAGTAGTAAACGTTGTTGTCGCGGACCATCTCGCGCAACAGGCGCATGCGGTCCGTCTGCTCCTCGACGGGCATGGTCAGGGCGCGATGCATGGCCGCCGCCATGCCTTTCGCGTCGTAGGGATTGACGAGCAAGGCCTCCAAAAGCTCCTTGGACGCGCCCGCGAACGTGCTGAGGATCAGAACGCCACGTTCGTCGTTCCGCGCGGCGGCGAATTCCTTGGCGACAAGATTCATGCCGTCGTGGAGGCTGCTCACGACGCAGAAATCGGCCGCGCGGAAAAGCTCGAACACTTCATGCGGCTCGTGATGACGGCTCAAAAGGATAATGGGCTGATAGGCGCCGCCGCCGAACTCGCGGTTGATGGCGTCGGCCAGATCCAGCGTTTCCCTCTGGATGGCCTGATAGGATGGCAAACGGCTGCGCGTCGGCGCGGCGGCCTGAATAAACGTGAACCGGCCGCGCCACTCGGGATAGGCCGTCAAAAACTCGCGGATGGCGTGGAAGCGGTCGATGATGCCTTTCGTGTAGTCGAAGCGCTCGATGCCGACGCCGATGCGCGCGCCGTCCCCCAGCCTGAAACGCCGGCAAACGTTCTGGCGACAGGTTTCGACGGGCGCGACGTTCGTCAGTCCCTCCGGCGGCCATGCGATGGAAATGGGATAGGGCCGGATGAGCGTGGATTGGTTGTCGACCGAAATGATGGATTGATCGCGGTTGATGTGGCTTTCAAGGAAACGATCCACCGAATCCATGAAGTTCTGGCAATGGAACTGGGTGTGGAAGCCCAGAACGGAACTGCCCAGCAGGCCCGACAGAATTTCCTCACGCCACGGGCATATGCTGAAGACCTCCGGGTTCGGCCACGGAATGTGCCAGAACGCGATAATGGTTGCGCCGGGCAGCCGTTCGCGGACCATGCGGGGCAAAAGAGCGAAGTGGTAATCCTGAATAAGGACGATGGGATTCTTTGTTTTGGCTTCCTTGAATACGGCTTCCGCAAATTTGCGGTTCACCGCCTTATAGGCCTGCCAGTCGCTTTCGCGGAAACTCGGGCGCACGAACGTAATATGGCAAAGCGGCCAAAGCCCCTCGTTGGCCAGGCCGTAATAATAGCCTTCCTCCTCGTCCGGCGTCAGCCACACGCGCCGCAACGTGTATTCGGGCGCCTCAGGCGGCACGGCAAGCCGGTCGTCCTTGTCGACCGTCTGCCGGTCCGCCGAACCGCTGCCATGCGCGATCCACGTTCCCTTGCAGGCGCGCGTAATCGGCTCAAGCGCCGTCACCACGCCGCTGGCGGGACGCTGAAGCGCAAGCTTTCCATCGACAAGCTTGTGAATGTAGGGCTCGCGGTTGGATACGACGATGACTTCCGAATCCGGCAGTTCCTGCTTTAAAAGACGGTTCAGGGCTTGCGGCGTCCAGTCGACCTTGATCGTGTCGAGATTAAGCCCGCCGGGCTTGATGTCGCGCAGCATCTGCCGCACTTCGCGCACAATGGGCACGAACTCGCGCGGCAAGTGCTGCTTCGACAGACGGACTTTGGGATCGCTAAGCGTCAGGCGCAGTTTCCCGATCCAGCTTCGCATCGTCAGGCGGGCCGTCGCCAGCGTGAC
This sequence comes from Alphaproteobacteria bacterium, assembly GCA_040773965.1. Classification (GTDB taxonomy): domain Bacteria; phylum Pseudomonadota; class Alphaproteobacteria; order UBA9219; family UBA9219; genus JAXGVG01. The sequence continues at coordinate 62 of JAXGVG010000099.1, read as the reverse complement.
GAACGCGGCCACGCAGGAAACGACGATAAGAAAGCCGATCAGGTAAAACCGCGTTTCGCCTT
>JAXGVG010000098.1:0-7259 GCA_040773965.1 Alphaproteobacteria bacterium | reverse complement strand
CCGGAGCAGGTTCATTTTGCCCTGTCGCAGGACAGCGCAAAAAAACTTGCGCCGCGCCAGCCTGTGGATATGATGGACAACGCAAGCGCGTTGCCCACATCTCCACAGGCGCAACAACCGCTACAACCAGAAATGGCTAACGCGGCATGAGAAAAAGGGGTAAATCCATGGACCTTAATTTACCCCGCTTGCTGGTCTAAACGACGGGGTGCAGCTCAAACACCGGAAAATCAATTTTGGATGCCCATTCAAATTCCGGCTGCAAAGAGCTTATAAAAAAGAGACACGCGTTGGCGCATGATTATCATTCTAACGCCAGGCCAACAGACGCTCAGGCATTAACGGCTATGCAGGAAACCTTCAGAACCATTCGTGCCCACACAGATCTTCTTACTCCCGATAATTACCTTACCGAGCGCCTTGGCAATCGCAGAGAACCGGAAATACAAGCGGTTCTGTACAATTGGCTGGAACCGGAAGTGACCCCTCAACGAGCCTATTACGGTATTGGGCGCAGCTTCATTGTTGCCGAATTTCAACGTCTTGCAAAAAGTGGAGCAAGCGCAGAACAAATTCAACAGCTTGATTCGATACTGCTTACGGTCAATACGTCCCCTCGATATATAAAAAGAATTATACAAACACACTTTCCGAGCGGCTTAACCGGCGAAATCAGAGACTCTCTCGTTTCTCTTGATGAGAAATCCAATGATCCTGCTTTTCTGCAAGAAAACAGAATCAACGGCCGTTTTGATAAATTCAGCGCGCTTATCCAGCAAATTGACAACGCGTTTTCACAGCCCCTGCAGCAAGACAGAAGAAAACACTACGGCGACCTTCACCGCACGCATGCGGAACACCAACATACGGAGCCACAGACACAACCAGCGCCCGCCGGCAATGCCGTTCGCCGGCAAAGACAACCTGCTCCATAATAATTTTAGTCTAGAGGCCGCTTTCAATCATCTTCCTGACTTCCTCCGCCGTCTGCCCGCTCTCACGCAACGCGCGTAAAGTCACGGCCTTGTCGCGTTTCGCGTAGCGCTTGCCGGATTCGTCGACCAACAACTTATGATGATGATACTCGGGCGTCGGATATCCCAACAACTTCTGCAAAAGGCAGTGAATATCCGTCGCGCGGAATAAATCCTCCCCGCGCGTGACGAGCGTTACGCCATGCAAAGCGTCGTCGGCCGTAACGCTCAAATGATAGCTCGCCGGAACATCCTTTCGCGCCAGAACGACATCGCCAAAAGCTTCGGGATGCGCCTGAACGTCGCCCTTCTCCCGGTCATGCCAGACAAGCGGCCCGGCCGCCGCGCATGCTTTTCCCATATCAAGCCGCCACACCGCCTGGCGTTCGCCCATCATCCGCCGCCGCTCCTCCGGCGAAAGTCCCCGGCATGTGCCCGGATAAACAGGCCCATCCGGCCCCTTTTTCGCCAAATGAGGCGCATGACCCGCTGCGGCAACCTCGGCCTCAACCTCGCTTCTTGTGCAGAAGCAGGGATACAAAAGCCCCATGCCGCGCAACCGCTCCAGCACACGTTCGTAATCGCCCAAATGTTCCGATTGCTTGCGAACCGGCTCTTCCCAAACAAGACCGAGCCATCGCAAATCCTCGAAAATAGCTTCGGTATATTCAGGCCTGCACCGGACCGGATCGATATCCTCGATGCGCAGCAAAAACCGCCCTCCCGCTTCCATAGCCGCGCGATACGCCAGAAGCGCCGAATAAGCGTGGCCCAAATGCAAACGCCCCGTCGGGCTTGGCGCGAAACGTGTAACGATCATGGGGGCGAAGCGTAGTTTTCCTCGGCCCTGTCGAGGACTTCGGCGCGCTGAAAATCAAGCCAGGCCTTGCGGTCCTGGCCCAGCTTCATCAGGGCCTGCCCGCGCATGCGCAAGGCCTCGGTCATATCGGGCATAAGCGTCAGCGCGCGGTTCAAATCGTCGATGGCGTCCCAATAGCGTTCGATCGACGCGCGTTCGGCGGCGCGATCGACCCAGATTTCCGGGTCCTGCGATTCAAGAGCCAGCGCCCGGGAATATTGCTCCTCGGCCCTCACGTGATCGTTCGCTCTTGAATAGGACAACCCCGCCTTCACGTGCAAGGCGGTCACATGCACGCGATCCCCGGCGCCGGCTTTTGCCGCGAGCGCGGCAAACTCGACCGCCGCAAGAGCGTATTCGCCCCGGTGGAACTGCGCATGGGCGTGGCACAAACGCGCGCCGTCGCCGCCGCCCTTTTTCATCCAGCTTTCGGCCTCGGCAACCGCTTCATCCGGCGCGCGCAACGCGCGCTTCAGGCATTTCTCAAGCTTCCTGCCGGTTTTCTCCGCAGCCTGAACGGGACGGGGCGCGGCCACCGCAGCAAAAAACACAACAATAACGAAGAAAGCCAAGGCATACGATGCCAGGCAAAAACGCTTCTCTTTCATGATTCTTCACCCGGGAATCGGCGATCCATGAAGAAAAGACTAAACCTAACGACAAGCGCCTGAACAGGATAAAAAGAACGGCGTGAACCGAATTCTCGATTCAAACAAGGGCTTTCCAGCGAATTAACCAGTTTGTAACTCAATTTGAATACTCCATAAGTGGCGGAAAGCGCCACCGAGGAAGGAGCGCCGGATACATGGCCATCGTCATACAAGAAGAACTGGACGCTTTGCTGTCGAACCACGAGGCTTTCCTCAAGGGAACGGCCAACGCCCGGCGTCTCGATCTGGCCATGCAAACGGTGCGTGGGCTCGATTTTTCGAAGCGCAACCTTACCGAAGCCGACTTTGTCGGCGCGATCCTCGTCAGCAGCCGGTTTACGGGCGTGATCGCCATGCGCTCGAATTTTTTTGGCGCGAACCTGACGCGCTGCAATTTCCAGGACGCCGACCTGCGGCAGGCCGATTTGCGCGGCGCGCTGATGCGCGGGGCCGATTTTACGAACACCAATCTTACGGAAGCGAACTTTAGCGAAGGATCCCTGCTCCGCCGCGACTTTCAGGGCAACATCGCCCCCGTCCACGATCTGGGCGCCAGCCGCATGCGCATGCTGGACGCCGTTTTCCGCAATGCCTCTGCGGAACGGACGCGCTTTTCGTCCGCCCTGACGCTTTCAACGGACCTGAGCTTCGCCAACTTTCGCGGCGCGAAGCTCAGCGGCGTCAGCTTCGCGGGCAGCAACCTGCGCGGCGCGTCGTTCACGCAAGCCGACCTTACGGGATGCAACTTCAACAACTCGAACATGAATTCGGTCATTTTAAGCGGCGCGCGCCTCGAAGGCGCGACGTTCGAGGAGGCCGACCTGACCGCCAGCATCATCGACACGGCCGATTATTCGAACAAGGCTTTCGTGGGCGCCAAATTGCCGCGCACGATGGACAAGCTCGATGTCGAGATTCAGGACATTCTGAACAGCCACAACCTGTGGGTAAACAGCCTTGGCCGGCAGGGCAAGCAGGCCAACCTTTCCGGCACAAATCTTTCCATGGCCATTCTCAACGGCGCGCAATTGCAGGCCGCGGATCTCAAGAACGCCTTGCTGCGCAACGCTTCGTTCAAGAACGGCATCTTCTCGATGGCGGACCTGTCCGGATGCAACGCCTCGGGAGCCTTCTTCCAGAAAGCCGATTGCCGGGGCGCGAATTTCACCCAGGCCCGGCTCGAGGAAATCGATTTGCGCGACGCCGATTGCTCGCCGATGATTATCATGACCGGGTTCGCCGGATCGCGTCCCGTGCGCTGGCCCACGAACTTCTCGCAAACCAGCCTGCGCAGCGGCAATTTACGCGGCGCCAACCTCAGCTACGCGAACTTCGAAGGCGCGTTGCTGACACACTGCGATTTGTGCGAAGCCAATCTCGAAGAAGCCATTTTGACGGACGCCGACCTGACCGGCACCGATCTGCGCGGCGCAAACCTCAAAAACGCCGACCTCCGCGGCGTGATCGGGATGAGGTAAAATCTCCGCCGCATCTCGCCATAAAAATCGCCGACCGGCCTTTTTTATTTCTTTGGCGTCGTTTGCCGAATTCAATTAAGGTAAAGAAATTTTACGACTAAACCGCATGAAACAATCCATACACCAAATCCACATCGGCACGCGCGGCAAAGGCCTTTACAACATCACCGAACCCATCGGCCGCTGGGTTGACGAACAGGCTGTCGAAACGGGTCTGCTGACCGTTTTCGTCCGGCACACATCCGCCTCGCTGACGATTCAGGAAAACGCGGATCCGGACGTCACGCTCGATTTAAACGATTTCTTCGGCCGCCTTGTGCCCGACGACAACCGCCTTTACAGGCACACATCCGAAGGCTCCGACGATATGCCCGCGCACATCCGAACGGCCCTCACCCACACAAATCTTTCCATACCGGTGCACAAGGGCAAGCTGACCCTCGGCACATGGCAGGGCATTTACCTTTTCGAGCACCGCTCCTCGGGACATAGGCGTACGGTCGTTTTGCATTTGATGGGGGAATAGGATTTTCGTCATTCCCGCGAAAGCGAAAGACGAAGACGTAAGTCCAGAACGTACCCGCTTTTTATTGGCGTCCCCTACGGGATGCGCTCGCGGCGGTCGCGTTGCTCCCTTGCTGCGAGGCAAACGCCAAGCTCATGGGATGTCACAGCATTGCGAACAGAGAGTTATTTTTTAGCCAGCGTTATATTAACAGGGCTGTCATATTTGTTATCGGCACCTGTGGCGCTATCTATGCCCCAGCCGATAAGCCCCCCCGCGGCAATATTCCCAAAGGTCGCACCGGCTGACCCTGATTTATTTATGTAGGTTGCATCTTCATAGCCTTCTTTGGAGCATTTGATAAAAATATCGTGTTTTGTTTTTTCGATGTACATTGTCCCCGGCGTTGGGTTCAAGGTGCCTAAAGGCAAATTATTGCGGGTTAAGGCACAAGAGCACTCGGGGGGATTGGTATTAATTACAATTTCCTGAGACCGCCCTTCGATAATGCTGGAACAGCCAGCTAGAAAAGAAAGCGCAACAAACAAACACACGGTTTTTGAAAGACCTGCGGTATCAAACATATTTCCCCCAAAGGGTTAGATAAAAGGATAATCATTAATGCTTAGAGGAGATATCGGTGTCAACATGGGATGCTGAGGTATTACATAGAACGTAGTTACACAATTCTAGGCTCCAGGCTGTTACTAATTCAAAAAAATGTTATATTTCAATAGCACCATCAAAGTGAGCCTATAGTTTTCGTATTCTGGAGGGATATGGTGGGCGGTTCAGGATACGGCGCAGGCAGACCGGGATGGCACGCTAAGCCCCGCCACGTTATCCTGACGGATGAAGGCCAAAGCTTTTTTGAAAACGCCATTATGGGCAAGAAAAAAGACGCCCTGATTTTTACCCATGAGAGCGGCGAAGCTTGGGGCAAGTCGCACCAGAAAAGGCCGTTATCGGAAGCCTGCCAGCGCGTGAATGTCAAACCGGCCATAAGCTTTCACGTCTTGCGCCACACACACGGAAGCCTTTTAGCCATGAAGGGCGTTCCGATGCCCGTTATTGCCAAGCAACTGGGCCATAGCGACACGCGCATGACCGAAAAGCATTACGCGCACCTTTCGCCGTCTTATGTTGCCGACACCATACGCCAGAACTTCCCAAGGTTAGGAATAAGGGAAACAACAAACATTCAACCGCTTGCCTTCCGAAAGCGAAAAGCATGACACTTGACAAAAACGTCCCAATGGGGCATTCTCTAGCCATGCAGACGGTGGCTGAGACGCGGCACTATTTATCGAGGGCGGAAAAACTTTTAACCCCGAAAGAGTGTGAAAAGATAGTTATGACGCTAGCCGTGAATCCGCTTGCCGGGGCTTTAATCGAAGGCACAGGCGGACTGCGGAAAATGCGTTTTGCCAGGGATGGCCGTGGCAAAAGTGGTGGCGTACGGGTTGTTTGTTATTACCATAGCGCGGACATGCCGACGGTTTTGCTGGAGGTTTTTGGAAAGAACGAAAAGGACAATTTGACAAAAGCCGAGCGAAACGTACTGGCCAGAGTTGTCGCAGAGTTAAAACGTGGATGGCGGAGGAAAGGACAATGACCAAAAAAGCTTTTGAAGGAATCATGGCGGGGCTTCACGATGCTCTTGCCTTGGCTAAAGGGGACAAGAAGGCCGCTAAGCTTACCCGCGTAGTCGTGCAACCTTCTGACGTTAAAACGGCGCGGAAACAAGTTGGGCTGACACGGGAGGAATTTGCCCGCGCCTTTGGCTTGAGCGCGGCAACCCTGCGCAAATGGGAGAACGGCGAACGCTGTCCCACTGGCGCGGCCCGGGCCCTTCTGACGATTATCGCTCGCGAACCCAAGGCCGTGTTACGCGCCATTCGGAAATAAGCGTCTACGATTCACTTGTTTTGGGCGGAGGTAAAAAATATATTCAAGCAAGCGCGGCCAGGTTTGGCCGCTGAAAAGCCTGTACCGCACAGGCCCGCCGCGCCTTCTCTTGAAAAACATTCAAGAAAATCAAAATGCGGGAGCCTTGCGGGAGGGCATGATGAAGCGTGAAAATCAGATATTTCCTAACTTTCTCTTTTATCGTCCAGAAGATATAAAACAGGTGTTTACCGATGAAAACATTGAAGAACTGATAAAAAAAACAAAGACACAGCTTCCAAAAAGTAAAATCACTCTAAAGATTTTCAAAAGGACGATTTCTAACGGCACAATTTACCCAGAAATTAAAACTCGTGAGCTAGAGAGAAAGGAAGCATTAAAGTTTTTTCTTAACGAACGTTTGTTTCTAAATATCGAATGCTCCCAAGAAAGGCCGTTTACTATAGCTCAGGAAGAAAAGCACCTTGCAAGTCTATCAAAAAAAATTGATCTTCTGAAAGAAAACATTGATGTTTTTCTAAAACGTGGAAGTACCGTTTATCAGTTAACCGATTCGCTCAATTCTAACGTAAAAAAAGACGCGCCCTTGAGCATGACCTTTCAATATTTAAAAACGTCCATCACAGGGGGTTTTCCAAAAATCATTATTTAGCGTCGCTTGATTATATAGACACGTATGGGCCAGATATGGCTATGGGGGCATTTATTAATGATTTAGAGCTACTAAAACGAGGTGTTGCGTTGGTGACCTGCCCCCCATAAATTGATCCAGAACGAAGTTGAGTCTGTTCTATAAACGTTCACAAAGGAGCAGACGATGAAGAAGAGATTTACGGAAGAACAGATCATTCGGGTGTTGAAGGAGCATGCCGCCGGAGGGAATGT
>JAXGVG010000097.1:0-7277 GCA_040773965.1 Alphaproteobacteria bacterium | reverse complement strand
GAAAGCGGGCCAGCTGGGGTACATGGCGCGGGCCTTGATCCAGGCCACCCTCCCCCACAAGGCGCCGGAGGGGAACGAGTTTCACCGGGAGAACGGTTTCTTGTCGATGACCATCTTGGCGCCGAGCTGGATCGGGCTGCCCTATGGGTCTATTCCGCGTCTCCTGCTCTCCTGGATGACTACAGAGGCGGTTCAAACGCGGTCGCCGGTGCTGGAGCTGGGGCCGACGCTCTCGGCCTTTATGGCGGAGCTGGGGCTTGCCCGGCAGGGCGGCAAACGGGGCGATATCACGCGCCTCAAAAACCAGACGGAGCGGCTTTTCTGTTCGACGATTTCCTGCCGGTACGGCGACGAGACGACGGCGCAGGGGCGCGGGTTCAATATAGCGAAGGATTACATGCTGTGGTGGAGCCCGAAGAGCCCGGACCAGATGTACATGTGGAAATCGACGGTGACGCTGAGCACGGACTTTTTCAAGGAGATCGTCGACCGGCCGGTCCCGATAGACATGGTGGCGCTGAAGGCCTTGAAACGGTCGCCGATGGCGCTGGATATTTATTTCTGGCTCACCTATCGGCTTTCCTATTTGCGCAAAGATACACTGGTGCCGTGGGCGTTGCTGCAGGCGCAATTCGGCGCGGATTACGCGCCGGACGCGCACGGGCAGAGGAATTTCAAGATCAAGTTTTTGCAGCGGTTAAAGACGGTGCAGGAGATTTACGAGAAAGCGAAAGTCTTCGGCATGGATAACGGGCTCATGCTGAAGCCGAGCCCGCCGCACGTGGCGAAACAGCCCCCTCCCCTCCTCAATGCGCCGCGACGGAACGCGGGTGGAGCGAGTGTTGAGGACGTTGTGACGCGGTATTTGCCGATTGGAGAAAGTGAAACGACGATCTATCTCCGGACGGAAACGTTTGAGAAGGCCCGGGAGATAGCCCCTCGCCTGGACATCTATTATATGGAAAACGAATGGCGGGAATGGATCGCCAAGAAAGGCGCGCCGCCCAAAAACCCCGATAAAGCGTTCCTCGGCTTCGTCCGGACAAAAGCCGGGCAGAACAAATATTAGACGCTTCAGGCGATGGGCTGCTTGCCGTGTTTGATAAAAACGTCGTTCAGCGCTTCGCGCAAAAGGTCTTGCCGTTGCGCGCCGAGTTCGGCCGCCAGCATCGTGAACTGCCGGTAGGTCTCTTCCTCGAATAAACCGCTAATAAGATGTTTTCCTCTTTTCGGCTTCTTGGCGTCGCGGGCCATGGCGGGCGCGGCGTTGGCGAGGACCGTGTTTGCGGGTTTGGCTTTGAATAAGGAAGCGGTTTTCTTTGCCATAGCGTCATATCCTCATGATTTCATAATATAATGATCTTATGCTTTCATAATCCATTTGTAAAGCGCCCGGATTTCCTCGGCGGCCTTGCCCTGGGGGTCGAACTCTTCGACGCTGTACCCGCCGTTGATGGCGTGGGAGTAAGCGGCGCGCTGGTGCATCCGGACGGGGACGACGGGGACGATTTCGGCAAGCCCCTGCTCCGCGACATCCGTGATGGTGCCGCGCGAGGGAGCGGCGTTGAGGAGGATCGCGGTCCGGTCGAGGGCCTTGGAGACCTTGAGGAGATTGAGCGTCGCGCCGATGGCGGCCACGTCGAAGGCCGAAGGCCGGCACGGGATCAAGATCAGGTCGGCAACGTTGGCGGCGACGACGGCGGAACGGTCGGAATGCGGCGCGGTGTCGATGATGGCGAAGCCCGCCCCGTTGGCCTTGGCCTGTTTGATGAGCGCGGGCAACTGCTCAGGTGTCGCTTTGATAACCTCGGGGGTTTCGGCGTCGCGCCGGCTGTACCATTCAACGGCGGAGGCCTGCGGGTCGAGGTCGATGATGGCGGCGCGCTTCTTGTGGAGCTCCGCGCACACGGCAAGGTGCACGGCGATGGTGGTCTTGCCGCTGCCGCCCTTTTGGCTGACAATCGCAACCGTTCTCATATCATGGCCTCATAGTGTCATGATGCTATGCAATCATTATCTTATGATCTCATTAGCATATAATTCTATGATAAGAAAAGATTTTTCTTGATTCGGGAAGGGTAAAAACGCCTAGCCGTCGAGCTGGGCGAAAAGGCTCGGCTCGCGGTAGCGTTCGGCGGCGTTACGTTCGCCAGGCGGGCGGCAATCGTCGCGAAGGAGAAAAAGGGCTGGCTGCTCTGCGGCTGGTTGACGCTGGGCGCGGTATAGTTGGAGCAAGTCGCGCCAAAGGTAGCGGCGGCCGTCGATGTCGATAAAGCGAGGGCGGGCCATGGTGTGGGTTTCCTCTTTGGTTTCGGGTTGCATGGCTTTCATGCAACCCTTGCCGTCGGCGAGACCGGGGGTAGCAAGGTCAAGGGCGAGGGGCGGGGAGGGGGATCGCCCGGCCTGCACAAGCTGAAGGCGCGGAAGGCCGGGGACACCCCGCCTCTCGGGCTTTATAGCCTTCACCCTTGACCGCGCGAGGGGCAGAGCCCCTTAGTTCTTGCGAAAGGGGGCGTTACCGGATGGCCGAGACCGCTCGCGGGCTCGGTGAGTCTTGACGAATAGCACCCGGCCCGGCGTGGCCCGCATGGCGAAGACGGGTTCGCCGGGTTATGCAAACCTGTTTTTATGGCTTCATAAGATCATGACATCATAAGATTATGCTCTTAAGGGCTGGGCTGGCCAAGCTTAAAGAAGTGCGGAAATAGAGGCGCAGAGAAAAAGAGGAAAGATGGAAGCGATTAAGGGAAGTTTAGGTAATTAGTTTCATAATGGGCTACACGATATATTTGGATAATAAATACTAAACGGTATTTCAAGGTGTTACATGCTGTTCGACGGACCATCTTTAGTTAATTTTGATTTAATCCAACACTTGCGGTTGGCTTTCCAAAAAGCGACAATAAAGATTGATCGCTCAAGAGGGGATGCCATGGCCAAGAAGCAATCAGCCAAGAAGACGGAAGAACGTGACCCGTTCGGGCCGGAATATACCGTGCTCGCCGAGAAGTCCTTTAACGAGGCCATAAAGGAAGTCCGGGAGCGTCAACGCCTCAAAGGGCAAGATTCCCCGTGCGCCGTCGATGGTCGGCTTGCCGTAATAAAACCTGATGGCCGTATAGTGTTTAAGCCTGAAAAAACCAATGGATGACAATCGGGGCCTGAATGACACAGTGGCTTTGGCTTATTGCAGGCCCTAACGGCGCGGGAAAATCCACCTATACGGCGAAGATGATCGCCGACCTTCAAGCCTCTGGCGTTCTCGCCTGCGAAATCATTAAACTGAACGCCGATGAAAGAACGGCGGAACTCAGAAAGCAATTTCCAGATCGGCCGGAGCGAGAATTAAACCTGCAAGCGGCGCAAGAAATCGACGCCGAACTTATCAAGCGCATAGCCGAAGGCAAGCCTTATATCTTCGTGGAAACGGTGCTTTCTTCAACAAAGTATCGCGATGACGTTCTTGAAGCCAAGGCGCGGGGCTATAATATTGGTCTGACTTTTGTGTCGGTTCATCCGCCTGGACTGATCCTCGACCGCATTAAAGATCGCGTCGCGGAAGGGGGCCACAACGTGGAAGAACAAACGGCGCTGGATCGTTACAAAAGAGCGCATGAAAACTTGATATGGTTCGGGCAGCACGCCGACAAGCTGCTTGCCTTTGATAACTCCGGACCAAAGGAAAAGGCCGTGCTGGTGGCTGTAAAAGAAGTCGGCAAGAAACTCGTTCATAAAGTAAAGGGCTGTAATCCGTTTATTGACAAAGCCATACACTCTTTACAGAAAATCAGGCCTTATAATCCAAAACCTCACCTGTAGATCGCGCAAACCCTCCTGATTTTTCGTCAGGGTGGGCTTTATCCTGCCTTATGGTCTCATAATATCATAGGATCATAATCTTATGCTTTATCGGGGGCGTCACGGGCTTCCGGCAAGGCGCTGACAGGTAGGGGCGCGGCTTCCGGGCCGTGGGCGGCGCAAAAGGCCTCCATAAGGAGGGCAAGAATAGCGCTCGTTCGGTGTGAAACGGCTATGGCAGAGAGTCTTCAGGGAGTCTTATTGATCAAGAGATGAAGGGAACGGGGTACGCTGTGTCGCCATGGACTCAATCAGGAGCCATAAACGTTTAGGCGATTCGTGATGAAAAGGCCCGTCTGTTACAATAAAACCACAAACCGCTTACGGAAACTAACTTTTATGAAACCTTTTTAGAATGATTCTTTATTAGCCCTTTTTAGAGTGATTCTTTGTTAACCATTTTTAAAGTGGTTCCTAACCAAAAATAAAGGATATTCTTGTCAACTGCCCTGCAACAGGGTTTACGTTTTAAATTCATGAACAAATCCGAGCCACAAGAAGAGAAGTCCCTGCTGAACCATGGTGAGAAGATATCTTTTCTCACCATAAGGTTTTTGACGGTGTTGGATAAACTGCAACGGCTCCTCGACCAGACGCCTCAAAATAAGTGCATAGAGCAACTTATTTCGGAACTTTCGGCCCAGCATAAAATACTGAAGACTGAGCTGGACGTTCTCGATCAGTCTCTCTTGAAAGAGTACGATCAAGAAAGCAAAGCCTCCACGACGACGCCCCGCAGACTTACACGTGACTAATCAAAAAAGGAGTCGCCCCATGAATCTCTCTAACTTCAAAATAGGCACCAGAACGTATGCCGGGTTCGCCGTCGTTTTGATGATGGTCGTTTTTACATGTTTCAACGCCGTTCTATCTTTACATGAGATAGAGTCACAGTATGCGGAAGCGAGCCGTCTGAGAACAAACGTTTCATATGGGAATGAAACCATAAGGCATCTCTTAGAGGCGAGAGTTAATGTCCTGTACTTCATAGACAGAGACAGCGAAAGCCACAAAGAGAAAGCGGATGAGATTTTCGAGTATATGCTAAAAGACCTAAACACTTGGGCGGGTTTAATCAGAAGCGATGAGAGAAAAAAGAAAGTCGAAGGTATAAGAAACGACATGGGCGATTATCAGAAAATATTTAACAAGATTGCGTCGATGCAAAAGGGCTCGGAACAACGGGAAACCTTGTTCGGAGAGCTTTCGAAAAAAGGGTTTGCCCTGTCATCCGGCCTGGCTGAAGTGGAAAAGGAATATGCGGATGACATCCAGAAAATCGAAGAAGAACAGAGTGCAAACCTCGTTGACGAACGCAACCTGTTGATCATTGAGGGTATCGGCGCGTTCTTTATCGGTCTTTTGGTCGCGTGGGCTATAATCAAGAGCGTTGTTCCTCCCATTCGAGGGATGACAAGCGCAATGAATGAATTGGCAAACGGCAATCTTCAGGTTTCCATACCGGCAACCGGCTACAGGGATGAAACCGGGCAGATGGCAAAAGCCATGCAGACGTTCAAGGACAACGCGATCAAGACCAAACAATTGGAAGAGGAAGCGCGCCAAGAGCAGGAAGTGCGCGCGAAAAGAGCCAAACACATCGAAGAGCTCACCGCCGCCTTCGAGACCAGCATCACGGGGATTGTGAAGAGCGTGGCGGCTTCATCGACGGAAATGCAAGCTACGGCCAAAAGCATGGAGCAGATCGCGCAGGAAACAAGCACGCAGGCGGCCTCCGTCGCGGCGGCTTCCACGCAGGCCAGCACAAACGTGGGAACGGTCGCGACGGCAACCGAAGAGCTTTCGGCTTCCGTAGGCGAGATCAGCGGCCGCGTGGCGGATGCGGCGCGGATTGCGCAAAAAGCGGCCGAAGAAAGCAAGCGGACAGGCGAAACGGTTGAAAAGCTCGCCGCTTCTTCCATCAAGATCGGCGAAGTTGTGGAGCTGATTAATCAAATTGCGGCGCAGACCAACCTGCTTGCCTTAAACGCAACAATCGAGGCCGCCCGCGCGGGCGAAGCTGGCAAAGGCTTTGCCGTTGTGGCCAGCGAAGTGAAGGGGCTGGCGAACCAGACCGCCAAGGCGACCGAGGAAATCGGCGCGCAGATTGCCGGCGTTCAAGCCGAAACGAATAATGCCGTAGGCGCGATCCGGTCGATTTCGGAAATCATCGATCAGGTGCGCGACATTTCCTCGAATATCGCGGCGGCAGTAGAAGAACAAGGCACGGCGACACAAGAAATCTCCCGAAACGTTCAGCAGGCTTCCCAGGGCACGCAAGCGGTTTCCGAAAATATCGTTTCCGTAACGCAAGCGGCGACGCAAACCGGCGCGGCGGCGACGCAGGTTCTGTCAACGGCGGGGGAACTCGCGCAAAACGCCGAAGTGCTGCGCAAGGAGGTTGAAGGGTTCCTTGCTGGAGTCCGGACAAGCTAGGTGGCGCTGTGTTCTAAGGTATGTATGGACGGATCATGCCCGACGCGAGCGGGGGCGTACACGAAAACAACCGTATTGGGGACATAGGAAAAAGAAGAAGAAGGGCCCGCCCAGGGGATGACCCCGGGCGGGTTTTGTTTGGCGTCAGTATTCCTCCGCCAGCATGAGGGTGAGAACGCGGGTTGTTTTCTCATCATCGGAAGGGTCTTCGCTGCCGAATTCCATGGAAGGATCGTAGTAATCGATCTTCCAGAAGATTTTGCGGCCGTCGTGGATGAAGGACCCGAAGTCGTGCTCACGGTGAAGATCGTTATCCTCGGTGAAGTCGTCGAAAGCGCGAACCTTCCGCAGGATGATATGTTGCTCCTCGGGGGACAGCGCCGAGAGACCGCAGGTGAGGAAGATGCGGCCGCCGGCGCCCGTCGTGCGAAGGCTGTCGTTGAGGTGACGGATGCGGGCAACCTCATCGAGGCCAAGTGAGGCGAGTTCGGGGGTCAGTGGTCACCCCCTTTCGCCTTGACGGCGCGAAGCTGAACAGCTTGCCCATCGGCGGGGTAGAAATCGAACTTGAGCGAATAGCCCCTGCCGTCCTTGTGCGGCCATGCGGCGCCGATCTTTGTCCAGAAGGCCTTGCCTTCGGCGCCTTCTTTCACGGCGAAGAGCTCGTGGGTCGGCTTTTGTTTGGGTTTGCTGTTGTCGTTCATGATGATGTTCCTTTCCGTTAAATGACCGGGCACGATGCGCGGCCTTGTGCGGTGGAAAGGGACGGGCCGGAGAAGCGGCCGGGTCAAAAGGGCGAAGCCCCATGGCCGTAATGGGGTAGGGGTCCCCTGTTCGGTTTTGACGCGGGCGCGCGGGCCGTCAGACAACCGCACCTGTAAAGGCCGCGCCGTGCAGGCGTCAGGATCGGGAAAGGACGATTGGAAGGACGGCAGCGCCCGGGAAAGCCGGACCGGTAACGCCTGAAGGAAAGAAGGAAAAAG
>JAXGVG010000096.1:0-7288 GCA_040773965.1 Alphaproteobacteria bacterium | reverse complement strand
TCACCGCAAAATGATCCAATAAACCCTTAAGCCTCGGTTTTTCAAAGCCTTCCATTGTCTCGCCCTCCCTTTCAGAAGGGCCAGTGAATCACTCTTCGCCTCTTTTGTGAATCCTTGTTAACCTGAGTTCAGGGCCGTGCATTTCCCCCGGATTCGGTTGACACGGAAAGACCTTTTTCGATAAGCCATTGAAACCGCAGGAGGCGGCGATGTCCGTCAAGGTTTCACGCAAATTATCCGGTTCTCTTGAAGGCGCCCTGGCGGGCGGCGGCGATCCTGCGTCGTCGCCACTGTATGTATTCGGGCCCTTTCTTCATCTGATTGTCGTAGCTGGCGTCGCGCAGGTTACCTTCGGCGCCACCATCTGGCTGGCCGTGTTTACGGTATTCATGGTGGCCGCCATGTACCGGCAAGTCATGCGCTGGATCACGGACGGCAGCGGCGGCAGCGGCCTCTGTGAAGAGGAGTTCGGGAGTTGGGCGGTTAAAATCAATGCCGGGATCACGGTCATCGAATACACGCTGACCTTTCTCGTCAGCATGACGGCTCTTGTAACCTTCATCGCCGATCGTTTTCCTGTCCTGAACGATACTTTCTTCGGTTTTCAGCACCGGGTGTTTCTGGCCATATGTCTCAGTTTTCTTACCTGCTGGATCGTCAATCGCGGGCCCAGGGTTTCCGTTCGTGTCTTCGGCCCGGCAACGGCGGCCGTTCTTTTTCTTTTGTGGATATTGATTCTCGCGACAATTCACAAAACCGGCTTTCATCTGCCGGACTTCAATCTTCGCGCGTTTTCACTTTCCGGCCCGGAATCCGGCCTTGGCGAGACGATCCCACCGTCCTACCTGCACTTTACCCTCGCCGGATACGCGCGGATTTTGGCCCTTGTGACCGGCATAGAGGTGTTTGCCAATCTCGTCGCGGCCTATAGCGGATCGCGCGAAGAAAGGAGCCAAAAAGCCTTTGGAAGCATGCTTATCGTTATGGGCACGACGGCCATGAGCATGCTGGTTCTCGGCCCCATGATTCTCGGTCATACAAACGCCCTCGATGCGCACGTAAGCGTTTTCACGCAAGCCATGGACTATCTGCTTCCCCCCTGGGCTTCGTATGCGGGAACCCTCGTCGGGGTGGTGGTCCTGTTATCGGCGTGCGCCGCCGTCACACAGGGCATACAGAACCTGGCCCTGGGCCTCCGTTTCCGCCACTACATACCGGCAAGCCTGGGCGAACGAAACAATTACGATGTTGCCGGTTTGCCCGTATGGATCATGGCTGGCGCTGTAAGCCTTTGTTATCTTCTTTTCGGAACCCGGGAATCCACCTATCTAGCGCTGTACGCTGCCGGCGTGTTCGTACTGCTGAGCATGACAGGCTGGGCGGCCACAAAAAGGCTTCTAAGGGAACTGAAGGCTGAATTCCTTCCGGTAAAATTCTACGGCCTTACCGGAAAAGTCATCGCCGCCCTTCTCACCAGCGCCGCGACCGTCGTTATTTTCATTGAACGTTTTTTCGATGGCGCATGGTCGTATGCGCTTTTGGTCCCGGTTCTGTATCTGTATTTCGGCCACTCACGGCGGCGCCTTGGCCCGCCCGCCGACGTCCACGACTGGTTCGGCCGCGTCATGACGGGCCAGGGTTACGTGCCCCAGATCTGGTATGACAAGATCAAACGGAAGGAGGCGCGCATAGACCGGATTGTCATTCCTTTAAACGGAACGGCTGCCGCCGAACAAATTTTGCCCATTGCCCGGACTTTAGCCCGCTCGCAAGACGCGCACATCTCGCTTTTGACGGTCAACGAAGACAAAAAGCTTGATGAAACGCCGTTATCCGAATATCTGAACGCCGTAAAGCGCTCCTTAAGAGACGACGGTATCCAGACAGGTTTTCGCATTCTCTCCGGAGAAATTGCTGCGACAATCGACCGGCATGCCATGAGCGTCAAGGCGGATGTTATCGCCGCGACCACCGGCGTCAGCACAGGCGTAAAAATGCTGGCTTCCGGAAGCATCGTTTGCGAGGTTATCCGTAAAACCCTTGTGCCTGTGTTGCTCGTTCGCCGTTCCGACCATTGGCGCAACCGCTATTCAGCGTTCAAAAATCTGCTGGTTGCCCTCGACGGTTCGGAAGCGGCGGAACATGTTCTTCCCTATATCCGCACCATCGCCCAGGCGTTTAACAGCAAAGTCACGCTGTTGTTCGTGGCGGAAGAGAACGAAGACGAAGAATACCGGAACAAGATCAAACCTTATCTGCACGATGTCGCCGAGGTTCTGGGGAAAGAGTCCATTAACGCGACGACTCTTTTTCTGGCGGCGGACCCGGCACGAACCATTCTTAACGTGTGCCGGGAACATGACATCGACCTTTTGATGATGGCCTCCCACGGACGAGGCGGCACAGAACGGCCAAACGTTCATCTGGGCAGCGTGACGGAAAAAGTCATCAAGGAAACCGAATGCCCCGTGTTCGTCGTTCCGTTGACCCGAAGCGATCAATAAACGCGCTTCCGAGCGGAAATTTTGGTTTCAGACACGCCGCAAAGACCCGGCACACGACATGTCGCCCGGGTCTTGCGATCATGCAGCCCCCCGCTTGCCCGGGGCCCTGGGCTTGGCTGTTTTTACTTCATGACTCCACGCCAAACGGACGGCTTGACGGGGAGTATATCCAACGGCCTTTGCCGTCCCGCAGATTCAGGATATATTTCCGGACGAATGCCCGGCCGCCGCCAAACGTGAATTTCTTTTTCGTGTTGCTGAACGCCTTAACGAAGCAGGAGGCATGATGAACGTTGATCCTGTGATTATGAACCTGGCCACTGCGCTTGGAATAGGTTTGCTGATTGGCGGTGAAAGGGAGCACCGCAAAGGTCAGGGAACATTACAGACCGCCGCAGGAATTCGCACGTTTACCTTGGCCTCGCTCGCCGGCGCAATCAGCATTACCGTTGGAGGCGAACTGGTTTTGGCAATCACCATGATCGGCGTCATGGCCTTGACCGCCCTTGCCTATTGGCGCACCAACGAAGACGATCCCGGATTGACGACGGAAGTCTCTCTGGTTCTGGTTTTATTGCTTGGCAGCCTTTCCATGCGGCAACCTGAATTGGCGGCAGGACTTGCCGTCGCCACGACCGTTCTCCTCGCGTCCCGAGGGACACTCCACAATTTTACCCAGAAAGTTCTTACGAAAACTGAAATCAGGGATGCGCTGGTTTTTGCCAGCGCTACGCTTGTTATCCTCCCTCTTCTTCCCAATCGTTCTATGGGACCCTACGACGCTTTCAATCTCTATAAGATATGGCTCGTTGTCGTTCTGGTCATGGCCATCAGCGCCTTCGGTTATATCGCTCTTCGTTCTCTGGGCGCCCGGTTCGGGCTTCCCATCGCCGGACTTGCCTCCGGCTTTATTTCCAGCACGGCAACCATCGGCGCCATGGGCGCACGTGCGGCACAATCGCCGCATATTCGCACGGCGGCCATCGCGGGAGCCGCCTTGTCGACGGTCGCGACTTTTGTTCAGATGATCGCCGTTGTCGGCACAACAAGCATTGAGACGCTCCATACGCTCCTAATCCCTTTTGTTTATGCAGGAATTGCCGCTGCCGCCTATGGAGGCGTGTTCACGTTCCTTGCCATGCGTGAAAAGACCGAAAGCGAACCGCAGCCGGGAAGAGCCTTTGATTTCACCAAGGCATTGCTTTTTGCGGCGGCATTATCCTTCATCATGTTCGCGTCTGCCGTGTTGCGCGAACATTTTGGGGGAACCGGCGTTATCATCGCCGCCGCGCTGGCGGGCATAGTCGACGCGCATGCCGCCGCCATCTCGGTCGCCTCCCTTGTTGCCACGGGGAAGATGAGCGCGGCGGATGCCCTCATTCCCATTCTTGCCGGTATTTCAACCAACACCATCAGTAAAATGATATTTGCCGTTGCAAGCGGAGGTTCTTCTTTCGCTCTACGTGTGGTGCCGGGATTGATTTTAGTTGTGCTTGCCGCCTGGGCGAAGGTTTTTGAATGAACGTTCCGACACATAGGTGACAGTTTGTACCGGACACACGGGTTACACTTTTCCGCTTGATGCAGCAAGCGGGGAGGCCGAAATGCCATGGAAGGAGAGTTCGGTGATGAACGAACGCATGCGTTTTGTTCTCCGTCTGGAGGACGGTGAGAAGATGGCCCAACTGTGCCGCGAGTTCGGGATTTCCCGCAAGACGGGCTACAAGATTTACGACCGCTACAAGGAGTGCGGGATTTACGGCCTGGCCGACCGTATCCAGCGGCCCTACCGTTACGGAAAGCCCAGTCAGTTTCATGGCCACCATCCGCAAAATTTCATGGAAAAAGGGAGACGGTAGCCCGACTTACGGCTATCAGCTTACCTACATGGATGGCCTAAAGAAACGGCATCGCAAGACGTTTGAGACAAAGGCGGCAGCGGATGCGTGGCGGGTCAAGATCGAAGCCGAACTGGCGGATGGCAAGCATGTACCCGCCAGCGCCTCGCGCACCGTTCGCAAGGGGTGGGATGAATGGCTGCATTATCTGGAAAACCTACAACGTGTAGGTAAACGCGAACGGACAACGGTGCGCCATTATCGCACGCATTTTGAAAAACACATCTCGCCACAGCCGATTGCCGACATCGGCATGAGCCAATTGACCCCAGCGCATATTCAGGCGTTTGTGGAAGAATTGGATGGATCGCTGTCTCACGCTTTGGGCATGAAAGTTTATATGACCTTGCGCATGTTGCTGACCCATTGCCGCCGCAGAGGCTGGCTCGCGCACAATCCGTGCGAAGGCATCAGGCTGGAACGCCCCAAACGCTATGACAAACACCAGATCATGATTCCACCGAAGGAAGAAATCCGCAAGATTTTGGCCGCTGCAACGGAGTGCGATATTACGGGCAAATCAACGGCCATGCTGCGCCTTATGGTCTTTCGTGGGCTACGCATCTCGGAAGTGCGGGGCCTGCCGCGTAAGGCCTTGCAGTTGAGCGGCAAGGCCCCGCATATGAAAATCATCCAGCGTGCCGACGATTACTGCAAGATAGGCCCTCCAAAATCGCATACATCATTTCGCACGCTCGCGCTGTCGCCGGAGGATGTTCTGGCGCTGAAAAAATGGATTCTGGCTGGCGGCATCAAAGACGATCCCGAAGCCTTGGTGTTCGGGACAAAAACGGGCAAGGCCGAATCCTATCAGAACCTGTATTATCGTTGGTGGGCGCCGATGATGAGAAAGGCGGGACTGGCCGCGCCCGTGCGCGATCCGAAAACCGGCGCCGCCGTCATCGAAAAGAAGACGGGAAAGGAAAAGGTCATCCCCGCCTTCACGCCCCACCAGCTGCGCCATGCCTTCGCCAGCCTGTCCATCGAACAAGGCATCGGCCCCAAGCAGCTGCAGGTCATGATGGGGCATTCGTCCATCAAAATGACCATGGACACCTACGGCCACCTCTGGAAAGACGATGCCGCCGATCAAGCACTGGCCATCGCGATAGAGCGGCAGCTGGGTTAACCAACAATAATTCCCCGAAAATGCAATCTTCGATGACATAAATGGTTAAAATATGGTAAAGATTAGCGATTGAGTAACCTTGCTCGTTTATAAAGGGGATTGCCATGGACAAAAGAGCAGAAAGTTTGGCTCAGGCCGATGAAGAAGAGTTTGCCTTCCAAAGCGCAAAAAGCGCTAATTTGGGAGCATCCGCTATGATGGCTCGTTGGCACAGACGGGCACAGGAGAGTTTTGGCGATGATAATGAGATAACCCAACACTACGCCGCCGTATTGAAGACACTTAAAGAACAGTATGAAAACATTTGGGACTGGGAAGGCGACAAAAAGGTTTTGGATAAAGCAGAACAGTACGCTCTCGAATTAGGCAAGAAGTACGGCGGCATAAAAGAAAAAGATATTACACCTAAAGATCATTTGACGAGGTTCAAAAAACCCGATGGGCCCCGATAAATTTGATGTTACGGATCAACAACGCAGAGACGTTTATGAAACCGTTTTCAACAGGTTTGCTTTCGGCAAACCCTCCTTGAGCTTGCCTCGCCTGATACTTGTCGGTGCCCAACCTGGGGCAGGAAAATCAAGAGTAGCAATTCGCGCACGAAAAGAACTTAAAAAACTCGGCATGCCTGTTATGGCAGACATTGATGATATTCGCCCTGACTATCCCGATGTCGAAGCAGTCTTCAAAGAATTCCCCTTCAAAATGTCCGCTGTTACCAACAAAGAATGTTGGGGATGGACAAGCCACCTTCTGTTAGATGCGAGGCACGCAAAAAACAACGTAGTCTATCAAGCAACCATTCGCCACGCGAACCGTATTGGCGATTTAATCAAAGATTTTCAAAAAGAAGGGTTTGCCGTTGATCTTTTCACTGTTGCAGCAAATGCCAAACACAGCGTGTATGGAATTTTCCGACGTTTTGAAGATGATATCGAGAAAATGATGGATGGGTCTGAGCGAGTTCCGCGATGGGTTCCCATCCCGTTTCACAATCAGGTGTATAAGGTTTTCCCACAAAACGTCGATTATCTCGCAGAAAACGCGCGACTGGAGCGCGTCGGCGTTTTTAGTCGTGACGGAAAGGATTTGTATTTTTCGGAAGACCGCCTGATTCATCGGGGAGCAGGAGATGCTCTTGTCAAAGAACAACAACGTCTGTGGTCACCGGAGGAAAGGGGAGATCACAACAATGCGTGGAAAGTTCTTCTCGAAAGAATTGAGACAAGAGCGGCTGGCATCCTGAAACCCAAATGGTATGTTCGCACGGCAAGACTTTATGCTGTCGAGGCTGAATATTTTGCGCTGGCCCAAGAGCTCTGCGCTGGATCGCCTCCCTCCGGGCTCGTCGTAGTACACAGAACACCGAACCATCATTTTGTTAAAACAGACGGCGGGCTTTTGGTCAGCTATGAAAACGCCAGAAACCATGCCGTTGGATCTGCCAAACATTTTGCCCCCAAGCCAGCAACAAGAGACCCCAAGTAGGGCCTTATTGCGCAGTCATTTCATCATTTTCTGCCCCAATAATCCCTTGGTCACCGTCCAAAATTTTCTGCCATTTTTCTGGCATGGAGAATTTGGGAGTGTTTTGCATTGTTCGGGATTTCAAAGGCTTAGAGCCTATTCCCATTAGGTTGTCCCATATCCTGAGTTTGCAAGATAGTTGGAACATTCGGCGGGAGAGAAAGAGTCGAGAAGGCTGCCGATGGCATCCCAAAGAACATCAACAGTTCTTGCAGCAACGGATCGAAGCC
>JAXGVG010000095.1:0-7293 GCA_040773965.1 Alphaproteobacteria bacterium | reverse complement strand
CGGCGAGCGGCTTGAACTGCATCTGTTTCAGCCCTACGGCGATCTTTACGGGCAAGAATGGGAAGTGGAGCTTCACCACTTCATCCGGCCGGAACAGGTTTTTCCCGATCTGGAAGCTTTGCGTGACCAGATTGCCAAGGATATCAAGACCGCCAAGGACATGTTATCTACTCCCTGATATTGGCCTTTACCCCCGCGTCTAGCCTGAGTATTCTTTTTCCCCCGTCATAGTCGAGTTATAGTGCGCACCATGTCTGATACGAAAAAAGCCGATTACCGTGACACCGTTTTCCTGCCCAAAACCCCGTTCCCTATGCGCGGCAGCCTGCCTGCGAAAGAGCCGGAATTGCTGGCCTATTGGCGGCAGATGGATCTGTACAACCGGCAGCGCGAGCAATCGGCCGGGCGGGAAAAGTTCATTCTCCATGACGGCCCGCCATACGCAAACGGCAACATTCATGCCGGCACAGCGTTGAATAAAATTTTAAAAGACATCGTCAATCGCAGCCATCAGATGCTGGGATACGATGCGCCTTATGTGCCCGGATGGGACTGTCACGGGTTACCGATCGAATGGAAAATCGAGGAACAATACCGCGAAAAAGGAAAGGATAAAGACGGCGTTCCTGTTTTGCAATTTCGCGCCGAGTGCCGCGCGTTTGCCGAACACTGGCTTAACGTTCAATCGGGCGAGTTCCAGCGTCTCGGCGTCGTAGGCGACTGGGCGCATCCTTACAGCACCATGACGCACAAGGCCGAAGCGCAAATTCTCCGCGAAATCCATAAATTTTTTATGAACGGCCTGCTCTACAAGGGCGAAAAGCCCGTTATGTGGTCAGTCGTCGAGAAAACCGCGCTGGCCGAAGCGGAGATTGAATATCACGATCACAAATCGACAACGCTGTGGGTGAAGTTTCCTATAGTTTCTGCCGGGGGAATTTTTGTTCGAGGCGATATAAATACACAACACAATCAAGAAAAGGTTCAGCGAGCTGCTCTTCTTCAAGAAAACGCATCAATTGTCATCTGGACAACCACGCCTTGGACAATCCCCGGCAACCGGGCGATTGCTTACGGCAATTTTCATTATATACTCATTCAAATCGATGAAGTTTCCGACGAAAGTCTCGTGAAAAGAGGCGACAAGCTTGTCGTGGCCAGGGAGCTTTTGGAACAATTCCTGCAAGACGCCAAAATCGCCAAAACAACGACCTTGGCCGCGCTTTCGCCGGAAGATTTACACGGTACGGTTTGTGCCCACCCCTTCCGCGGCCGCCAAGGCAGCGACGGTTATTTTGATTATGATGTACCTCTTTACCACGGTGATTTTGTTACCACTGAAGCGGGTACGGGTTTCGTGCATATCGCGCCCGGACATGGCGAGGATGATTTCAACCTAGGCCAGAAATACAAAATCCCCTTTGACGAAACCGTCGGCGACGATGGCCGCTATCTGCCGAACGTAAAAGGCTTCGAAGGCCTTTACGTCTACAAGCCCGACGGCAAGGAAGGCGAAGCGAACGGCGCGGTCATCAAGGCATTGGCGGAAGCCGGCGCCTTGCTCGCCAAACAAAAAATCACCCACAGCTACCCGCACTCGTGGCGGTCGAAAGCGCCGCTTATCTTCCGCACCACGCCGCAGTGGTTCATCGCGTTGGATGAAAAACCGGAAGGCCAGAAGAAAACGCTGCGTGAACTTGCGCTCGACGCTATCCGCGCCACGAAATGGTATCCCGCCATCGGCGAGAACCGCATTCACGGCATGATCGAATCCCGTCCCGACTGGTGCGTCAGCCGCCAGCGCGCATGGGGCGTACCGATCTCGCTTTTCGTCAGCAAAAAGGATGGAAAACCGTTAAAGGACAAAGCCGTCCTTGACCGTATCGCGTCCGCTTTCGAAGCCGAAGGCGCGGACGCTTGGTATAGCCACGATCCGCAGAATTTCCTCGGCAATAATTATAAGAAAGAAGACTATGAACAGGTGTTCGACATTGTCGATGTATGGTTCGAATCCGGCTCGACCCATGCCTTTTGCCTGAATCAGCAGCTTGGGTCGTCCGAGTGGCCGAATCTGAAATGGCCTGCCTCCCTTTACCTCGAAGGCTCCGATCAGCATCGCGGCTGGTTCCATTCGTCGCTGCTGGAGTCCTGTGGCACGACAGGACGCGCGCCCTATGAGGCCGTTCTGACGCACGGCTTTACGCTCGATGAGCAAGGCCGCAAAATGTCCAAATCGCTGGGCAACGTCGTCGCGCCGCAAGAAGTCATCGACAAGCTGGGGGCGGATATCCTGCGTCTGTGGGTATTGGCGTCAGATTACACACAAGACCTGCGCATCGGTCCCGACATCCTGAAACAGATGGGCGACTTGTACCGACGCTTTCGCAATACGTTGCGTTACCTGCTTGGCGCGCTCAACGGCATGACCGAAGCCGAAAGACTTCCTTTAAACGAAATGCCTGAGTTGGAGCGATGGGCGTTGCACCGCCTGAGCGAAATGGATGAGCAGATCCGCAAAGACATCGCCCATTACGATTACAGCCACATGCTGCAGGAGCTGCATAATTTCTGCACGAACGATCTGTCTGCCTTCTACTTCGACATTCGCAAAGACAGCCTGTACTGCGATCTTCCTTCCAGCAAACGCCGCCGCGCCGCGCGAACCGTGATGGAAACGTTGTTCGATCATCTGGCGATCTGGCTTGCGCCCGTCTTGTGTTTCACGGCTGAAGAGGCCTGCCTTGCCCGCCACCCGGAAACGAAAGGCAGCGTTCATCTTCTTACCTACCCCGCCGTTCCCAAAAACTGGCGCGATACCGCGCTGGGCGAAAAGTGGGAAGAGATTCGCGACTTAAGGCGCGTTGTGACGGGCGCCATGGAACTGGCCCGCAACGAAAAGAAAATAGGCTCAAGCCTTCAGGCGCATCCGCATGTTTACACAACGCCGTCGCAAGAAATGCTTCTTGAAGGTCTCGATTTTGCGGAAATTTGCATCGCCTCATCTTTGACGCTGCATCGGGAAACGCCCCCACACGACGCCTTTTCCCTTCCGGACGTGCCGGATACAGGCGCCGTTATCGCGCTGGCCGAAGGCAAAAAGTGCGAACGCTGCTGGCAGATCTTGCCGGAAGTCGGCGCGAAACACGATGATTTATGTCCCCGTTGCCACGACGCGGTAACTTCGTTAAAGAAACAAACTGCATGAGATATCTTTTCGGCAGCAGCTTCCGCTACAGCGGCATGAGCCCGCGACATACGAACATCGGCATTTATCTTGCCGTTTTGACCGCGCTGGCCGACCAGTTGAGTAAATGGTGGATCCTCGCCGACATCATGAATCCCCCGCATGTGTGGGAGGTGACGCCTTTCCTGAACATCGTTCTTCACTGGAACCGGGGTGTAACTTTCGGTCTCTTCAACCACGAAGCTTTGTGGCTTCCCTACGTTTTTATCGGTGCGGCGGTCGTTATTCTCCTTTTCCTCCTGAATTGGCTGATGCGCACACCGTCGCTTCTGATAGCCTTGGGCCTCGGATTCGTCATGGGCGGCGCGGCCGGGAACGTTATCGATCGTTTCCGGTTCGGCGCCGTCCTGGATTTCCTTGATTTTCATGCCCTTGGTCACCACTGGCCTGCTTTCAATCTCGCCGATAGCGCCATCGTTTGCGGCGTCGGTTTGCTCTTGCTTGAGAATCTGGTCAGCCGCCCGAAAAAAAGCTAGGCTCCTTTGCCGACAATTCGCCTCATTCTTCCCGGATAGTGACGCCATGAAATATGCCCCTTTACTTGCTTTTGGTTTGCTGCTTCTCATGACGGCTTGCAGCGACGTCAGCGACACGCTTGGCTTTGGACGCAACCCGCCGGACGAGTTTGCGGTTGTCGACCGTCCGCCTCTTTCGTTGCCGCCTGATTTCGACCTTCGCCCGCCTGAGCCCGGCGCGCCGCGTCCGCAAGAAATCAATCCGGCCAAAAGGGCCAGCACCATGCTTTTCGGCCCCAACACCAGGCTGAACAACGCGCAGGAACGCGGCTCGTTCCTCAACACCGCGGAAGCTGATGAATCCCGCTCCGATTCGGAAAAGGCCGTTCTGGAAGCCGCCAACGCCGGGCAGGCGGATCCGAATATTCGCGAAGTTGTCGACCGCGAAGCCTCGCAAAAAATCGTCGGATCGAGGCATCTTGTGGATGAGATCTTATGGTGGCGGAAAAGCGAAGCGTCGGCGACAACCGTCGACGCTCCTGCCGAAGCCGAACGCATTCAGGAAGCCAAAGAAAAGGACGAGCCTCTTAACAAGGGCGCAACGCCGATTATCGAGCGCAAGAAAAGCGGCTGGCTGGGGTTATAAGAAGCCTTCGGCTATCAGCATTCAGGAACATGACCGATGCAAATTGGCACACCTCGTTTTGCTCGTAACGCTTTTTACGCCTTCGCCGCCGTATTGTATTCTTTCCTTGCCATTGCAACGTCGGCCCGCGCCGCCGTTTTCCGTCCCGAATCCTTCACGTTGGCGAACGGCCTGCAGATTGTTATCGTGCAAAACCGCCTGTCGCCCGCCGTGTCGCAAATGGTTTGGTACAAGGTGGGTTCTGCCGACGAGCCTTCAGGACTTTCGGGCCTGGCGCATTATCTGGAACACCTTATGTTCCGGGGCACGGCTGAGGTGCCACCGGGCCAGTTCAGCCGCCTGATAGCCGGGCAAGGCGGCAACAAAAACGCCTTTACCAGCCACGACTACACGGCTTATCACGAAGAAATCGCGGCAGAACGTCTTGGCATGATCATGCATCTGGAAGCCGACCGAATGGAAAACCTGAAAATCACCCCCGAAACCGCCACGCCGGAACTTGACGTAGTTTTAAGCGAACGCGAAGAGCGTACCGGCAACAGCCCCCGGGGCCTTTTTCGGGAACGCGTCCAGAAAGCCCTTTTTCCCGGTCATCCCTATGGCATCCCAGTGATCGGCTGGAGGTCGGAGATTGAAAAGATAACCGTCGACGACGTGAAAAATTTTTACCGCCGCCATTACGCCCCCAACAACGCGGCGGTCATTATCAGCGGCAATGTGGATACGGTGGAAGTTCTGCGTTTGGCGGCGGCGACATTCGGACGCACGCAAAAACGAGACGCGCCTTTGCCGCGATCCTTCCCCGAGCCCGAAATGCCGCAGGAAAAGCGCGTCGTCATGACGGACGCGCGCGTACAACAACCCTTGCTGGCGATTTATACCCTCGCGCCATCCTACGCGACGCAAAAAAAGAACGAGGCCTATGCGCTTGAAGTTTTAAACGAAGCGCTGGACGGCGGCGAAGTGGGTTTGCTTTACAAACAACTCGTCGTAAAAAAAGCCGCCGCAAGCGGCGTTGGCTGTTCGTACAATCCTTCTTCCCGCAGCTCTGCGGAATTTATCTTTTATGCAACGCCGAATCCTGGCCGCTCTACTGAAGAACTTGAAAAGATTCTTCTCCAAACTCTTCGCCATCTGGCCCAAAAGGGACTGAATGCCGAAGCGGTTGCGAAGGCGAAGGAACGATTGAGCCGCTCGGCTATTTTCGCGCGCGACAGCTTGACAGCGCCCGGTTATGTCTTCGGCGAAGCGCTAACAACGGACCAAACCGTCGAGGACGTCGAAAACTGGCCCGAAGCCATCGCGAAGGTAACGGCCAAAGACGTCAACGCGGCGCTGCAGTCGCTTTTGGCAAACCGACGGCGCGTCACGGGACTCCTTCTGCCTGAAACAAGCGGAACCGTTCCCTCTCCCGAGGCATCCGCGCCGGACGATCAACAAACGGATGGGCGATGATAAAACGCTTTTTCGGTTTCCTGTTTTTCCTTTGCTGGCTCGTTCCCGCGCCGGGCATGGCTGCCGTTTTGCCCATTCAGGAAGTTACCAGCCCGCGCGGCATTAAAGCCTGGCTTGTCCAGGACAAAAAATTGCCTCTTGTCGCCATAAGTTTCGCGTTTCGCGGCGGCGTCGAGCAGGATCCGGCGGACAAACAAGGTCTGGCCGAACTGACCATGTCCCTCCTCACGCAAGGCGCGGGACCCTATGACGCCGAGGCGTTTCAGCAAAAGCTTGCGGACGAATCCATTGAACTCGGTTTTTCAGCCGGGAGAAATTCGCTATCAGGCGGCCTGAAAACGCTTCACTCATCCCGGGCGCAGGCCTTCAAACTTCTTCGTCTTGCGTTGACCGAACCGCGCTTCGATCCGGACGCCATCGAACGCGCACGACGCCAACAACTGACGGCCTTGCGTTTCCAGCTTGGCAAGCCCGAATGGCAGGCGCGGCAGGCGCTGTTTGCCGTTCTTTTTCACGGCCATCCCTATGCCATGCGGAGGCTGGGAACGGCCGCAACGCTTGCCGGTCTCACACGCGACGACATCAAGGACTTCGCCGCCCATCATCTGGCTCGCGACAATTTATTGATCGCCGCAACCGGCGACATTACGCCTCAGGAACTGGCCAAAGAGCTTGACCGCGTTTTCGGCGACCTGCCTGCGCATGCGCGACTGACGTCCGTTCCCGAAGTCGTCTGGCCCGAAAAAACGTCCATTATTCTCGTTCCGCGCGAAGGCACGCAAACGGAAATGCTTTTCGCGTCGCCCATGCTCAAACGAGACGACCCCGATTGGTATGCGGCGGACATCGTCAATTACATTCTGGGCGGCGGCGGTTTTTCTTCCCGCTTGATGCACGACGTACGCGACAAAGAGGGCCTAACCTACGGCATAAGCACGGGACTGGCTGCTATGGAACACGGATCAATGCTTGTCGGCAACGCGGCTACGGATAACGCGAAAGCGGGCAAGGCTTGGGAACTTGTGCAAGATGTCTGGTGTGATTTTTACGAAAAAGGCGCAACCGAAAGCGAAATCGCGGCAGCGAAAGACTATTTAACCGGCTCCCTGCCCCTTTCCATGACCTCTACGGACGCGATCGCCAGCGTTTTACTCGGCATCCAACTTGATCGCTTGGGCATCGATTATCTCGACCGCCGCAACGCCCTCATCCGCCAAGTCAGCGCCGACGATGTCAACCGCGTCATCCATCGCTGGTTCGATCCCGACTCGCTTACACTCTCGATGGCCGGAGAACCCGAAGGCCTGAAGCCCACAGCAAGGCTCGAAGCGGCGAAAGAATAACAGGTAATAAGGTTAATTTTTCTTGGTCTGCACACTACCCTACACCCCTGTGCTTTGATTTAAAACGTAATTTTGGCGGAGCGAACAAGGACAGAAGCAAAAGGTTCAGGCCACGGAGGAAGACGGATCGAGCGGCGTAGCCGTGGTTTT
>JAXGVG010000094.1:0-7564 GCA_040773965.1 Alphaproteobacteria bacterium | reverse complement strand
GCATTCATGACTTGAATTCATTGCCGAACAAAAAAAACCACCCTCCCCTCTTGTCCGGCGAAGCCCATAGGGCGAAGACGGATGCGGGAGGGTCGAAATGCCCCGGATCAAATCCGGGGGATTTCGGGGAGGGGTTTATTATTGGCACGAACGATACCGTCGCCGTCATCGCGCCCATCCGTTATGGCTGGCATCTGCCCGTGGCGACGCGTTTTCTGAAATCCTACAAGAAAAGCGGGGTGAAAAATCCCCTTGCCGTCATTTCCGTCAACCTGACGGCGCGCAAGCCGGGCAAGGACACCGCCCGGGGCAACCCCTATTTGCGGCGCTGGCTCAAGCGCCTGCGCCTCAAACCGGCGCTGGCGCTGGCTATTGCAGGAAATCTCGATTACCCGCGCTATAATCTTTTTGATCGTCTGATGATCCAACTCATCATGACCATCACGCGCGGCCCGACCGATCCGCGCGTATCCGTCGACTTCACGCCTTGGGATAAAGTGGATGCGCTGGCGGCGCACATCGCCGCCTTGAAATATAGCGCCACCCCCTAACCCCGAACTCTCCGTGTCATCCCCGCGATCCGTCTACGCTGCTACGCAGCTTCGCCGGACCTAGTGCCAGACCCGTCGTAGCCCGAAGGGCGAAGACGGGAGGCGGGGATCCATCTTTCTACCCCACCCGATTGTAATTGATCAGAGTCGTCCAGAAACGTTCCAGCTTGCGCAGTGCAACGTCAAGCCCTTACCCGTCATCTTAACGCTTTATAAACCATTGATTTCGCTAAGGAAACTATTTGCTTTCTGATATAATCGCATCAACGGCTGAGATATTCCGCAGCCCGGACTTGGTTAACAAATCATGAAAGCATTTTGAAAAGCCATAGGAGAGCGATATGTTGAGCATAGCTACTTTGTTAAATGATTTTATGCCCCTTCCCCGGATCGAATTCGGGAAGATTTGGAGTTGGTTGAAAGTGAACGACAAGCCTGTTCGCCCGGAAGACAGAGTAAATGAGAGGCGTATCATTTGGATACGCGAGAGGGGAGAGAACTTGCCTAAGGGAATTGCTTATCCATTCTCGGATGGAAGAGTTTTCTATGTCCCCATCGCAGAAGCATCGGGAAAGCTGCTCGTTAGAAAAGCCAAAGAAATTGTAAATCCCCACGAAGATTTAAAGTCAGAAAGTTCGGAACGTATCCAACCCCCAGAAAAGATTGGCGAGTTGGGAAGCATGGCCGAACCTGATGTCCAGAGATGTCTGGTCGAAGTCTACTACGGCAAAAAAGCGCCTCAGATACTCACTGAACTTGCGCTCGTCTAATCGTTTCTTATTGACCCGGAGAAACGATAATGAGCGATTGGCTTTACGCCGACGACCTAATCCGCATGATCGATGAGATCGTGTCCAATTCAAAGCTCAAGGCTTTGGATCACAACGGACACACTCATTTTTATTCGACCCCGTCTGACGACGTAATAAATCAGATCGCAGGCGTCATCATAAACAACCATGCTCGCGCGTTAAGACGCGCACCCCGACTTGGCGCAACATTGATTGACGACACGCTTATCGGGCAATTTTTAAGCAACTTCAGAGGCACCGGCAGTGCAATTATTTCCAAAAAAGTTACATTTGATTACTTCTTAGCCAATCCACTTATTAGTGCCGACGACAAGTACTACCAAGCCGTCGCCCCTTGGAAACACGCTTCCCGGTATTTTGCCCTCGCGTCTTGGGGTTATGTTTCGACGACTATATGCGGTGCCTCACGCGACAGCGTTTATTACACGCTTGAAACGCCTTATGCCGTCAATCCTTATCATCCGGCGCCTTCGGATATGCAGCCAATCCATGATGATTTAGAGGCTCTCTTTGTGCCACGCGTAAAACCTGTTGAGTTCATCAACCTGCTCCCGTTCGACCGCGTTGCGAAAGGTTACACGC
The DNA here is from genome assembly GCA_040773965.1 of Alphaproteobacteria bacterium. Lineage (GTDB taxonomy): Bacteria > Pseudomonadota > Alphaproteobacteria > UBA9219 > UBA9219 > JAXGVG01. The sequence goes on along the minus strand of JAXGVG010000094.1, from coordinate 5,619 downwards.
CCACGAAATGGGAACGCGCCCATCGGATCATCGGTCTTGGCGAACAGCGCATGACGTTGAACGAAGCCCTCGACGGCGTGAATCCGCGCACGATCGGGGAGGGCCTTAGGAAAGCATCGGTGGAAGTCTTATCCCGCCCTATCGAAGTCTTTCAGTATTATCTCGAAAGCCGCGAGTGTTATCTGGTTGACCGCCATCTCATGTTGAAAAGCGCCGCGACGAAGCCGAAGAAGTCCGACATCGGAACACCGCAGGAGCGTCAAATCAAGCGTGAAAGGGAAGCCACAGAGTTCGGCTTGATGGCGTTGCAACTCGTGAAAACCGAATTGGAACTTCTGCCGCCTGCTGATCGGCCAAACATACCCGCCTTTTCCATCATCGGCGGAAAAGTGACGTTTGCGGTATAATGATCTACCCCACCCAATTGTCATTGATCGTGTCGCGACTTTATAATATGGTGTCATTCCCGCGATCCGTCTTCGCTGCTGCGCAGCTTCGCCGGACTTGGCTCTAGACCCGGCGTAGTCCATAGGACGAAGACGGGAGGCCGGGATCCATCTTTTTTTAGCGTCACCCCGCAACCCTCTGCGTCATCCCGGACTGAAATCACTGTCATCCCGGACTGAAATCACTGTCATCCCGGACACTTTTCTTTTCGCCTCTGGCGAAAGAAAATTGATCCGGGATCCAGTAAAAGAATCCGGAAAAAAGCCCGAAGGTTATCCCGGAACGCCCCTCCCGCGACCGCCCCCTCTCTTATATTTATTCTTATTACAATACTAAACTAACGCCGCTATCTCCGCCGATAATGCACTATTTAGTATTATTCTTATTATAAGAATAAAAAAGCCGCCCGCCTACCGGACCGCCCCGCCCTTCCCGTCCTCCCGCTTCGCCGCCTTGTGCCGCCATTCCCAGGGCGGAATCCGCTCGCTTTCGGGAAGCGCCCACAAACCCCGCTTCGCGCGCCACGCCTCGTCCTCCAGCGCAAAAAGGGATATATCCCTCGCATAATCGCGGTAAACCCAGGCCGCGCCGCGCCGGACCATTTCGGCGTTGACGTTCACGTCTCCCACAAAGACGCGCGCGACCTTGCGCCCGTATTTGTCCGTGTCCTCGACAAGCGCGCGCGCCGCCTTGTTGAACGCCAGCTCGGAAAGCTCCTGCTTGGCCCGCGACCCGTAAGGCTGGTCGAATTCGGGCGTATCGATGTCCGCCAGCCTGATCTTCATGGGGCTGTTCCCTTCCGTCAAAAGCGTAAGCGTATCGCCGTCCGTCACGCCGACAACGCGCCCGTCGTACGAATTCGTCGAAAACAACTGGGGGAAAAAAACAGCGCACGCGATAAAAACGAAGGCCGCAACTTTTTTAAGCTCGCGAACGTTCGACGATTTCAAGCGAAGACGTAACGATGCGGCCATGGCGGCGATCTGCTCATGCAAACGAAAGAAAAACAGGCAAAAAAGGCTTTTTGCCTACCCGGCCCGGTTGTAATTGATCAGCGTCGTCCAGAAACGCTCCATCTTGCGCATCGTCTCGATGACCTTGGCAATTTCCTCGTTCGCAAGCCCCGAACCGGCCAGCATCCCGACCTGCTTTTCGAAATACTCGTTCAGGCTCTTTTGCAGCGCCAGCCCCTTCTCCGAAAGCTTCACGCGCACCGAACGGCGGTCGTGCGGCGAACGTTCCTGCATCAAATAACCGTTTTCCACCATTTTTTTGACGTTATAGGACACGTTCGAGCCGAGGTAATAGCCGCGCGCGGTCAATTCGCCGACCGTCATTTCGTCCTGCGCGATGTTATAGAGGATCAGCGCCTGAACGTTGTTGATGTCCTGAATGCCTTGCCGGTCGAGATCGACCTTGACGACTTCAAGAAAATGGCGGTGCAACCGCTCGACCAGAAGGATCGCTTCGAAATAGGCATGCTGCACGGGGAACCTCGATTCAACAAAAATTAACGATTATTACTAACGACTAATCAGTATCCCCAACGGAAGTTAATAATCGGTTGAAGCTCGTACCGCCCTGGTCCTCATTCGCCCGGCTGCGCCCCTCTTCCGGCCTGAACGCGCGCGAAACGCTCGCTCAACGCTCACGCAACGCTCGCTTAACGCTCACTTAAAATGCGCAAATACCCGGCTCAGAACGCCGGAGCCTTGACGTTACTGGCCTCCAATTGGGCCGTTAACTGGGCCTTAAGCCTCGCCAAACCGGCCTCATCGTGCGCCTCCGCGCGCGCAATCAGCGCCGCCTGCGTGTTGGACGCGCGCAAAAGCCACCATCCGTCCGGCGTCGTCACCCGCACGCCGTCCGTATCGTTGACGTTGGCTTTTTCTTGCGTCAACCGCGCCTTAATTTCATCGACAACGGCGAATTTCCGCGCTTCCTGGATGCCAAAACGCAGCTCCGGCGTGTTAACCATGACAGGCAGGGAATCCCGCCATTCGGCCAATGTTTTCCCGGAAGAACTCACCAGAGTCAGCAGCCGCACGGCCCCGTAAATCGCATCGTCATAACCATAGTATTTATCGGCGAAAAAAATATGCCCGCTCATCTCGCCCGCCAGCGGCGAGCCCGTTTCCGCCATCTTGGTCTTGATAAGCGAATGTCCCGTTTTCCACATAAGCGGCGCGCCTCCGCATGCGGCGATATGGTCGAAAAGCACCTGCGACGCCTTCACATCGGCGATAATCGTGGCTTCGGGACGTTCTTTGAGCACCTCAGTGGCGTAAATCGCGACCAATTGGTCCCCTGCGAGTATCCGTCCGAGCCCGTCAACCGCGCCGATCCGGTCCGCATCGCCGTCGAATGCGACACCCAAATCGGCCTTGTTTTCGGCCACGGCGGCCTGCAAATCCTTGAGATTTGCGGGAACCGTGGGGTCCGGGTGGTGGTTCGGGAAACGCCCGTCAATCTCCGGAAACAACAAAATGTGTGTCCCGGGCAATTTCCTGACCAGATGTTGAATGATATCCCCCGCCGCGCCATTGCCGTTATCCCACACGACTTTCAGCGGTTTCTCGCCGTTGAAATCCTTAAGAATCCGCTCGATATACGCCTCGCGCACGTCGATCGTCCGCGCATTGCCGTTTCCGGCGACAAAATCGCCCTTGGTTGCCATTTCGGCCAGTTTTTTGATTTTCTCCCCATAGATCGGCCCACCGCCCGGCAAACGCTTAGCCATCAGCATCTTGAAACCGTTCTGATCCGGCGGATTGTGCGATCCCGTCACCATTACGCCCGCGTCGGCGTCCGAATGATAAACCGCGAAATACAGCATAGGCGTCGGCCCGAGTCCGATGCGCTCCACCAGCAAACCCGTCGAAGCCAATCCTTCGACCAAAGCGGCCTCAAAACCGGGCGAATGAATGCGCCCATCGTAGCCTACGATAACGCGCTTGCCGCCGGCCCGGACGATCATGGTGCCGAAGGCGCGGCCAAGCGCCGTGGCGTCATTGGGGTTCAGGTTTTTTCCGACCGTGCCGCGCACGTCGTATTCACGGAGAATAACCGGATCGAACCGGTAAGGTGTGGCCATCGTCAAACATTCCTGCTTTGGTTGCGGGTTCAGCGAAGTTAAAGCGGTTTAAGCCTTTTGTCACGCTTCCTGGATTACTTTTTATGCCTCCACCCCGCCCAAAATAGTTCGAATTTCGAAGCATTCTCTCCCCGCGCCTGCGATCCCTTCGAAAGCCAAGGCTTTCGTGAGGATTGAAGAAATTAGTTCGAGTTTCGAACTTCCTTAAGTTGGCAAAAATCCAAGGCAAATTTAAGGGTGTATCAAACAGATCGTGGCACAATAGAGATGATTAAAAGGCGTGAACTATAAGCCAAGGTTGAGAATATTATCATGTTGTTATTCGCACGGCTTCGGCCGCATTCATTTCGTATTCAGCGATGGCACGATCGCTTGCGCCGGGGCGTGACGGCGATTGAGTTCGCTCTTATCGCGCCGGCTTTCTTTCTTCTGTTTATCGGCATGATGGAAATTTCCCTCGTCATGCTTGCGCAGCATTTGCTGGAAAACTCGACGTTCAACGCCTCGCGACTTGCCAAAACCGGTTATGTCGCCGAAGGCAAAACACAGATGGATACCGTCGTGGACGTCCTTTACACCGAGTTGGGAAGCCTCTCGCCTCTCATCGACGTAAGCAAGCTTACCTTTATGTCGACGTCCTTCGGCGAACTGAGCGACATAAGCCAAACGGAAGGTTCGGAGGGACTTGGCGCCGCAGAACAGGTTGTTGTCTTCACCATAACCTACCCGTGGCAAACCTTTACGCCATTGCTCGGCGAACTTATCGGCGATGAAAACGGCATTGTTCCTTTAACGTCGCGTATTGTGGTGCGCAATGAGCCTTACAGTTAAATTGCCTTCGAGCCTTATCGCCAGGCGATGGCGAAAAAAACGCGGCGTTGCCGCCATGGAATTCGCCCTGGCGTTGCCGATCTGGATTACCATGCTCCTGGGCTGCACGGACGGCACTTTCATGCTTCTGTTGTCGCAACGTGTCGACCGGATCGCCTATTCGGTGAACGACATCCTGACCCAATCCGAGCGGCTTGCAGCGGCCGACATCGACCGGACCATGTTGGCGGCAAGCGAGCTAATGCAGCCTTTTACCTTTGGGGAAAAGGGCATTGTGATCGTCACATCCATTACGAAGGAGGCTGGCTTGCCGCCTTCCATTTGCTGGCAATACTCGGGCGGAGGAACGCTGTCCCGCAGCAGTCTTGTCGGTTCTCTGGGAGGCAGCGTCGCCTTGCCGAACGGCTTGACGTTGAACGACAATGAAAACGTTCTCGTTACGGAAGTCTATTACGACTTTGCTCCGCTCTTTATTAACGCCAGTGTGTTATCGGCCGGCGACATATATCGCGCGGCCGTTTATAAGCCGCGTTTAAGTCAGTTATGTCAAACACCATCGTAAGCGAGGCCGTCATGTCGAAATATAACCCTTTCCTATCGCTTTTGAAGCGTTTCGACCGGTTTGCGGAAGAAGAATCGGGCATGACCCTGCCAATGGTCGCCTTGTCCTTTCTGGCCATTTCCGGATTCATCGGCTCGGCCGTCGATATTGCGCGCTTGCAACTTGTGCAGTCAAAACTGTCTTATTCGCTGGACGCCGCCGGTCTTGCCGCTGCGACAACGCTGAACTCGTCGAATTATACGGCCGAGGTTTCCAAGTATTTGAACGTCAATTTCCCGGCCGGTTATCTCGGCTCCTCGTCGCCGGGCATTACCGTCGAACTCATGGACAACAACAATACCATGTCGTTGACCGCCAATACGACAGTACCCACGACATTCATGAATATTTTGGGGATATCGTCGGTCAACATTTCCGCGTCATCGGAAGTCAAGCGCAAAACGTCGGGATTGGAACTTGTTCTTGTCCTCGACAATACCGGATCGATGAGTTCCTCTATCAGCAACCTTAAGAACGCCTCGAATACGCTCGTCAATCTTCTTTTCGGCGGCAGCGCGGCCGAGGATAAACTTTGGATCGGGCTGGTTCCCTTCAGCATGGCCGTGAACATCGGCACAGGCCATTCCACATGGATGGACGCGGCGTACAACACTACGTTGAACTGGGGATCGCAAACGTGGAAGGG
>JAXGVG010000093.1:0-7656 GCA_040773965.1 Alphaproteobacteria bacterium | reverse complement strand
GGAAGCAGTAAACACAGGATCGCCGGAAGAAAGAATTGCATCCCCGCAATACTTGGAATCTGAAGAAAACCGGCGACAGCAAAAGCCGACCTGAATATCAGGAAGTAAGCAATAGCCCGCAGGGGAGAGAAAGAAAAACCAAAGCTTGTCACGCAATAGAAAGCGAGACATATCTGGAAAAATGTGGCGTATTGTTGCATAACCGTTTTCAGCGTATAAAGCGAAGCCCAAGGTTATGCCGTATGATGCGCTTTTTTCGCAACTGGTTTTGTCGAAGGGCCGATATGCCTATGAAATCAACGATTATGAAGAAGGTTTTTAGTCTTTTTCTGTTGGCCTTTTTTTTGATGGGCGGTCCTTTGGCCGCGCGCGATCAAACGCCGTTTGAAGGACGGTGGTTTGCCCCGGACTCGCCGTGGAACGTTCCTGTCGGCGATTCTCCCGTTATGCAATATTCGGAAAAAGCCGTTCAGGCTTTTATTGCATCGAACAGAAGCATCAACATGAACTGGAACGTTTGGACGCCAGCCGTCATATATGCCGATAGCCGGACGGACAAAAAAACGGACGTTTTTCTTTCCGGTAAATTTAAGGTTGAATGGACGCTGCGAGATGTTCCCGTGAATCAGAACCTCATCGATTATGTCTATTACAGGATCAAACATAACGATACGGACGGAAAAGTATGTTTATACGATGCGGCCAAAGAGGGTTTTTACAGTTTTTGGCAGATTGGGACGGATGCTTCCCGAAACGGCATTACAGCCACGACGGGAGGCTTCAGCCCTCTTGCCGGGCCGGGGTGGTCTTCCCTTAAAAAAGCGTTTGAAACTTCAAAGGGATTTGTGGCAACGCCAAGTCTTGGGCCTGCGGCCGGGGCAAGTTTTTGCGGCGGGCTTATCCGTCCCCATGAAATGAAATCCGGCCATATTGATCATGCGCTGGCCATTCATTGGCCGATAAATCTTGTGCGGGGTTGGAAGGCGCGGCGGTCGATTATGCAATATCCGGCCACGGGAACAGATGGAAAAGCCACGGACACGGAAATCTCGATACCGTACGGCGCGAGACTTCAACTCGATCCTTCTTTAACGGATGAAAAAATGCGGGGGATGGGGTTTAACGAGGCCGATCTGGTCATTGCCCATGCCTTGCAAACATATGGCGGATATATAGTCGATACTACGCCAGGGCCGCTTGTGATCAGTTTTGAAAACGCGCTTGGCAAAGGAAAATCCGTTTATGGCGCGACCATGCCTTGGCCCCCGGCCATCTCAAAACATTTTCGTTTTGTCGGGCCGCCGCCGGAAGTGCCGCTCGACACCGCCCACAGCGTTGGCACGCCGGTGCCGAATTAGGCCGATAGGATGTTGAATGCGCCGTTCTCTTTTCGATAATTTGGCGAATGGTTTTATCCCGTTGGTCACGGTCGTTTGCCTCGGCTATGTTTTTTCGTCAACAGCGGCGCAGTTGGTCAAAGAGTGGGGCAACGACACGTTTAGCCACAGCTTTCTTGTCCCGCCGTTGGCCGCCCTCATCGCATGGCATCGCCTGGCCGGGAAAAAGATAGACAGCCGCCCCAGTCATTGGGGCTTTGCCCTTGTGGCCCTCAGTCTGGCCGCGTTGATCGTCAGCGAACTCTCGACGTTCAGGCATCTGGCCTATTGGGCCATGCTCGGCGTTCTTCTCGGTCTTTCGCTTGTCTATTTCGGCAGGGCTTTCGCGCGGGCCATCGCCATTTCATTTTTCTTTCTTCTTTTCGCGGTGCCTTTTCCGCTCATGTTCTACAACGCGCTTTCGTTGAATTTAAAGCTGCTTTCGTCGACTCTCGGGGCCTCAATTCTCGGCTTGCTGGGCTATTCCGTTTTTCAGGACGGAAACATTATCGATCTGGGGTCTTACCAGCTTCAGGTCGTCGAGGCTTGCAGCGGCCTTCGCTATCTTTTTCCGCTGATGTGCTTTGCGTTTCTTGTGGCCTATTTCGTCAGGGACAGGTTCTGGAAAAAGGTTGCGGTTTTTCTTTCGTCCGTGCCCATCGCCATAGGCATGAACGCGCTGCGCATTACGTTTGTGGGCATCACGGTCGGCCTGTGGGGCCCGGCGGCGGCCGAGGCGTTCGTTCATTATTTCGAAGGTTACATCGTCTTTTTCCTTTGCCTCGCGGTTTTGATGTTCGTGACGTATCTTGTGCTGCTCATTCCGCCGCGCGGCGGTTTCGCCTGGGACTATTTGGCGCTGCCGCAGGAAAAACTGCTTGTCCGGCCTTCGTTCAAGAGCCTGCCGGGCGTTGCCACGCTTGCGGTGACCTTGGGTGTTGCGGCGTTGTTCCTTGGCGGCGTTTTCGCCCAACGTTCGGCCGGAACGCCGCTTCTGACGGGGTTGGCGCAATTTCCGCTGTCAATCGGGGATTGGCGCGGCGCCCCGGGAAGCATGAAGGAACCGATCCTCAAGGCGCTTGAGCTGACCGATTACTGGATGGCCGATTACGGGCGAAAGGACAACGGCGCCGGGCCTGTCAATTTGTATATCGCCTATTACGCGTCGCAACAGATCGGCAAGGCCGCGCATTCGCCTTCGACATGCGTGCCGGGCGGGGGCTGGGCCATCGAGCGTTCGGAAGAGATAAACGTTCCCGTGAAAACCGGCGCGCAGTCCCGCGCGATGCCGCTTGTCAAAATGGTCATTCGCTCGGGCGCGCAAAAACAAATCGTCTATTACTGGTTTTTCGAGCGCGGGCGCACGTTTACAAGCCAGACCGAGGCGAAATGGTATTTGCTGGTCGACTCCCTGTTGTTGAACCGGAGCGACGGCGCGCTCGTTCGCCTGACGACGCCGTTGCCGGACGGTGAGAAAGAAGAAGAGGCCGACCGGCGGCTGCAAGATTTCCTTGCGGCGGCGTTGCCGATCATCGAAAGCCGGATTCCGGGGAGGTAGAGGGGGTAACCATTTCAAAACCAAGTTCTACAATGTTCTTGTTAAGGGATTCTGAAAATTCATTATGAACACCGGTGACTTGTGTAAATCCATTCTTCCTATAAAAGTTTAAGGCCGATTTATTAATATCACTGACGAGCAAACGTAAAAATTTTGCGTATTTTCGTATTGCTATTTCGAATGCATGCTTCACTACCAATTTACCGATGCCTTGCCTTTGGAATTTTACATCTACACCCACACGGCCTAAGTAGACGGCCTTTGCGCTCTTGTCTTTCCATTCAAAACAATCTTGCCCTTCCGTAGCGTCATACACGCCAAAAGCGGCAACTATTTCATTTTCATGGGTCATTAAATACAAGTTATTGTTTTCAAGATCACCGGCGAATTCTTCATAAGGATAAGAATCATTCCAAATTGTTACGCCGTTTTTGTGCATATTTTCTACAATTTTTTTAAACATAACCTCTAAAGCCGGTAAATCTTTTTTTATCGCAGTTCTGAGTTCCATTTTAAACATCACAGGGTCTGACGTTCCCGAAATATCTAACTCTCGAAAATTGGTCGGAGAGAGAGGATTTGAACCTCCGGCCCCTGCCTCCCGAAGGCAGTGCTCTACCAGGCTGAGCTACTCTCCGGCCGCGCCTGAAGGGTGGGTTTATAGCGGGAATGGCGAAGAGGCGCAATGAGGGCATAAATCGTGCCTAAAACTTGCGTTCCATCGTAAAATCGACGACATCGAGCAACGACGCCTTGAGGGGATGTTCGGGGAAGGTCCCCAGCGCGTCGCGGGCGATGGCGCCGTAATGGCGCGCGCGGTCCACGGCATCGTTTAAGGCGTTGTGACGACGCATGAGTTCTAGCGCATGGGCGAGGTCGCCGTCGCGCTGGTTCTTCGGGCCGCTCAAAACCCGCTGCCAAAAGGCCCGCTCCGCCTCGTTGCCGCGATGGATAGCGAGGATAACCGGCAGGGTCATTTTCCCTTCGCGAAAATCGTCGCCCACCATTTTGCCGAGGTTCGTTTGCTCCGCCGTGTAATCAAGGACATCATCGACAATCTGAAACGCCATGCCGAGGTTTAGGCCGAAGGCGCGTAAGGCTTCCTCTTCTGCCAAGGGCCTGCCGGCCACGACGTTACCTATTTGACAGGCCCCCGCGAACAGTTCCGCCGTTTTGGCGCGTATGACATCGAGATAGGTCTGCTCGTTTGTCGAGCTGTCGTTGTTTGTGCTAAGTTGCATCACTTCGCCCTGCGCGATGACGGCTGAGGCGTTTGAGAGTATACGCAAGACATCGAGTGAACCGTCTTCCACCATAAGCTGGAAGGCGCGGCTTAACAAAAAATCCCCGACAAGAACGCTCGCCTCATTGCCGAAGGCGGCATTGGCCGAAGGGCCGCCGCGCCGCATATAGCTCGCGTCCACGACGTCGTCGTGCAAAAGCGTGGCGGTATGGATGAACTCGACGCTCGCGGCAAGGGCGTGATGACGTTCGCCCTCATAGCCGCAAAGACGCGCGCAAGCCAGTGTGAGAAGCGGGCGCAAACGCTTGCCGCCCGCCGCAATAATATGCCGGGCAAGCTGTGGGATAAGCGCCACCGGGCTTTCCATGCGATGAAGAATAAGCCGGTTCACTGCGGTCATGTCTTCGACCAGCAGATTTGAAAGATTTTCCAGCGTGTCCTCACCTGTTGGCTGGGATGTGTTTTTGTGATGGGCTTTTAAAGGAATAATCGCGGCCATGATTTTTCTCGTACGCAAGAAGAAAGCGAAGTATAATATTGAACGCGAAAAAAATCATAGTTTATAGATAACGTCATGGAAACCACCTTCGACGGCCTTTTAAACAAGCGTATATGGCTCGAACAGCCTGCGGAGGGCTTTCGCATCGCGGTGGATACTGTGTTGCTGGCGGCGGCGGTTCCGGCGCGGGCAGGGGAGGATGTGCTCGATCTTGGCTGTGGCGTCGGCGGGGCGATGCTGGCTCTGGCCTGCCGCGTGCCGGGCGTCAGAGTGACAGGCATTGAAACACAGAAAGAACTGGTCCGTTTGTGCGAAGGAAATATTGAGAGGAACAGGCTTAGGGACAATTTGCAAGTTGTGCGAGGCGACGTTACGCAATTGCCTTCGAATATGATGGGCGCGTTCGATCATGTCATGATGAACCCGCCCTATCACGACGAGGCGCGGCACGATGCTTCCCCGGATGAAAGCAGGCGCATAGCGAATACCGAAACGGCAGGCGATTTGGCATTGTGGATCGCCGGGGCGGCGCAGGCCCTGAGGGATGGAGGTATGCTGACTCTCATCCATCGCGCGGACAGGCTTAATGAGATCCTCGGTCTGGTGAAAACTTCTTTCGGTCTTGTGCGCGTTAAGCCTGTTGTTTCTAAAAAGAACGCCGCGACAAAACGTGTCATTGTTCAGGCGGATAAGATGGGGGCGTTTGCCTTAAAATCTTTCCAGCCGTTTGTTATGCATAGGGCGGACGGCGGGTATACGGCTGAAGCCGACGCGATTTTACGTGATGTTAAAGCTTTTGAAATTGGCTAAATTCAATCCCGGTTTTAGCCCCATTTTTGCCATGGTTCTCTTGAAGCATCACATCATGCGTAAGGCGATCCTTATTCTTCTTGTGGCGGTTTTAGGCGTTGTGCCCGCCGGTGCCGAGGCCAAAGGCAAGGCGAAGGATCGCGCGCGCAAGCAAGTTGCCGAAAAAGTCATCCCGTCCCAGCTGCCTGTTTTGAAGCCTGTCATTGCCGAGTATGACATATACGTCGGCGGGTTGCACTTTATCGAGGCACGTTTTTTTTTCCGCGAAGACGAAAACCGGTTTGATATCCGGGCGCATGCGCGGACACGCGGATTTTGGGGCTGGATGCTTCCCTGGCGTGCCGATCTTGAATCGCAAGGCCGTATCGAGGGTTCGCGTTTCAAGCCTGAAACGCATAAAAACGCCAGCACATGGAAAGACGAGACAAAAACCATTGCGTTCAATTATGACAGGAACCAGAACATAAATGTCGTCTTCGAGCCGTCCGAAACGCCCAGCGAGGAACGCAACATCGTATCCGATAAGGAAAAACGCGGCGCGCTCGATCCTCTTTCCGGCATTTTGCAGCTTCTGGGCGATTTGGCTGTGAACAAGCACTGTTGGGGTTCGGAACCACTGTTCGATGGCCGCCGTCGCTTCGATTTGGTGGGCGAGGACAAGGGCAGGGGCTTTACCGATCCCGACGAATACGGCCTGTATAAAGGCGAAGCGCGCCGTTGCGACGTTCATTTCAACATGGTGGCGGGCGAGTGGAAGGATCGTGAGCGTAGCCGTTTCTGGATGCACAAGGACGGCACGCCGGGCCGCGAGCCTTTCGAAATCTGGCTGGCCCAGTTGTCGCCCGATTTGCCGGAACTGGCCGTCCGCGCCGAGAGTCCCAGCGCCTGGGGCCGCATTGCCGTGCATCTGAAGGGGTGGCGGTATGCTGAATAAGCGGCTGTATTGCTTCCTGAAAGTAAATTAACCATACATTGCGTCCGAAAGGGGGCCGCCTTTGTGGTATACTGCGAGCCTATTTTTTTAGGAGATTTTCGAATGAATTTGCGGACGAAAGCTCAACTATCAGTCATTGCAGGTCTCACAACAGCGGCTTTGACAGGCCATTACGCCGCTAGTCCGGCCTTGGGCACTACGGTAGCCGCCCTTATGTTATGCACGCCGGCGACAGGTGTTGCCATCCTTGCCCCGAATCCAGAAAAGAAAAAGAGAGAGCCCCTGAGTCTATCGACAAAAGCTAAGTTGGCCATTGGAACAGGCCTTGCCGTCGCCATTGGTGTTGGCTTTTGCGCGGCAAATCCCGCTGTAGGCTTTTCGATTGCGGCCTTGATGTTATGCACGCCGGCGACGGCCGTCGCGCTCGGCGCCCGGGATATGGAACAAAAGATGATAAAAGCTCAGCAACCTTCACTATTGAAAAGAATTGCGTTTAAGCTCGCGAGAACAGGACCCAAAGGCTTTACGTACGGATAATTCTTTATCCGAGGCTATAACCCAACTTGTTTAAGGCATCCGCCAACTCATCAAACCCGCCGATGAGAATGTCGGCGGCTTCGTTGCCGCCTTCATCGCCGTAACCGTGCGTCATGACGATACAGGGAATCTTTGCGCCGCGCGCGGCAAGGATGTCGTTGCGTCCGTCACCAATAAAAACGCAGCCCTCACGCGGCACATCGAGCCCCGTAATCACGCCATAGACATGATCGGGATTTGGTTTGTGGACCGTGAACGTATCGCCGCCCGCGATGAACGTGAAATAGCGCTTAAGGTTTAGTTCTTCGAGCACTTGATAAGTCGAACCTTCCGATTTGTTCGTGCAAACGCCGAGTTTTACCCCCGCCTTTGCATAGCGCTCAAGCGTCGTTAATGCGTGCGGGTAAATCTGGGCGGGATCGGCTTTGGTGTTCCGGTAACAGGAAATATATTTCTGCACATAAGGAAAAAACTCATCCGGAAGGGCGCCGCCGGTCATTTTAAAAGCGCGTTGCAGGGCCTCCATAAGACCGTCGCCGACAACGCTTTTAACTTCATCCAATGTCAGGGCTCGGCGGCCTTCTTCATGAAGCACCTTGTTCATGGCTTGACGGATGATCGGCGCGCTGTCGACCAGCGTGCCGTCGAGGTCGAAGATAAGACCTTGCAAGCGCGGCATATCAGTTCTTTTCCGTTTCG
>JAXGVG010000092.1:0-7790 GCA_040773965.1 Alphaproteobacteria bacterium | reverse complement strand
GTTAAACAGGAGCGACAAACCGCTTAATGCAATAAAACTTGTTAAAATGAAGACCCCGGCAGCCTTGAGACCGGAGAGAAGAAGTTCTCCTTTACCCACCTGAGGGCGAGGGAAAACCCCGCCCAAAGTCACGGGCGGCAGTTTGGCTAAAAAGGGATCTGTGGGTGCGTTCATCAATCACCATTTCCTATCGATTTATTCTGTATTTGCCCTCTATCGTACCTGCATCGAAACGATTGTCCAGTTCCTGAAATACTTTCATTTCAACCGGCTAAGCCCCTGAAAGAAAAAAGATAACATAACCCCTTGTATTCCATCCGTTTTTCTGGTCTTTGTGCAGCCTGATTTGGAGCATGAGCAACCATGACCGCGCTGAGCCACATACGCAATTTCGCGATTATCGCGCACATCGATCACGGCAAGTCCACCCTGGCGGACCGGCTGATCGAGAGCTGCGGCGCCGTGGAGATGCGTGATATGCGCGAACAAATTCTGGACAGCATGGACATCGAACGCGAACGCGGCATCACCATCAAGGCGCAAACCGTGCGCCTCAGCTACAAGGCGAAGGACGGCAAGACCTACCAGCTCAATCTTATGGATACGCCCGGCCACGTCGATTTCGCGTACGAGGTCAGCCGCAGCCTTGCCGCGTGCGAAGGTTCGATCCTCGTCGTGGACTCGTCGCAGGGCGTGGAAGCGCAAACGCTGGCGAACGTGTATCAGGCCATCGAAAACGGGCATGAAATCGTGCCGGTCTTGAACAAGATCGATTTGCCCGCCTCCGAACCGGACAGCGTGCGCCAGCAAATCGGGGACGTGATCGGCATCGACGCTTCCGAGGCCGTTCTGGTTTCCGCAAAAACGGGCGAGGGCATCGGGGACGTTCTGGAAGCCGTCGTGACCCGCTTGCCGCCGCCGCTGGGGCAAAAGGAAAATCCGCTCAAGGCGCTGCTGGTGGACAGCTGGTACGACTCCTATCTTGGCGTTGTCATCCTTGTGCGCGTGGTGGACGGCGTCTTGCGCAAGGGCCAAAAGGTACGCTTCATGGCGACGGGCGCGGCGCGCGACGTGGACCGCACGGGCATCTTCTCGCCCAAGAAAGTCGAAGTGCCGGAACTCGGCCCCGGCGAAATGGGATTCATCACGGCGGGCATCAAGCAGATAAGCGACACGAAAGTCGGCGACACGATCACGGAAGACCGCCGTCCCGCCGAAGAGCCTCTGGCCGGTTTCAAGCCATCGGTGCCGGTGGTGTTCTGCGGCCTGTTTCCGGTGGATACGGCCGAGTTTGAACATCTGAGGGAGTCGCTCGGCAAACTGGCGCTGAACGACGCGAGCTTCCAGTTCGAGGCGGAAAGCTCGGTGGCGCTCGGCTTCGGCTTCCGCTGTGGCTTTCTGGGCCTTCTTCATCTGGAAATCGTTCAGGAGCGGCTGGAACGCGAGTTCAACCTCAACCTGATCACGACCGCGCCGTCAGTCATTTATCATATCTATAAAACGGACGGGCAGGTCATGCATCTGCACAATCCCGCCGACATGCCCGATCCCGTGCGCATCGCGCATATTGAGGAACCGTGGATCAAGGCGACCATCCTCACGCCCGACGATTACCTCGGCGGCATACTGGCGCTTTGCAACGACCGGCGCGGCGAGCAGATAGAGCTGACCTATGTCGGCCAGCGCGCGATGTTGATATACCGCCTGCCGCTCAACGAAGTTGTGTTCGATTTTTACGATCGCCTGAAATCCATCAGCCGCGGCTACGCGAGTTTCGACTACGTGCCGGACAGCTACCGCGAAGGCGACCTGATCCTGATGAATATTCTGGTCAACCAGGAAGCGGTGGACGCGCTGGCGTGCATCGTGCACCGCAGCGTGGCCGAAAAACGCGGCCGCATGCTTTGCGAGCGACTCAAGGAATTGATTCCCAA
The DNA here is from genome assembly GCA_040773965.1 of Alphaproteobacteria bacterium. Taxonomy (GTDB): domain Bacteria; phylum Pseudomonadota; class Alphaproteobacteria; order UBA9219; family UBA9219; genus JAXGVG01. The sequence goes on along the minus strand of JAXGVG010000092.1, from coordinate 5,856 downwards.
GCATCTGTTCAAGATCGCCATCCAGGCGGCCATCGGCGGACGGGTGATCGCGCGCGAAACCATCTCGGCGCTGCGCAAGGACGTGACCGCCAAATGCTACGGAGGCGATATAACAAGAAAGCGTAAGCTGCTGGAAAAGCAGAAAGAAGGCAAAAAGCGCATGCGCCAGTTCGGTGAAGTGGAAATCCCCCAATCCGCCTTCATCGCCGCCCTCAAGATGGGGGATAAAAAGTGATAGAACAAAGTCCTGTCTGTTCCCCAAACGGAGCCGAGTCATGCGCCTGCCTCGCAAGTCCCTGTGGCTTTTTTTTCTTGCGGCCCTGTTTCTTCTTTTCCCAACGTTCATAGACCTTGCGTCGGACCGCTCGGGCGAAATTCTTGTCGCGAAGGAAACGGTCTCGCCTCCTTTCGACCGGACCGTCGTCCTGATTCAGCGACAGAACCTCGACGGCGCGGAAGGCGTGATTCTGAACAGGCCGCTGACCGAAGAGCAAAAAGCCGGGGTTCCCGCGTTTCTGAAAGAGAAAGGCATCGATGTGGGCTACGGCGGGCCCGTCGATTTCCCGGACAAAATATATGTGCTGGAGGAAATTCCGTCCGAAGGAGAAGAGGGCGTCCAATACGACCTGAACGAATGGGACGTGGCCGTTAAGGCCGCGCCCGATCTGCTGGAGAGGCTCGTTCGGGACCGGACGAAGCGCGAACGCCGCTACCGGGTTTTTATCGGGTATGCGGGCTGGGGCCCTTTCCAGCTATACAGCGAAATCAGGGAGCGCGGGATCTGGTATTCCCTTCCTGCGGCGCATGACATCGTTTTCCAGAAAGGGGAAAAGACGGGGTGGCAAATCCTCTTTGACCGGGAAAAGGAAACAATCGACACGTCCGAGCCGCGCTTCGGCGACTGATATAAGCTATTTAGACCCCAAACACGTCCGGAGAAAAGCGCCGCGTATATTTCCCTGAAGGCGCTGCTTGTCCGCGCGTCCAAGACAGGATTTTATGCGGGATTTAATAATGGCCTTCCGTTCGTTGGACAATTCGGAACCGGCCTTTTTCCTGTCCAAACAGTTTTTAAGGAAAAGCTTCAGATCGTCCTTATCCACTTCTTTTTCCCTGGCCTCGACAAGACAGTCTTTCAGGTCGGTGGCCGTGGCCATGGCCGGGGCGGCGTAAGCGATCATGCCGACGCAGAGAAAAAGGAAGAAGGCGAGAAAGCGCGTTAAAAACACCGGTTAACTGCCCGGTTTTTCGCTGAAATGCTTCGGATACTTGTCCGGCTTTCCCTTCCATTCATCGGCATCGGGGGCCGGTTCCTTCTTGCGGGTGACGTTGGGCCACTTGCCGGAAAACTCGCGGTTAAGCTCGAGCCACTTTTCCGCGCGTTTGTCGGTATCCGGGAAAATGGCCTCGGCGGGGCATTCGGGCTCGCAAACGCCGCAATCGATGCATTCGTCGGGGTTGATGACGAGCATGTTCGCGCCCTCATAGAAACAGTCCACGGGGCAGACCTCGACGCAATCCATATACTTGCAACGGATGCAGGCTTCCGAAACGACATAAGGCATATGACGATCTCCCCGAAATGACATAGACGACGGGGCTGAGCCTACCAGACAGCCCAAGGCCGCATCAAGGGGCGGAAAAGAGGGCGGCTTGCGGCCGCTCCCCCTTATCCGGCACAATAGATCCGAAAGCGATTCAACCCCTGCCACGGAGAACAAAACCATGTCGCACACCCTTGCCATACTTGCGGGCGTCCTGTTGATTGCCGCGAGCGTCGTGACCGTTAGCGTTATCAGGCCTGCCGCCGCCATGACCGGCGGGCCTTACGTTCTGATGCATCATAGCAATACGTCGGCGCTGGCGGGCGTCTTCAGGCTCGACACGTCAAGCGGCGAAGTCAGCTATTGCTACCTGGCGGGCAAATCGGGCGCCGATCTGGCCTGCACGCCTTCCGTACGCTGAAGGAATCCGGCTGCGTTTTTTTTGCAACGCCCGGCCCGGAAAAAAAATCGTTATAAAGCCCCGAAAGGAAGGCTTTAGATGCCGGGCAAAACGAGTCCCTTCCGCAAACCCGTTTTGGCCGTTGACCGGCCAACTGAGAAGCGCATGCGAAAACGATGAATTTTGTGGAGAATTTTTTTCGTTTTAAACTTCCACAAAAACATGAACGAAGCGGGGGCGGGGTTTCACGAGTCGCGCGCACCTGAAAAAACGAGTCCCGTAAAGAGGTTGAATCACTCCACAAAAAAATTCTCTGCCTTGCGAATCGAACTTCCCTGACACAGTATCGGCCTCATCGCATCGTGAACAATTATTGAAAAGGTCGGTACCGTGGGATCACAGCTTCAAGCGCTCGAATTATGGCGGCATAGTCTGGTGGCAAGCGTGCGCGGCGACGCGCCCGATTTATCGGCGCGGCAAATGGCGCTTCTTCTCTCCGTGTATATGGGGGAAGGCCCGCATACCGTGCGCGGTCTTGCGCAGGCGTTGCGCATTTCGAAACCGGCGATCAGCCGCGCGCTTGACCGCCTTGGGGAGTTGGGCTACGTGCGCCGCGAGCGTGACGATCTGGACCGCCGCAATGTGCTTGTCCGGCGCACGCAGGCGGGCGCGAAGTTCCTCGTCGAATTTTCGGGCCTGATCGTGGCGGGGCAGGAATTCGCCGCGACTCTTCCGGCCCGCGATGTCAGTTTCATGATCGAACAGTCCTCCGCTCCGACTTCGGCGGCGGGCGCCGTTGCCGAACCCACATGGGTTGAAGCGGCCGCCTGAAAAAAACCTCTTTTCCAGGGGGGAGAGGAAGAAACCCCCGGGCTTGCGCAAGCAAGCCCTTTTTTTTGCGCGTAAGATGCGCCGTTTTCCCACTCTGTTTCCTTTATTTTTGTTTTGTTCTATTAACCCGGTATGAACGGCATCCCTCTCGATCCCCGTGTGAACGCTTTCCGGCCCGATCTGGCCGATGCGTCGTTGCAGGCGTTGGTGAAAGCGGATCGTTACGTTGAACCGGTTCCGCGCCAATGCGTGCGCGGCGTGCTGCCTCTTCTGGCCGAACCGAAGCCGGACTCGCGCCGCGTGAGCGAAATCCGTTATGGGGAGTTCCTAAAAGTCGTGGAGGAACGCAAAGACGGCTTCGCGTGGGTGCAGAACTGCAGCGATAGCTACGTCGGCTACATCCGGACGGCGGGCGCGCTCAGCGAGGAAATCGCCTCGCTGTCGAACCGGATCGTCGTGCTGCACTCTTTCGTTTTTGCCGAGCCGGACATCAAGGCGGCGGTGCTGGACCGCTTGACTCTGGGATCCTACGTCCGCATCGCGGGCGAGACGGGCGAGTTCATGGAGCTGGCCAGCGGCGGGTACGTGATCGCGCGCCACGTCGCGCCGACCGGCGATTCCCTAATGCCGGATTATACGTTCACGGCGGGCCGCCTGCTGGGCGTGCCGTATCTGTGGGGAGGGCGGACGCCTTTGGGCATCGATTGCTCGGGCCTCATCCAGCTTGTGCTCGATATGGCGGGCGTCGAGGCGCCGCGCGACAGCGATTGCCAGCGCGAAGCGTATGGGCGGCCCTTGCCCGCGCCGTGGCGCGACGTCGCATGGCGGCGCGGCGATCTGGTTTTTCTTGAGCCCCGCCATGTGGGCATCATGGCCAACCACGACCATATCGTTCATGCGAACGGTTACACGATGCAGGTCTCGTCGGAGCCGCTCGCCGGGGTCGTCGCGCGGGGCTATGAAATCGTCGCGATGGGACGCCCCTGAAGTGAACTACCGCCATATCTATCACGCCGGAAACGCCTGCGACGTCGTCAAGCACGCGGCGCTGACGCTGCTCATCGAACGTTTGCGCGAAAAAGAGAAACCTTTTGCGGTTCTCGACACGCACGCGGGCGCGGGCCTCTACGATCTTGACGATCCGCGCGCGAAGAAAACCAACGAAGCGGAGGAGGGCGTCCGCCGCCTTCTCGCCGCCCCGCCCTTTCCCGAACTGTACGGTTATTACAGGTTTGTTGAAGAACTGAATCAAAATATAAAGCCCCTCTCCCCTTGCGGGAGAGGAAGCGAAATCTTGGCGTTACAACGTAACGCCCCAGATTTCGCAGGTGAGGGGTCAGGGCTTGAAGCAATACACCTCTACCCCGGCTCGCCCGTCCTGATCCGCCGCCTGTTGCGGCCTCAAGACCGCCTGGTGGCCTGCGAACTGCATCCCGAAGACGCGAACGAACTCAAGCGCCGTTTCCACGGCGACAAACAGGCCCACATCCATGACCGTGACGGTTACGAGGCGCTGGAGGCGCTCCTGCCGCCGCCGGAAAAAAGAGGGCTGGTCCTGATCGATCCGCCCTTTGAAAAACCGGACGAGTTCGATTCCCTCGTTGAGGCCGTAAAAACCCTGAACCGGAAATGGCCCACGGGACAGGGGATGATCTGGTATCCCGTCAAGGAGAGGCCCGCCATCTGGCGCTTTCACGAGGCGCTGGCGGCCAGCGGAGCGGCCCGGATTCTGTGTGCCGAATTCACACAATTCGCGGAAATTCGGCATGACCGGCTGAACGGATGCGGACTGATTTTCGTCAATCCGCCGTGGCGGCTCGATCGGCAATTGGCGCAGCTTTTCCCGGCTCTTCACGAACGTTTGCGGAGTCCGGAACCGGCATGGAAAGCCGGATGGCTGGCGGGGGATGAGTCATCTCGGTAAACTTGCGTTCGGCGGCAAGCATCGGCATAGTCGTGCCTCGAAGTGTTTCGCGTGATTCGACAGGGGTATGACGCATGATGCGTTTGAGCGCCAGGACCGGGAAAAGAAACGGCCTTTGCATTCTTACGGCCCTCGTTCTGGGGGCGGGACTCTTTTGCGCGGCGGGTGCGATGGCCGCGAGCGACCTGGCCAAGGCGGCGGGTTCGACGATCGCCGGCATCACGTTCGACGATCCTCCCTTGACGTTGCCGCCCCAACGGAATTTCCAGATGGCGATGCTCACCGCAAGCAGCGAACTGGGACGCAGTTGCGGCCGGATGGAAGCCTATGGCTGGCGCATGGGCGCGAACGAGCAGGAACGGGTCAATCAAATCTTCAATTCGACCGTGGACCGGATGAGGGGACAGGGATTCGTTGTGGAATCGAAAGCGCCCACGTCGGTGTCGCGCGACGTGACGCTTTTTACGGCGGACCGGGCGGACAAGCATCTTGTTTTCCTGTGGTCGGCAGGCGAAATCGGCCTTGTGATGGTGGTGTGCGAAACGTCCGCGCCGCTGGCCCCTACGGGTTACGCGTCGTCGACGCTTGCCGCCGCGCCGCCGCTCGGCACGTTCCCGGAAACCGGCCAAGCCTTGAGGAGCAAAACAGAGCCCGTTCTGTTGACCCGCACGGGCAAGCCCTCGGCGCACGCCTTTTCGCCTTTGGGCTCGTGGGTGGGCACCTACACGTGTTCGCAAGGCACGACGGGCGGCACGCTCACGGTTAAGAGTCTGCGCGGCGACCAGTTTGAAGGCACGTTCCGCTTTTACCCGACAACAAAGAATCCCTACGTTCCGGCGGGCCACTACGCCGTGTTTGGGGAATACGACAGCGAATCCCAGCGCATTCTTGTCAATCCCGGCAAATGGCTGGAGCGTCCGAAGGATTACTTCAGCACCATCATGATCGGCAGCTTCGATCCGGCTGCGAAAACGTTCAGCGGCTATTTCCAGGGCATCAACGGCTGCACCAGCTTTGAAGCCCGTTACGGCGGTTCGGCGGGCAAGGAAGGCGTCAAGGCAAAACCGGCGAAGAAAAAAGCCGTAAAGGCGAAAACCGCCAAGCCGAAACCCAAAAAAGCCAAAGCCGCGCAACCGGCCAAAGCGAAAGACGAAGCC
>JAXGVG010000091.1:0-7839 GCA_040773965.1 Alphaproteobacteria bacterium | reverse complement strand
TCACCGCAAAATGATCCAATAAACCCTTAAGCCTCGGTTTTTCAAAGCCTTCCATTGTCTCGCCCTCCCTTTCAGAAGGGCCAGTGAATCACTCTTCGCCTCTTTTGTGAATCCTTGTTAACCTGAGTTCAGGGCCGTGGGCGGACTTTGTATCCCTATAGCCTTGCGGCGCAATTTTTCCTATGGTTAACGGCGGAAGTCAATTAACCGAAGGAGGATGACATGGCGAGCGTCGCGAAAAAGCAACCGGAACCGAAAAGCTCCATCATCACGAAAAAGCAGCTGATCGATTTGCTGAACATGGATTTGTCGCTGGAATACACGGCGTGCATCCAGTACACGCAGCACCAGGGCGTTTTGAAGGGCGCGAAATATCAATCCATCCAGAAGGAGCTTGTCGTTCATGCGCAGGAAGAACTGGCGCACGCGACCATTCTGGCCGGCCAGATCGACTATCTGGGCGGCGTTCCGACCGTTATGATGCCGCCGCCGAAGGTGGCCCGGAACAGCGAGGCGATGCTCAAGCAGGACCTTGCGGGCGAGAACGACGCCATTCGCCGCTACGTCGCGCGCATCAAGCAGGCCGAGGAACTGGACCTCTATCACCTCGCGCAGCAACTGCGCCTTATCCTCGCCATCGAGCAGGAACACGCGATGGATCTCGAAGGGGCGTTGGGGAAGTAGGGGAGTAAATCATGCAGGAACCGCCGACAGAACGAACGGGACATGTGTGGAGTCGGCAATAATCGAGGTTTTGATCGCCTCGAAGTCGTATCTGGCCCTCATTCTCTTGCGGCGGTTTCTCAAGGCCGCTGTTCTTTTCGGCGAGGGCGGTTTGCGCCCTTTGCGGCAACGCCCAAGGTGTTGCTTATAAAGGTTCCAACGTTCCCGCCATTCCTCACGTAAAGTGGCAGCTTTAACAGGATCGGTTTCCAGCCGCGCCTGATAGCGCAGCGACAGGAGTTCGAATTTACATATCTGCCGGTAGGCTTCGACCATGCCCATTTTTGAAAAATCCTTGACCAACTGAACCGGCAAGCTGTTGACGGTATTAAGTTTGGTATCTTTTATAATTTGCGGAAGCTCGTGGCGGCGGAAGACGCGCGCGGGATCGGCCCCACAGACCGCCGTCCTGGCCTTGCCGAAGGCCCTGCGGATAAGCTCTTCCGAAACCGTGGCCCAGACCCGATAAGTGGCGCAGCGGATTTGATCGGGATCAGCGCTGTAGGTCCCTAGAAAATAATCATCAAGATCGAAATCGATTAGCCACCTACCAATGTGTGTCTCGTCAAGAATGTCTGTGCCAAAAAACGCGGCTTGTTTTCTGCCGCGATCAAAATTGGATTTAACGCCCTTGACAGGACGGCCCAAAAGCGTGGCAAGGGCTTCGCGGAAAGCTTTAATAGGCCCGGAATAAAGTACCAAAAACCCATTGAACCCGCCAAAAACGGCATCGCCCTCAAGAGCAATTTGCTCCTTGAGCCACAGACAAAACTCGTCCGCATCCATATTTGGCGGGGGCGTCATCATGACGGCGGTTCCGATGACGCTTAGCGCGGGGTGTGTTTGATAAACCGAGCCTTATATCCGGGGCCCGAAACCAGTATCTCGCCTGCTTTCGCGCGCAACGTCTGCATGACAGCTTCGGACGTAATTGGTTTGAGCCAATCCCTGTCTTCCATCACGGAAATATCGCGGGTAAATCTTCCGTCTTCAATCTCACGTGTTTCTATCTTCCGCGCGTCGTCCATTTTGACGTTGCTGCTTGTAAGATTGATACCCCGATGTTTGTTATCAAAACGCACGAGATATTCTTGCTCTTTGTCATTTTCGAGGACGACAATGATCAGGCCCCGCATTTCCGTAGGGTCTTCATCGTAAGCGAAGTTCTCAAGACGCGCTGGCAACAAGCCGGACACTTTTTTCAAACCTTTCAAGCAAGCGACCAGAAGAACGAGCTTCCGGGCTGGCACTTTCTTTCTTAAAAACATAACGTCCTCCCATACCTTTTCAAATAGTTTCATTAAAATTAACCATGATCGTTCATTGCGATTTCAATATTCGACAATTTACCATGTCGTCATATCGCGCAAAAAGCGCGACTTTTACTTTCGTTAAAAAACGAAATAATGTTGCATTATCATATGGTTACGAAAGGATTAACGTTATTCTACGCAACAAGCGCTTTTGGGTTATCTGTCAAGCTATTGCCCCGATTTTTCGGGCGCAGTTTATCGAAAATGACCTGCCCCCTGAAAATGTCGCCAAAATGAAGTAGAGTCTGCAACCCAAAGGAGGGAGCAGACGATGAAGAAACGGTTTTGCGAAGAACAGATTATCCGTATTTTGAAGGAACAGGAAGCGGGCCGACCGACCGGGGAGCTGTGCCGAGAGCATGGGATCAGCTCAGCGACGTTTTACAACTGGAAAGCGAAGTTTGGCGGGATGGACGTGGCGGAGGCCAAAAGGACGAAGACGGGAGGGGGGAATCCAGCGCGAACGATAGCGAGCGTTTGAGTCATATGGCCCGCAGACGCGGGCCGCTGGATCCCCGCTTTCGCGGGGATGACGCATTTACTTAATCCTTCCCTAACCAAATGGGATCCCCGCCTTCCTCCTCGCTAAAGCTTCGGGGGACAAGTCGGAGGACAGGTTCACATCTCCGGTTTTTCTCCCGGGCCGAAACGCTTTACACGAAAAAATCCCGGTCTTACATTGATGCACGGTTTCTTGCCGACGGGGGTTCCCTTTGACAGCCATTCTCAACAGCTTCAGCGCCGTGATGTTTTTGGCGCTTGTTTCGCTTCTGGCGCTTCAGGCCTACAACATCGTTTTTCACAAAAACATTCCCAACTTCCGGACGGCGCCTGCCATCCGGAAGAAAATCATCCAATTGCTGAAAGACGATTTTGAGGCGCGCGGAGGAGCGCCTTATACGATCGTCGATCTGGGGTCCGGCAACGGCCTTTTCACGCGCGAGATCGCGAAGGCTCTTCCTCGGGCGAAAGTGAAAGGCATTGAGCTTGCGCGGCTTAATTTCATGTGGGCGAACCGGCAGAAACGCCGGGCCGGGCTCGACAATCTGGAATATCTCCGTATGAACTTTTTCGACTACGATCTTTCGGGCGCCGATGCCGTTGTCATGTATCTCATTCCCTATTTGATGAAAAATCTGGGCGAAAAGCTTCATAAAGAGACCCGGCCGGGTACGCTTATCGTTTCGAATAAATTCCTGTTGCAGGACGGCTGGAAGCCTGTGGAAACGATAAGCGTCAAAACGCTTTATCTTCATCAGGAAAAAGTGTTCGTTTACCGGAAGGCTTAGGTTTTGTTCCGAAGGATGTCCTCAAGTAGCGGCGTAGCCGGCGAAACGCTGTCGATGACGCTGTCGTGATAATCTTTTCGAGACCATTTTTTCTCGAGCCTGTGCCACAGGCGCTCGTGGAAGAAAAAGGCGATGGTTTGGCAGCACGGCTCAACCAGGCCGATGGCGAGCGCAACTTTCCAGCTTCCGCTTAAAAGATAAGCGACCAGTATGGCGATGCTCAAATGCATGAAGCCATAGCTCATCGTTTTACAGACCGTTCGTGTCATGAGAGTCCCTTGCGGCGTTCGTTCGTTGGCGAATGGGCGATGGAAAGTGTAACCCATGTGTCCGGAACGTTTTGTATACTATGTGTCCGGAACGTTTTGTATACTATGTGTCCGGAACGGAAGATTTTAGCCAGCAGTCCGCCTGCGCCGCAAGGCTTCGGCGGACATAAGGTTTTCTAAACGCGCTACGCTTATTAAGAAAACCCGATGGCGTCCCCGAGAGGATTCGAACCTCCGACCCCCGGTTTAGGAAACCGATGCTCTATCCTGCTGAGCTACGGGGACTTGACAGCAAAAACAACCAGTTACCTCTTGGCGCGGTGAGCCGATACGAGTTTTGCTACAGAACTCATTTCGCTATCCAGACTGGGGCATTTTACTATGCCTGGACTTTATAGCAAATCGCAATGCGCTGTCGAGCATAGAAGCGGCATCGTTTTGCATTGTGGTTGTGACGCGAGAATAGAGATCCATGGTCGTTGCAATAGTGCTATGGCCAGCCAGTCGTTCGCCTGGGCGAGGGTTATGTTTGTCCATACCGTCATGATGGCAGCTTCCATTCGTCGATAAGGGTTTTAAGCGTTTGCGCGCGCGGGTCGATAACCGTCATGTTTTGCGATTTGAACAACAAATCTTCGAGACCGGGCGGCGGTTTTGGCTTGAAGCCCAACGCCTCGACGATCGTTTTTTCGAACGTCACGGCCTGGGCCGTTTCAAGAGCCACCATGCGTTCGCCGGGCTTGTGATAGGACAAGGCGCCTTTCAGCCCGTCGGCCGTGTGCGGGTCGATGAGAACGCCCCAGCGTTTGTAGGCTTCCCGAATAAGATCCAGCCGGTCCAGATGCGTGCCGGAAGACGAAACGAAGCCCAGCGCGCGAAGCTTGTCCCAAACGGCGGGATGGTCGTTCGCGAAATCGATCTTGCCCGTATGCTGGAACGCTTTGCAGATAACGGCCGTTTGTTTGCCGTCCCGGCCCGCCGCGTCGAAGACGGCGCGCTCGAAATTGCTGGCTTTCGTGATGTCCATGGAGGGCGACGACGTCGCCCGGGCCTTGAGGCGCGGCGCGTAGGCGCCGGTTATGAACGTGCGGTGAAGCGCGTCGTTTTCGTTCGTGGCCACCACAATTCTTTCAATCGGCAACCCCATTCGTTTAGCCGCGTAGCCGGCGTAGGCGTTGCCGAAATTGCCGCTGGGCACGGCGAAGGAAACGGGCTGGCCGGTTTTCTCCGCCGCCTGAAGATAGGCCGCGAAGTAATAAACCGTTTGCGCCGCGATGCGCGCCCAGTTGATCGAATTGATCGCGCCAAGGCGGTGTTTGGCCTTGAATGCGGCGTCGGCGTTCAGGGCTTTAACGAGGTCCTGACAGTCGTCGAACGTGCCGCGAACGGCCACGTTCATGACGTTTTCGTCGTACACGGCGTACATTTGCGCGCGCTGGAAAACGCTCATGCGGCTTGCGGGCGACAGCATGACGACGCGCAGGCCGGGTTTGCCGCGCAGCGCCTGTATGGCGGCGCTGCCCGTGTCGCCGGACGTGGCGCCGAGGATGGTGAGAGTCTTTTTCTCCTCGCCAAGCGCCCGGCACAGCAAATAGCTCATCAATTGCATTGCGGCGTCCTTAAAGGCGAGCGTGGGCCCGTTCGACAATTCCAGGAGCGACAAGCCTTTGTCCAATGGCCTTAACGGAAAAATCTTTTGCGTGTCCGAGCCGGGCCGCGCGTGGCAAAAGATGGCAGGGGAATAGGCTTTTTGCGTCAGTTTGCGGAGGATTTCCGGCGGAATGTCCGGCGCAAAACGCGCCAGAACCGCCGCCGCAAGGGACGCATAAGGCATGCGCGCGAAAGATTCGATTTCGTTCAGGGAAAACTGAGGCCATGCCTCGGGAACATAAAGGCCGCCGTCGGGGGCTAGTCCTTCAAGAAGGATATCCTGAAAGCTGGCCGCGGGTGCGCCGCCGCGTGTTGATAAATACCGCATGTCGATACGATCCAACGCTGGAGTTCGAAAAGGTTCAAGGCCATCAGGCTAACTCGACCTCGGCGCGTCATAATCGTTTGCATGCGATGCTCCATGGAACAGGGTGTTTTGAGCAACAAAGCCGGAAGACTAACAGAAAAAAACGAAGGAAGACAAGAAAAAACATTGAAACAGTTGGTTATTTAAAAAAGGTAAGTGAGCATGCGAATGAATTCTGATTCTTAACCTATCTATCTGTCTGTCCCAAAATAATTCTTAAGCAGATTTTCGATCATGGCCCGATGTTCCGGGATTCCAATTAATTGCAGCCGCCCGTCGAGCGTCAATAAAGTTATTCCATGCAGGCAAGCCCATAAGAGGCGCGCATCGCTGTGGGCTTTGGAAGAGGGAGCCTTCAGGCATTCCTTCAAAACCGTTTCGATCATCAGGAAAAGGTCCAGCAGCTTTTGCCGGTAGGCTTTGGAGAGGCGGGCCGGTCGTGACGCCTTCCGCGGACGGGTGAAAATCGATTCCCATGCGCGCGCATTGTCATGGGCAAAGTCCACATAGGCGTAAGCGAGCGCGCGAACTTTCGCGAACGAAGGGGGCATGCCCTCGATCCGCGACAGGCAGGCCTTTTGGAGCCGGTCGAGGGTTACAAAATTAATTTCGGCGATGAGGGCGTCCATGTCCTTGTAGACGTTGTAGATGGTGCCGGGCGCATACCCCACCTGCCGGGCCAGCGAACGGGCGGTCAGGCCTTTCAACCCTTTGGTATTTATGATATTTTGGGCGGCCGCGCGGATGAGCCCTTTCAGTTCTTCCGGCGAGTGGTCCTTGCGGCGCGCCATGGTCAACCTCTATATATGAACAGTGTTCAGAATCATATTGAACATTGTTCAATTATGGGGTATAATTGGCCCATTGTCAAGTGGAAAGGATTCGCCATGAGCGCGATGTTTACGTCGAAACGATTTTTTCCGTTGTTTGTCACGCAATTTCTGGGCGCGTTCAACGACAATATGTACAAAAACGCGCTGGTCATTCTTGTAACCTATCATCTCGCGGCGAACGATCCGGCCTATTCGGCGCAGCTTGTGAATGTGGCTTTCGGTCTTTTTACGCTGCCGATGCTGCTGTTCTCCTATCTGTCGGGCCAGCTTTCGGACAAGATCGACCGGGCGAAGGTGGCGCGCTGGGTCAAGCTCGCCGAAATGGCGTTGGTGGTCGTGGGGGGCATCGGTTTTTATCTCGGCAGTCTTCCCATTCTCTTTTTGACCTTGTTCGGTTTCGGACTCCACTCGACTTTTTTCGGCCCCGTCAAATACGCGATTCTTCCCCAGCACCTGAAAGAGGAAGAGCTTATCGCCGGCAACGGCTACGTTGACGCGGGAACGTTTCTGGCCATTCTGGGCGGAACGATACTCGGCGGGGTGCTCATTCTGAAGACCGGCGGAAGCGTTTGGGTTCCCGTCATCATGTTCGTTCTCGCCTTTGCCGGTTATCTGAGCAGCCGCCGGATTCCCTCCGCGCCCGCGCCGCTGCCGGACATGAAGCTGGCCTGGAACCCGTGGCGCGAGACGATCAACATGCTCGGTTACAGCCGGAAGCGTCGCGACGAGTTTCTGTGCATTCTCGGCATCTCGTGGTTCTGGTTCATCGGCGCGCTTTATCTCGCGCAGTTCTCGCCGTTCGTGAAAGACGTTCTGCGCGCGGACGAACATGTCGTGACGCTGTTCCTCGTAACGTTCTCCGTCGGCATCGCGACCGGTTCGCTTCTTTGCGCCAAGCTTATCAAGGGAATGGTGCGGGCGACGCATGTGCCGTTGGGCGGATTGGGCATGACGCTTTTCGCCATCGACCTTTATCGCGTCAGCCGCGGCATCGTTCTTCCTGCCGAAAGTCCCTTGTTCAGTGTGGCGGCTTTCCTGCAACAGCCTTTCGGCCCGCCCATCCTGATCGATCTTCTGGGCCTGTCCATTTGCGGCGGCATTTATATCGTGCCGCTTTATGCGTTGTTGCAGATCAGGGCCGATCCCGAACACGGCGCGCGGGCGATCGCCAGCAACAACCTCATGAACGCCCTGTTCATGGTGGCGGCGGCGGGCCTGGCCGTGGCGTTGATCAAGCTCGGCATCACGATTCCCGGGATCTTTTTGGCCGCTGCCGTCATGAACGCGATCGTCTCCTTATATATATGCAAGCTGCTGCCTTTTTCCGTTATCGGCGCGTTTCTCAAACTGCTTTACCGCGTCGAGGTGAAAGGGATCGAGAACTGGAAAAAGGCG
>JAXGVG010000090.1:0-7891 GCA_040773965.1 Alphaproteobacteria bacterium | reverse complement strand
TTGTCCCCAGCCAGCGCCGCCAGCACAACTTTCAGTTTCGTTTCTTTCGTGTGTTTATTCCGCATCCCAGTCATATCCGTTCCCTTTCCGTACTCGTTTAGGGACCTTATATCACTGGTCTAAATTTTGGGGGGCAGCTCACCGCGCTATCTTCAAAAAAGATTCAACCTGCCGCTGGTACATAATTGGGGGGCAGGTCACGCTTATTACCCAAAACTTACCCAAAATTTAAAAAACGTCCATCCAAGATGGATCAACATTTTGATTTTATTGGCGTCCCCTACGGGATTCGAACCCGTGTTGTTGCCGTGAGAGGGCAATGTCCTGGGCCTCTAGACGAAGGGGACCGGAAGGCCGCTTTTCTAGCCCACAAGCCTCGCCGCATCAAGCTCAACCTCGAAATTCCTGTCAAAAAAACGCCCTAACATATTGTCTTTGCTAAAAATTATACCTCAGACGTCCTTTCCCTTGCTTTAAACGCTGCCTCTCTTCAATTGTCCTGAAAAGACATCGCCGCAATCAAGGGCACCAGACCGACCGAAGGAAGCCATCCGATTCGTATCAAACCCTTCATTGCCGTTGCGCTCACGCCTGCTGCGCCGTCTTCACCGCCGCAAAACGGCACAAGCGCCCCTCCTCAAGATAAAGAGCCCCATACAACTTCAATGACAAAATATCCCCGGCTTCAAAACAAATGATCCCTTGCCAACGGGTTTTGGACCGTTGATGATCGTCCCAAAATGTAAATTGCCTTTCCGCACAAGCACTGGCTATGGAGAAACGCCCTTGTCCGAGCTTCTGACTTCCATAAACGATACATCCGGCCTGAGCGAACCGGTCGGACACGTTTCCGATTTTATCAACGACACAAGCGATCTGAGCGTCGAAGGTTTATCGAAAGAACGACTTCTCCACTATGCCGGACGGGACACATTTCCAATTCCGGCCACAGCCGACCGTGAAGGCTACACCGGAAACGCACACGGTCAATTCTGGCTTAACGGGCTCAGAGACTATTTCAGTATCAAAAAATCATGCGACAGCCTAAACATAAACCTCGACAATGCCCGTGTTATCGACCTGGGAGGAGCCACCGGACGCGTTCTTCGCCACATCGTATCCAACCATAAAAACGTTGACGCCTATATTGCGGAATTGAACAGGAAACATGTGGAATGGATTAGAAAACATGCTTGGCCGAAAATAAAAGCTTTCCAGAACACGACCTTTCCGCACTTGCCGTTTGAAGACGACAGCGTCGATCTTGTCACCGCCTTTTCAGTCTTCACGCACGTCGACTATCACGCCGAAGCCCTGATTTTGGAAATAAGGCGCCTTTTGCGCCCGGGCGGACTGGCTTACCTGACCATTCACTCTGAAGACACATGGCGGACGCGAAACGGAACCCTCGTTCATCTTCTGAAAGAATACCCGGGCTATAACGCTTTTTCCGAGCAAAACCCCGTTGACCTGCCGGTTCCTTACCATGCCTTTCGGCTCAACAACAATCCTTACCTTTGCATGGTATTTCAAACCCATGAATGGACACAAAAGAACTGGGGCGCTTTTTTCTCGTCATGCAAGATTATTGACAGAATGCATGGCACGCACGCCGTCGTGCTGTTGACGAAATAACCCTTATGTTTCTTGACCGGTGCCAAGCCTTCGTTGTCGTTGCGTTGGGGTCTTGGGGCCTGTTTGTCAACACTCCTGCACTTCGAGCCCGTTTCCGATCTGGCGCAACGACGTTTTCAACTCCTCGGAAAGCCGCCAGCTTCCGGGCAACTCCATCTCGGCGATTTCATCGTCAAGTTCCAGCGACAGCATAACCTTGCTGCGGCCCGTTGGCGCTTCGGTTAGCTTCTTCTGAATATCCGCCACCACTTCGGGATCGTAAAGACGGATGCGAATGCCCTGCGTGCAGCGCGCCGCCACATCCGACAATTTTTCGAAGCCGCGCGCGATAAAACGAAGATCGTCGCCGTTGCCGTTTCCGTTCCCGCCGCCCTGCCCCGTTTGCGCATCCACTTCCATCAAGACCGCCTGCCCCGGCTCCAGAATATCGCGCCGCGCCGCGAGCAATTCCGAAAACACCGTGACTTCGAACGCACCGCCGGTATCGGAAGCCTGCACGAAGGCGAAGCGATTGCCGGATCGCGCCGTGCGCTCCTGCCGCGCCAAAACAATTCCCGCGAGCTTGTAGCGCGTCGGCCCCATGGCGCGCTGCATGGAACCGACCTTGTTCGCGTCCACGACTCCCAACCGGTCCAGCAAGGCGCGGTAATTGTCGAGCGGATGCGCCGACAAATAAAATCCCAGCGCCTGAAACTCGTGCTGAAGGCGCGTCAGGTCGTCCCACCGCTTGACGACAGGCAGCTTCGGTTTCGCGGCGGCCTGCGCCCCGCCAAAAATGCTCATTTGCCCGCTGGCGCGCTCGTCGGCCACGGCATGTCCGTGTTTGAGCAATACATCTATCGAAGCAATGACTTGCGCCCTGTTCTTGTTAAGCGAATCGAACGCGCCCGCCATGACAAGCCCTTCGAGCTGCTTGCGGTTGATCGCATGCACGTCGACTCGTTCGGCCATATCGAACACATCCCTGAAAGGCCCGTTCGCCTCGCGCTCGGCCACAAGCGCGCGCATGGCCGCGTCGCCCACGCCCTTGATCGCCGCCAGAGCGTAGCGAATGGCAACGTTTTCATTTTTCCCTTTCTTCTTCTGATACTCCGGCACAAAACCGGCGAAGGATTTGTTGATGTCCGGCGGCAAAAGCGCGATGCCGTGCCTCACCAGCTCGTGCCGGAAGACGTTGAGCTTGTCCGTGTCGCCCAACTCGAAATTCATGGCGGCGGCGTAAAATTCGACCGGGTAATGGGCCTTAAGCCATGCCGTCTGGTAGGCGATCAGCGCGTAAGCGGCCGCGTGCGACTTGTTGAAGCCATAGCCCGCGAACTTGTCGATCTGGTCGAAAATCAGGCTGGCCTGATTTTCCTTGATGCCGTTTTTGGACGCACCGGCGATAAAGTTGGCGCGCTGAGCCGCCATTTCCTCGGGCTTTTTCTTGCCCATGGCGCGGCGGAGCAAGTCGGCGTTGCCGAGGCTGTAGCCCGCCAAAATCTGCGCCGCCTGCATCACCTGCTCCTGATAGATCATGATGCCGAAGGTGTCTTTCAAAACGGGCTCAAGCGTCGGATGCAGGTATTGAATGTCCTCTTCGCCGTTTTTGCTTTTGACGTATTTAGGAATGTTGTCCATCGGACCTGGCCGGTAAAGCGCCACCAGCGCGATGATGTCCTCGAACCGGTTGGGCTTCAGGCGGCGCAGAATGTCGCGCATGCCCGAACTTTCAAGCTGGAACACGCCTGTCGTGTCGCCGCGCGAGAGAAGCGAAAACGTCTTCGGATCCTCGAGCGGCAAATGGGCAAGATCGCAGGAAACGCCTTCCGCCTTTAGAAGTTCCACCGTCTGGTGCAGCACGTCGAGCGTCTTGAGGCCGAGAAAGTCGAACTTTACCAACCCGGCCTTTTCCACCATTTTCATGTTGAATTGCGTGGCGGGAAGCGTCGCGCCCGGATCGCGGTAAAGCGGGACAAGATCGACCAAAGGCCTGTCGCCGATGACGACGCCCGCCGCGTGCGTCGAGGCGTTGCGGTAAAGACCCTCGAGCTTCAGCGCAATGTCCATCAACTGGGTCACGACGGGATCGCTCTCGCGCAACTGTTGAAGCTGTGGCTCGGTATCGAGCGCCTGTTGCAGCGAAACCGGGTTCGCCGGGTTGCTCGGCACGAGCTTGCATATCTTGTCAACATAGCCGTAAGGCATGCCCAGCACGCGGCCTACGTCGCGCAAAACCGCGCGCGCCTGAAGCTTGCCGAAAGTGATGATTTGCGCCACGCGGTCCGCGCCGTATTTCGACTGAACGTAATGGATGACCTCGTCGCGGCGCTCCTGGCAAAAATCGACGTCGAAATCGGGCATCGACACGCGCTCCGGGTTGAGAAAACGCTCGAACAGCAAACCGAAACGGATGGGATCGAGATCGGTGATAAGCAGCGCCCATGCCACCACGGAGCCGGCGCCCGAACCGCGTCCCGGACCGACCGGAATATTCTGGCTCTTCGCCCACTTGATGAAGTCGGACACGATAAGGAAGTACCCGGCAAACCCCATTTTGGTAATAATGTCCAGCTCGAACGCCAAACGATCCTTATAGGGCGCGGGGTCCTTAATACCCGTGGCGCGAACACGTTCTTGCAGGCCCGCGTCGGCTTGCACGCGCAATTCTTCCTCTTCGGTGTGTCCCGGCGCGGTTGTATAGGCAGGCAGAATGGGATGACGGGCCTCCGGCATGAAGGCGCAACGCCTGGCAATGACAAGCGTAGTGTCGCAGGCTTCCGGCAGGTCGGCAAAAAGCGTTCGCATTTCCGCCGCCGATTTAAAACGATGATCCGGCGTCAGGCGGCGGCGGTTTTTTTCGGCGATCATGGTCTTGCCGGCTATGCAAAGCAGCGCGTCGTGCGCCGCGTACATGTCCTCCTCGCCGAAATAGACGTCGTTCGTCGCCACAAGAGGCAGATCGAGCTTATAGGCCAGATCGATCAGGGCTTCTTCGATGCGCTGTTCGCTTTGCCCGGTGTCGCCGCCATGATGTCGGGCGATTTCCACATAAAGCCGTCCGAAAAACAGATTGGCCAATTCTTTCAGATGCGCCTCGGCCGCCGCGTCCTGCCCGTCCAGAAGAAGGCGGCCCACGGCCCCGTCGATGCCGCCCGTCAAGGCGATAAGGCCGCCCGCGTACCTCGCCAGTTCTTCGCGCGTGACATAGGGCGTGAGCCTTTCAGGCGCGAGATAGGACTGCGTCACGAGTGCCGACAGATTGCGATAGCCCAATTCATTCTGAACAAGCAGAACGATTTGATCGAAAGTATCGCGGCGGGCCGGAGGCAATTCGTTCTGATCCGGGCGCGCCACGGAAACCTGGCAACCGATGATGGGCTGCACCCCTGCCCTGGAAGCCTCTTCGGCGAACAAAAGCGCGCCGAACAGATTGCCCCGGTCGGTCAGCGCCACGGCCGGCATCCGGTGCTGCAAGCAAAGTTCGATCAATCCTTTGCGCGCGGGCTTGCTGCCGTCCTTCGGCTTGTCCTCGACAATCTTGATCGCCCCTTCCGCAAGGGAATAGGAAGACCGGACGCGAAGATGGATGAAGGATTCGGGCATCAAGTTTCTTTTCTTTCCAACGTCATTCCGGAAAATTTTCTTTTTCCCATTATTTGGGGAAAAGAAAATTTGTCCGGACCCCAGTCATCATCTCAACAACACTTTTTTAATAATCTTTAACCGCCGGACAACTGAGGAAAAAGATCATCCCATTTCGGGTTTGTTTTTTCAATTAGCCTGATTTTCCAAGCTCGTTTCCATTTTTTCAAGCGTTTTTCTCTCTGAATTGCATCTGCAATTGACCCGTGTTTTTCATAATAAACTAGCCTGTGGACATTATATTTTGCGGTAAAACCGCCGGTTATGTTTTCACGATGTTCACTTATACGCTTGATTAAGTCTGATGTAACACCAATGTAAAGAGTTCCCGCCATGGTGCTGTCTAAAATATATACATAGCCAACAGTCTCAAAATTTACATACCTAAGCGCTCATGGAAATATCCACTGGGTTCCGGACAAATTTGCCTTTGTTATAACAAAGGCAAATTTTCCGGAATGACGTTAATTTTAGAACGGAATGTCGTCGTCAATCTCCGCGCCGCCGCTCTTGCCGCCGGAGACTGCCGACGCGCCGCCATCATCGCTGGCGGGAAAGTCGCTGCTACCCATGCTCGGGCCCGATCCGCCTTTGTTCGCGGAATCCAGCATCGTCAGTTCCCCGCGATAGGGACGCAGAACGACTTCGGTGGTGTATTTGTCCTGCCCCGACTGATCCTGCCACTTGCGCGTCTCAAGCTGCCCTTCAAGATAAACCTTCGCGCCTTTTTTCAGGTAACGCTCGGCTACGCTCACAAGGTTCTCGTTGAAAATCACCACGCGGTGCCATTCGGTACGCTCCTTGCGTTCGCCCGTCGCTTTGTCTTTCCAGTTTTCGGACGTCGCGACCGTCAAATTGGCGACCCGGCCGCCGTTCTGAAACGTCCGGATCTCCGGATCGCGCCCCAGATTGCCGACAATAATCACTTTATTTACGCTGCCTGCCATGAAACCCCCACCTTTCCTGAAAGCCGTCAAAAGATAAAAATAAGGCCGGGGCACAGTCTAGCCACGCCCCGGCCCAAATGACAAGCTTTTGAAAAGGAACTATTTCCTCTTCTTTGTCTTGCGCGCCTTGCTGCGGCAAGCCGTCTTTTTGGCTTTTTTCACGGGTTTCTTGGCGGCCTTTTTGGCCTTCTTTCTCTTGACTGCCATATCTCGATCCTTTCTTGGGCTTGAAGGTCGGTCCACAGGACGTGAACCGTTGGAGGTGAGAATCAATGTCCATACTCAGACATTGGAAGTGTAAAGGAATAAAAAGCCGGGAACAACCCTAAAAGACTCGCGAGTCTCTATTCGCCGTACGGCCAGTAATATTTGACCGAAGGCGGCGGGATTTTTGCCCGCTTCCAATCCGCCTCGAACTGACGGCGATGCGTTTCAGCCAACGAAGGATTGTGAATGATGACGACGCGGCGCGGCGGCCCCCACGAAATCACCGCGTATTTGCCGCCGTAAATATAATAGGGAATGAGTCCAAACGTTTCCTTGTCCACCCAGCGGTAAATATTGTGCGAAGGCTTGCCGACGAAGTGCCGGTCGCCTTCAAGCACAAGCAAGCGTCCTCTCATCTTCTTATGGCGGTGTTGCTTTCGGATAAAGGCCACAAGCGCCGCGCCCTCGTTCGCCACAAATTCCTTTTCGCCGATGCCGCTGCAAAGCAAATCGCCTCCGCCCTTGGCGTCGAGAGTCCGGTAAATATCGTCGAGAAGTTTCCGCACGGCATCCTTGCCGTCGAACATCTCGATTTTCATCACTTCGCGGTGACGGCTTACGCCGTGCGTGTCGATGAACTCTATGCCTGCGTCCTCCAGCGTCTTTTGAACGGCCTGTACCGTGCGCACGCGCGGCGTAACGATGCCGCGCTCAAGATTGCTGAGCGCGGGAAGCGAAATTCGCGCGGCCTTGGCCAGTTCCGCCTGGCTGAGGGACAATAAACTGCGCGCCGCCTTGATTTGCTCGATAGTGATCATTTCAACTTTCCGGCTCTAATATATGTATTATACATATGTTGATAGTTAATTAACATATATTCCTTGCTGAAAGTATTGGAGCCTGTTCATAATCTTTTGAACGAAAGGCAAAAACAAGCGTCATCCCGTTGAAAAACGGGATCCAGAGGCGAGCGTCCGCGAGCCGTATAACGATACGTCGCGTGGACACGCGACACCAGATTCCGGCTTTCGCCGGAATGACGGCACCATTTTGGTGTCGCATTGAGATGATGAACGGGCTCTTAGTGACGGCCTTCAATCAAGCTCCAACCCCTATTTTAGGACACCGATATGTTAAAACGCGATTTGAATTTAAGAGAGACAGGCAGCGATAACGAATGGCACCCGAAATACCTCGATGCCATCGG
Source organism: Alphaproteobacteria bacterium (assembly GCA_040773965.1). Taxonomy (GTDB): domain Bacteria; phylum Pseudomonadota; class Alphaproteobacteria; order UBA9219; family UBA9219; genus JAXGVG01. The sequence goes on along the minus strand of JAXGVG010000090.1, from coordinate 271 downwards.
CAGTCTTTACATCTGCGCGCTCATCGTCACGTGGGTGACGGCAAGCAAACTCTTTGCCGTTGGGCCGCTCGTCTTTTCCGCCGCTATTCTTGTCTATTCTCTGAATTGCGTATTTGGCGACGTGCTCACGGAAGTCTATGGCTTCAACCGGACGCGCCGTTTGATCTGGATGGGCTTCATATGCGGCCTTTTGTTCGTTTTCTTTACGCAAATTGCCATCATCCTGCCGCCTGCGCCCGAATTTAAAATGCAGGAGGCCTTTGCCGCCGTG
>JAXGVG010000089.1:0-8037 GCA_040773965.1 Alphaproteobacteria bacterium | reverse complement strand
CGTCGAGGGCGACTCGGCGGGCGGTTCCGCGAAGCAGGGCCGCTCGCGCCAGTTCCAGGCGATCCTGCCTTTGCGCGGCAAGATTCTCAACGTCGAGCGCGCGCGTTTCGACAAGATGCTTTCCTCGGCGGAAATAGGGACGCTGATTACCGCCATCGGCTGCGGGATCGGACGCGAGGAATTCGACGCCACGAAGGCGCGCTACCACAAAATCATCATCATGACGGACGCCGACGTCGACGGCAGCCACATCCGGACGCTGTTGCTCACGTTCTTTTTCCGCCAGATGCCGGAGTTGATTGATCGCGGCTATCTTTATATCGCCCAGCCGCCTCTTTACCGCTTGAAACGCGGGTCCGCCAAGGAAAGATATTTGAAAGACGACCGCGCCCTTGAAAAATACTTACTCGACTCGGGCCTTGAAAACGCCGCCGTAACGCTGCACGACGGGAAGGAACTGCGCGGAGATGGCTTGTTCAGGATTATGGAACAGGCGCGCGTTATGAAGAACGCCATTCAGGCATTGAATCGCAAGGTAGGTCACCATGCGATCGTCGAACAGGCGGCCATTGCCGGCGCGCTGGGCGTCGGGCTTACTGTCGATTCCAGCAAGGCGCAGGAGGCGGCGGCGTACGTAGCCAGGCGGCTGGACGCCCTCTTGCCTTCCGTGGAGCGCGGGTGGAAGGGCGAGGCTACCGAAAAAGGCGGCCTGTTGTTCACAAGGTCTCGGCGCGGCGTGACCAGCCGGTTTATGCTGGATGCCGATACGCTTCGCTCGGCCGAGGCGCGACGTCTCGACGGCATGACGGCCGAACTGCAGGAGTGGTTCAGTTCGCCGGCCGTGCTGGCCGTCAAGGATAAAGCGCCGGCAGCGATCACAGGGCCGGTCGGGCTGGTCGACTCCGTGATGGATTGGGGACGTCATGGCGTTGCCATTCAGCGCTATAAAGGTCTCGGGGAAATGAACCCGGAGCAGCTGTGGGAGACGACGCTTAATCCGGAAGCGCGGTCCCTGTTGCAGGTGAAGGTGCATCAATCCGATGTCGCCGAGCAGGTCTTTTCCACCCTGATGGGCGACGTCGTCGAGCCGCGCCGCGACTTCATCGTCGAAAACGCGCTTAACGTCACCAATATCGACGCTTAAGAAAATACCGAGGCGTTAGATATCGTCATCGAGACTGTCGCAGGGAAACTTGCTGAAGACGAAAGGCAGCGCTTTCGCTTCCTTATGTTTATTGTTCAAAAGGACCATATGGCCTTTGCCGAGCCGCGACGACAGTTCGGCCAGCGCGGCAGGCATTTGCGAATAGTCCTTCCTATAACTATGGCGGTCCGCCGACGCTGCGGCCCGCAGCAAATGTTCCTTCTCTTCGGGCGACACCCGGCGAAGCAAAAAACGGCGATGGCCGTATTTCCACGCCGAAACGATCGCAAAGTCGTGATCCAGAAAACGCAACCAGCTTAAAGTATTCTGCGCGGCAACCTGCGCAAACAGGTGCCGGCATCCGTTATCTTGCGCCCACTGGATGGCGGCGTCGATCAACGCGCGGGAATAACCGCGGCCAAAATGGTTGTTTTTTACGCAAAGAGACTGGACAGCGGCGACGGCCCCCTCGCCAAACGAAGCGGATATCTTTCCCTGAGGATCGGGGCACGTCAGGATTTCTCCGGTTCGGGCCGCTTCGAAAGAATTTGCCCGCAGAACCGCCATCGACCCCACAAGGCGGTTTTGAGAAACGAGACCAAACAAAACGCCGCCCTTGCCATCCAACAACTTGCGAAAATATTCCGCCGTTTTCGGCAAGAGAAAATGGCTTTGGGGCCGGGGCAGATCGGACCGCACCTGCAGATGCAGGGACAGGACGGATCCAAGCCAGGAAGCGCCGGACAAAATCCGGGCTCTCTGGCGGTTCGCCGTTTTTGAGTTTGCGAGTTTTTGATGTGCGGCCGGTATAAGAACCGGCCCGGAATTATTTTCCGGCTTCGCGGTCGCCGCCACATTCATTTTTTCCCCGCACCGGAAGGATTGAAGCTCTGATTGTTTCATGAAGGACAATTTTGTTTTTAAAAGGGATATTTTTCTTTGCCAAAAGACTAAAACAAAACACTTTTGGTCACAATGGTTATTTTAGCGGGAGGGCCGCTGTTTAGAATTGTTCTTTTTTGCCGTCTATAAGAAGATCGATGGCGCCGGTTCCTGAGAACCTTCTGCCGCAATCAATGTTCCAAAACCTGCATGCGTCAATATCTCGCCCAGCAAGGCCCACTCCTTGTGAGCGTCGACAATAACGACGCCGCCGACGCCGGACCCCAGCGCCCGAAGGGCGCTTTCGACCTTGGGGATCATGCCGCGCGCGATCACGCCGTTCGCGATAAGGGCGCGCGCCTTGTCCGGCGTGAGGCAGGAAATCGGCCGTTTTTCGGCATCGTATACGCCCGCTACGTTTGTCGCCAGTATAAGCCGGCGCGATCCGAGCGCCGTGGCTACCGCCATGGCGTAATCGTCGGCGTTGATGTTGAAGGCCCCATGGTCCGGGCCGCGGCCGACGGAATTCAGAATGACGATTTTTTTCTTTCGAAGCTGGGTCTGAATGGCGAAGGCGTCGACAGCCGACGGCAAGCCGGTCCGGTCGGCCGCGATGTCTTGCGCCGCGCCCTGAAGAGGTTCGGCATGGACAAGGCAATGATTTTCCCGCGCGGCGCAGTAAACCGGACAGCCGTTTTGTTCGAGCGCTTCAGCAACCATCAAGCTGATGTCGCCCATGACGCGCGCGACCACGTTCATGATGGCCGGGTCTGTCACGCGGCGTCCGTCCGAACCCTTTGTCAAGGCAAGCCCGGCTTCCTGCAGCGCCGTGTCGATCTGGGGACCGCCGCCGTGAACAAGCACGATGCCGATGCGGCGGCACTGAAGGAACTCAAACTGGCGGGCGATTTTCGTCAGGAATTCCGGATCTTCGGCAATCGAATTGCCGCCAATTTTTACCACGATGGTCTGGCCGGCATAGGACCGGAGTTCGTCCATCATTTCGGCAATATAAGCAAGAGAAAGGCTGTTTTCCGGCATGGTGCGCTGCGCGTTCAAGGAGCTTTACAAAAGAAAGTTTTTCTTATCACGGGCGGCTTATCTGTGGTAGCAAAAAGCGGTTTTTTTCAGGCATTCGGAGGGGGCATGACGGCCATCGGCATACTGGGGGCCAGCGGGTATACGGGGGCGGAGCTTCTGCGTCTTTTGCTGGCGCACCCGAACGTTACGATTGCGGCGTTGACGGCGAACAGGAACGCAGGCCAGCCTGCGGGGGCTCTTTTGCCGCATTTGATCGGGCTGCCCTTGCCGGATTTATGCCGGAACGAGGACGTCGACTTTGGCAGGGTCGACTTCGTTTTCTGCGCCTTGCCGCACGGGACGACGCAAGACGTTATCGCGGCGTTGCCCGCAAAGGTGCGGGTCGTGGATTTGTCGGCGGACTTTCGTTTTGCCGATACGAGGCAATACGAGGCGTGCTATGAGCAGGCGCACCGCGCGCCGGAACTGCAGCAAGAGGCGGTGTACGGATTAACGGAACTGGCGCGCGACAAGGTTCGTGGCGCGCGGCTGGTGGCCAATCCGGGCTGCTACCCGACGGCGGCGCAATTGCCGCTGATACCGCTGTTGCGCGCGGGCGTTATCGAGGCGGACGACATTATCATCGACGCGAAATCGGGCGTGAGCGGCGCGGGGCGTGAGATGAAACTCGGGAATCTTTACAGCGAAGCGGCCGAAGGCCTGCAGGCCTATGGCGTGGCGAAGCACCGCCATGCGCCGGAGATCGAGCAGGGATTGAGCGAAGCGGCCGGCAAGCCGGTTGTCGCGAACTTTACGCCGCATCTTGTGCCCATGAACCGGGGCATCTTTGCCAGCATCTATGTGCGCCTTGCGAAGGGGAAAACGGTGGCGGACGTGCAGCGCGTTTGGCGTGAAACGTACAGGGACGAGCCGTTTATACAGGTGCTGGCGGACGGGCATTTGCCCGGCACAAGGCAGGTGCGCGGCACGAACAACTGTCAGATAGCGGTTGTGGCCGACCGGGTGCCGGGCCGGGCGATCATTCTGAGCGCCATCGACAATCTTGTTAAGGGGGCGGCGGGGCAGGCCGTGCAGAACATGAACGCCATGTTCGGATGGCCGGAGACATGCGCGCTTGGGCAGACGGCGATGTTTCCGTGAAAGACGGCGGGGACCAGGCTATTATCCCGCGCCTTTTCAGGCCTTGAAAGGCATGGTAAGACAAGGGCGTTTGCGGGTGTAGCTCAATGGCAGAGCAGAAGCTTCCCAAGCTTACGACGAGGGTTCGATTCCCTTCACCCGCTCCAGAACAAAACCCCCATCGCGGGGGTTTTGTTCTGGAATGGAAGAGCATCGAACCCGAGTAGAGGGTCGACAAATTGCGAAAGCAATTTGGACGCCGGAGCGAAGCGACGGCGCCCGAAGGGGCGAAATACACGCCCAAGCGTGTTTTTCGATCAATCCCTTCACCCGCTCCAAGTTCAAACTACATTGATCCATAACACCAAGGACATGGAACCGCCGACTATCCGACAGCGCATCGCTCAGAAAATCCAGACTCCAGACCTGATTGAGGCTATCCGCCTCACGGTGGGCATTACCTGTAAACCTCTCAACTTGATCTGACATTTTGGTTGCTGTTGTGGCATGAACGATGTGGAAAACGCCCTTGCGTTTTCCACAGACTTTCGGGCTTCGGGGGACGAGATTTCTGAAATACGGTTGGCGCCCAATAATCCTCTCATCTTGCGAAACTTTAGCGCAGCAAGGTCATCCGCTCCACAATAAAAAGGTACAGAACGGAGACTTGGGTTTCAAATTGCACCTAGGGCAAAATTCGATTTGACGAAATCGACAAGACTAGGGTCCGGACCCAATTAGAAGTGAATCAAAACAAATGGATGGACCCAACAACAACGGGTGTCATCCCGGAAAAGCCTGTCACTTACTGAATGATGAAACAGCTCGCAAAATATCACTGTCGGTTAAGTCAGTAAGTGACAGGCTTTTCCGGGATCCAGTTTGGTTGCTACCTTTACCAAGAAAACTAAACTGGATCCCGGCTCGCGTGCCCCACTAACGTTCGGCACTTGGCCGGGATGACGCCCTTCTAATTGAGTCCGCACCCTAACCCCTCCCCGAAAATTCTACGGATTTTCGACCCTTCCGTCCATCTACGCTGCTGCGCAGCTTCGCCGGACTTGGCGCCAGACCCGGCGAAGCCCGCCGGGCGAAGACGGGCAAAGGGAGGGTGATTTTGTCTAAACGGGAAAAGCCTTAAGTCACGATTAAAACCCGTGGGCTTTCATGCCTTCAGCCGGGCCTGTTCCCCGGACGCTCCTCCCGGTTACGCTTCAGGCCCTGAGGGTCGCTTTTGAGACAAGCGGCATTGAATTTAATGAGGATTTGGGCGTCGGCCTACGGCGTGAGGTTTTCAAGCTTCGGGTTTATGACGGGCTGGCGGGCATGGATCGCATCTGGGACGACGTGGTGACGACGCTTTCGGCGCTTGGGGGCGGCGAGCTGCTTATGGGCGGGATGGACGAACGCATCTGGGTGCAATATTACGGCGAAAAAGTCGGCGATCAAATTAAACGCCGCCGGAAGTTCGGGATCACGTCGCGCCTGTTGATCAGGGAAGGCGACAATCTGTGCTTAGGCTCTTCGGATACATACCGTTGTGTCCCGGAGGCGCTGTTCGGGAAGACGCATTATTTCATTTACGCGGACAAGTTCGTATTGATTACGTTCGGATCGCCGCTGAAAGTCGTGCTTATTCACAACGCAAACGTCGCCGACGTTTTCCGCAAGCAGTTCAATTTTTATTGGGCGCTTGGGAAACTGGTCGAAAATCCGGTCGTGATGTATCCGGTGGGCGGTTCATCCTAAAACGGCGTATAGAGGAGAACAACATGATCGTCGTTTCCGTCCTCATCACGATTGTGGTTCTCGGCGTTGCGTTCGGGCTGCTATGGCTGTCCGAAAATTTTTGGCACATGCGACGGAGGAAATAAAATTTAAAAAGATGGATCCCCGCCTACGCGGGGATGACGAGTTTATTTGAACGAAATTTTCTTACGCCATAAACGGCGGTTTGGCGGTGAAGGCGGCCGCTTTTTCGAGCGCCGAGGCGGCCTTGAAAAGCGTCGTTTCGTCGAAAGCGCGGCCGATAAGCTGCAATCCCATCGGAAGGCCGTTCGAGGCCAGCGCAACCGGCACCGAAATGCCCGGCAGGCCGACGAGATTCAACGTCACCGTAAAGACGTCTTCCAGATACATCTGGATCGGGTCTTCTTCCTTTTCGCCGATGCCGAAAGCCGTGGAAGGGGCCGTGGGCGTCAGCACGACGTCGCATTTTTTGAACGCTTCGTCGAAATCGTTGCGCAGGCAGCGGCGCACTTTCTGCGCTTTCAGGTAATACGCGTCGTAATAGCCCGCCGAGAGCACATAGGTGCCCATCAAAATACGGCGGCGCACTTCCTTGCCGAAACCCGCGCCGCGCGTGTTCTCGTACATGTCGATGAGGCTTTCGCCGTTTACGCGGAGGCCGTAACGCACGCCGTCGTAACGCGCGAGGTTCGACGACGCTTCCGCCGGGGCGATAATGTAATAGACCGGCAGCGCGTATTTCGTGTGTTGCAGGCTGATGTCGACGATCTCCGCGCCCGCGTCGCGCAGCATGGAAATGCCCTTCTGCCACAGCGCGTCCGTTTCCGCCGAAAGACCTTCAATCCGGTATTCTCTCGGCACGCCGACTTTCAGTCCTTTGACCGATTGACCTATGGCCGCAGTAAAATCCGGCACGGGCTGGTCGACGGACGTGGAATCCTTGGGGTCGAAACCGCACATCGCGCGCAGCATAAGCGCCGCGTCCGGCACCGTGCGCGTCATCGGTCCCGCCTGATCCAGCGAAGACGCAAACGCAACAATGCCCCAGCGCGAGCAGCGCCCGTAGGTGGGCTTAATACCGACAATGCCTGTCACCGAAGCGGGCTGGCGAATGGAGCCGCCCGTGTCCGTGCCGGTCGCGGCCACGGCGAAATGGCCGGAAACCGCCGCTGCCGAGCCGCCCGACGAGCCGCCCGGCACCAGCTTGCGCCTGGCGTTGGCGGGATCGGGGCCGGACCACGGACTTATGGTGGGGCCGTAGCCGCTGGTCACAGTGGACGAACCCATCGCGAACTCGTCGAGGTTCGCTTTGCCCAGCATGATCGCGCCTGCGTCGAAAAGTTTTTGCGACACGGTCGATTCATACGTCGGCACGAAGTTTTCCAGAATTTTGCTCGAAGCCGTCGTGCGCACGCCCTTCGTGCAATATAAATCCTTCATCGCGATCGGAATGCCGTCCAGAACGCCCGCCGTGCCCTGCGCACGCCGCGCGTCCGAGGCTGTGGCCTGTTCGAGCGCGAGCCCCGGCGTTTCGGTCACGTAGATGTTGAGCGGACGGGCTTTCTCGGTGGCGGCAATGTATTCTTTCGCCAAATCGGCGGCGGAGAATTCCTTTTTCGCCAGACCGGCCAAAGCTTCGGTCATCGAAAGATCGGTAAGCTTGCTCATTCGACCACCTTCGGCACCACAAAGAAACCGGCGGTTTGGGACGGCGCGTTCGCCAGGATATCGGCGGCCTTGTTACCGTCCGTGACCTTGTCGTCGCGCCAGCGCAAGCACATGTCGTTCACGTTGGTCAGCGGTTCGACGCCGTCGACGTTCACTTCGTTGAGCTGTTCGACCCACGCCAGTATCTTGGACAATTCGCCCGTGACTTGCTGTTGCTCCTCGTCCGGGATTTTCAGGCGGGCGAGGCGGGCGATTTTAACGACGGTGTTCTTATCGATGGACATGGCAAACAGGGGTTCGGGGTTCGGGGTTCGGGCTTACGCGCTAGCAAATTCGCATATTCACAAGCCTCAAGCCTCTGACCTCCCGCCTCTGAAAAAATCCGATAAGCACATCTCAAACCTCTCAGGTCTGAGCCGCCTAATCAATCCCGG
>JAXGVG010000088.1:0-8063 GCA_040773965.1 Alphaproteobacteria bacterium | reverse complement strand
CGCAAAAATCCAACGCGAAAAAAAACCACGGCTACGCCGCTCGATCCGTCTTCCTCCGTGGCCTGAACCTTTTGCTTCTGTCCTTGTTCGCTCCGCCAAAATTACGTTTTAAATCAAAGCACAGGGGTGTAGGGTAGTGTGAGGTTAGATTCCATTTTCTGTTGTTTCGTAATCCGGCGGTGCTGTGTCGGGTCGATCCCGTTGGCGAGTAACTTTTTGACATTATCCCTGATGGTTCGGGCTTCTGCAGCACCAACAAGAGGGTAAGGCCCAACGGAAAATAGCTTTTCTTTGCCCATATAACGGTATTTGAGCCGCCATAGCTTGCTTCCTGAAGGATTGACCAGCACATACAACCCGCCGCTGTCAGCCAGCTTGTAGGGCTTTGCTTTGGCCTTGGCGTTGCGAATCTTGATATCTGAAAGCGGCATGTCCACCTCCTGAATACCCCCATCGATACCCCCAAGTGAGGCGGATGCAGGCGATTACCAGCGGACTATAACACATAATAACCCAAGCTTCATTGGGTATTCTTCAGGTTTTGCGAATGATGGCGGATGGTGCCGGATAAGAAATGGTGCCCCCGGTCGGACTCGAACCAACGACCTACTGATTACAAATCAGTTGCTCTACCAGCTGAGCTACAGGGGCTTACTGGCGTTTTTCGTTTTATAGCAGATTTGCGGACGCTGTCGAGTTTCCGCGCCGCGCCGGAGAATCCGGCCTCTGCCGGTCCTTCAGGCCGAACGGCCTATGCGCGTGCCCCCGGCTTCGAAAAGGATTTCTTCCTCGAGCAAATGCATGACCTCGTCGGCGATCATGTCGTCGGGCGCATAGGCGCGAAAGCGCTGCAACAGACGCGCGTAAACGCGGTAAAGGCGTTCCCTGTCGGCCATAAGGCCCGTCATCTGGCCGAACAGAAGCTTGTCCTCTTTCAGGCTCTCGATAACGGCGTCGAGTTCCGCCGCGCCTTCATCCGCTTCGCCCAAAAACATGTCCGGATGCGCCGTGCGGCAAAAAGCCTCGATCAGCCCGGCCATGGCATGAACCTGTTTGGCCTTGTCTCCGTCGGCCTTTTTGCCCTTCATCGCAACAGCCAGAAAACCGAGAGCGGTGAAGAGCAGCCGGAAATCGTCGCGCGTCATGATCGTGTCCCAGATCGTTGCCGGAGAGATCACTGAGGCCCGAACGGAGGAACAAAGCCATTCCTGTTTTTGCGTTTTTTATCTATCGCCAATGGCGCTTTTTGCCATTTTGGGGGCGCGGCGGCAGGCTTTGCCAATTTAACTGTCTTTTTTGGGGGGCGGCTTTACGCCCGGGCGCGGCGCGGTTTGGCCGGAGCCGTAAGGAGAAGCGGCGCCGATAGGTCCCAAAGCGCGTTGAAATGGTCCCGATAGGATTGGGCGTGCGCGGACGAACGGAAAACGACGAACCGGAAATCGTGACGCCCCTCGCGCAGAACGAGCGCGTGCTTCCCGTCGTAAACGTAATAAAAAGCGGGGTTGGCAAGATGCTTCGGCACCGTCCGGAAAGCGAAGGCGGACAAACAGTCGAGCGGTTCCCCGGCTTCGGCCAGCAGGCAACGGACATCGGTAAAAGCGGCCAGATCCTCGAGACGCTCGGGGTTGCGGCCTTCGTCGGCGCCAAGGGACAAGGCCATCATTTCCTGCGACGCCAGCACGGCGATCACGCCGTCGTCTTTCCTTTTGATGCTTTGAAGCATGTCTTCGAAGAAAACGTCGCAACTGTCCGCGCCCTGAAAGACCGCAATGTCTTTCTTGCGGCGCTTGATTCCTTCGTCGTCCGTGAACTCGAGCCCGGCGTCCTCGACGGCCTGCCGGATCACGTCGACGGTCGAGCCGCGCGGCGAAATATGGCCCGTTTCAAGATTGCGTATGGTGTTGACCGAAAGGCCCGTGAGGCGCGCCAGATCCTCCCGCGACCAGTCGAGAATCGCGCGCGCCGCCTTTATCTGAACTGCATGAATACGGAACATGGCAAAAAATAAATAAAAAATCAGTTGATGATTTCGTTAAGCCTCAAATCGACCAGAAAGCGGACAACCTCGTCGTAGTGCGCGGCCAAAAGCGTCGTGACGTCCGTAACGTTAAAGGCCGACGTCAGGATATGGCGCACATTTTCTTCGCCGGTCTTCTGGGTGTGCGCGACATAGGCGATCAGGGCGGCGACCGACCTGAGCTCAAGCCGGTTAAGCGTGGGAACGGGCGTCCGGGCTTGCGGAGCGGGTTTGACGGGAGCGGAAAAGGTCATGTTGTCCCCTCAGGCGGCCAGAAAGCGGGCGGCGCCATGAAGGACGGCCAAAGCGTCCTGCGCGCGAAGGGCCTGGGCCAAACGGGCCTCGGGATCGTCGATGCCGGATTGGGGCTTCAGGCGAGCGGCCTTTTCAATCTCGGCCAGACAATGCCAGGCGCAGACTTCGCCAAAACGGTCAACAAGTGCGTTAAAATTCAATGGCATAGCTAAAATTCCCGTTTAAATACCCATTTCGTATATCCCCATTATGCAAATATATAGGGTGAAAGCAATACAAAAAGTAGCTTGTAACAAAACTTTTTGTATGCTAATAAGGCCTCGACCTATGTACAGTTAAATAAGGGTTAATTATGCGGCTAACAGCGAGACAAATATCGGCGGCTATGGCGCTGGCGGGTATGACACAAGACGAAGCGGCCTCACTTGCAGGCATAGGCCGTCCCTCCCTGAATAGAATTTTGAACGACGAAGTCGTCGCCAAAGAAGAGACGCTGAGAAAGATTAAACAAGCACTTGAATCACAGGGAATTGAATTCATCGGTAACATCGGTGTGCAATGGGCCCAACATCAGGTGAGGACTCTGGCTGGCATTGATGGATTGAAAACATTTTTCGATGACGTCAGACACATGGTTCAAACAAACAACGAGGAGATCGTTATTTGTGGCGTTGCTGAAGGATATTTGGAGGATAAGTTGGGGGAATATCTTGACTATCATCGAAAAGAAATGACGCACTACAATAACGTAAGAATGCGTTGCTTAATAGAAGAAAGCGATCTTGATTTAGGCGCATCTGATTATTGTCAATATCGCTGGCAACTAAAAGCAAATTTTTCAAATGTGCCTTTCTATATATATGGTGACAAAATGGCGATTGTAGTGACAAGCGCTCCTGAAGATCCACTTATTCTTCTTATTCAAAATCGGACTATTTCAAGTGCCTACAGACGACAATTTGAAGCCATGTGGGACGCCTCAAAAGAACCTCTTGTTAAATAAGGCTGTGATATGATTACGCAATTACAAAAAAAACAAGAAATTATTGGTTTTAATAAAGCTCTCATTGAATGGCTGTCCGGAGAGGTTACAGGCCACCTAGGCACTTTCATGTATACGGATGATGCTGATGATCAGCGCTGGAAAAATGGTCATAGTGCGGCAACGTATTATCTGGGACGGGATGATAAAGCAACTTTCAACCTAGCCATCAATGAATTGGGTGTTCACGCCAACAGTTTTCTAGACCTTGGCCCCGGCGGGGAAGCTTCTGTGCGCGCGAAAAGCCTTCCCATTATGAAAGCCATTAAAGCAAGTAATTATTACCCTGTCGACTTGTCGCCAACTCTTGCCAAAGCAGCACTTGCTTTTATGAACGAAGAATTAGGGGCGGACGGAACCACAATTATTACAGATTTTTTTGATCATATTCCCGGAGTAAAAGCAAATGCACTCATAGCTATCATGGGCGGGACAATAGGAAATTTTGAAACCTATACGGATATTGTCTTGCTGCAAAAAAGACTCTCACAGATCTTTTCGATATACCGACAAGCCGTTGGCACTAGAAGTTATTTTCTTGTAAGCTTTGATGCCAACACAAATGGTAAGGAGATCGTTGACTGCTACGACAACCCGGAATTCGGTGGACTTGTCCGCACATGTGTTGATCGTGTTATAGATACAAGCGGTTTTGACTATCATGTTGCTTGGACACCCGAGAATTATCAACTAGCAACAGGCCTTCGCTCAAACCGCGATCAAATCATCAAGTTTGCAGAAAAAGAATTCGCGGTTGAGAAAGACGAATATTTGCCCGTTTTGAATTCGTACCGTTTTCCTTTTCCTTTTGTCATTGAAGCAGCAGAAAAGGCTAGATGGTCTCATGTTAAAACGTGGTCAGCCACAGGAAGAACGCATTATGTGCTTTTTGCAGGCGTCTAAATTTTAGTCCTGCTATTTGATTAAGCTATTTTTTAATCCCCCCACAACCGCCTTGTCATAACCCCGGCATGCGGTTAAGCCTTGGGTATGCGCCCGCCTGTGTTTTTCGCCTTTCTTTCCCTTCTGATTCTCGCCGCTTGCGCCGAACGGGCGGCAACGACGACGCGCTATTTGCTTCCTCCCTCGGCGGGCGGGCGGCTGTGCGTGAACGAATGCCGTCAGGCGCGCGACCATTGCAAGAAAAGCTGCGATCTCGACCGCCGTTCCTGCACGAACGCGATGCAGGAACAGGCCATCAAGGATTACGAGCAATACGCGCGCGAGCAATTCCTTCTGCGCGGGCCCCTGGAGCTTTTCCCGCGCGATTTCGAGCGTCCCGACCAATGCGCCGAAACGGCCTGCGGCAAAAGGTGCGCCGGGGCCTATCAAGCCTGCTATGAAAGCTGCGGCGGCAAGGTTGTGAAAACCACCAGTTGCCGTTTCTTCTGCTTCGAATGACGCCCTCCCTCCTCGATCGGGCCACGGCCGCCCACCGCGCCGGAAACCTGGGCGAAGCCGAGCGTCTTTACCTTGCAACCCTCGCGGCCGAACCTCAAAACGCCGACGCGCTGGCCTTGCTCGGCGCGCTTCTGGATCGAAAAGGCGACGCCGCCCAGGCCATCGGTTACATCCAACACGCGCTCCGCCTCGATCCGCAAGCGGCGCTCTTTCATTTTTACCTTGGCAACGCGTTCATGTCCTCGGGCGACTTGGGACAGGCCGCCGCTTCGTTCCGTGAGGCGATTGCCTTGCAGCCGAACATGCCGGAGGCGCATTACAACCTCGGTAACGCGCTTCGCGCCATGGGCGCGTGGGAAGAAGCGGAACGGGCTTATGCGAAGACGTTGCAACTCGCGCCCCGGCACGCCGAAGCGCGGAACAATCTCGCGCTCATTTACGAACGCGACGGGCGGCTGGCGGACGCGGTGCGCGAGCTTCAACAGGCCGTCGGGGACAGGCCGTCCTACGCCGAGGGGTGGCTCAACCTCTGCAATCTGTCGGAAAAGAACGGCGACTATGAACGCAGCCTGCAGGCCGGGCAAACGGCCTGCGAGCTGGCGCCGCAAAACCCGTCGTGCTGGCTCGGCCTCGGCGTCGCGTTCAACCGGCTTGAGCGGCACGGGGAAGCGCTGGCCGCTTACCAGAAAACGCTCGCGCTCAAGCCGGACTGGGTCGAGGCGTGGGACAACATCGGCCAGACGCACCAATTCATGAACCGCCTCGACGACGCCGAAGCCGCGTTCCGCAAAACCGTCGAACTGTCCGGTCAGACTGTTGCAAACGAAGACGCGCGCCGCGTAGACGAACGCGAATACGGCAACCGCCACTGGCATCTCGCGCTTCTGGAATTGCTGAAGGGCGATTACCGGCGCGGCTTCGCCCGCTACCGGGCACGGTTTGAGGAAGTCGGCGGACTCAAACGCCCGGATTGGCCGCAGCCGGTTTGGCAGGGCGAAGCTCTTGCGGGAAAAACCATCCTGATCGGCGACGAGCAGGGTCTGGGCGACTGCCTGATGATGGCGCGCTTTCTGCCCGTTCTGAAAAACATGGGCGCGCGTGTTAAACTCCTCGTCAGTCCGGTGCTGGCGCCCCTGTTCGGGGGATGGGACGGCGCAGACGAGGTTATCCCGCGCGGCAGCGCCGTTTCCGGCTTCGACTTTCACGCGTCCATTTTCGACCTACCCTACGCGCTGGGCACAACGCTTGAGAGCGTCCCCGCGCGCGTCCCCTATCTGCCGGTGCCAAAGCCGGACGAGGCAACCCTCCTGCCCCCCGAAAGCCTCCTGAAGGCCGCCGTCGTCTGGGCGGGCGCGCCGAAGCACAAGCACGACGCCCGGCGCAGCATCCCTCTTCAGGTTTTTTCCGGTTTGTTTGAGGTCCCGAACGTGCGTTTTTATAGCCTGAACAGGGACGCGCGCCCGGGCGACCGGGACCGCATCGCGGCCTGTACCGTCACCGATCTGGCGCCGCGCCTCCGCCATATGGCCGATTCCGCGCGCTTCATGGCCCAGATGAATCTCGTCATAACCTGCGACACCGCCACGGCGCATCTGGCCGGTGGAATGGGTATAAAGGTTTGGAATCTCTTACCTTTTTCGCCCGACTGGCGCTGGCTGACGGACCGCGACGACAGCCCGTGGTACCCCACCATGCGCCTTTTCCGCCAACCGAAAGCAGGCGACTGGGAAACCGTCATCCAACGGGTCAAGGATGCGTTGCGCCAACAACTCAATTGAAATTATAACAGCTTGAATAACAAAGCTATTTACCCCTGCCGCGCTTTGTAGCGGGGGTTCTTTTTGTTGATGACGTAAACGCGACCCTTGCGCTTGACGATCTTGCAATGGGCGTCGCGCTTCTTGAGCGCCTTAAGTGAATTCGCGATTTTCATAGGCTTAATCCTTATCCTTAATCGAGGCGGCACCCTAGAGTCATCGCGCGGTTGTTGTCAAGCAAACCCTGCTTTTCTTAAGCTTTTCCGGCCATAAAATCACCACAGTCCGTGGCTATAGGAAAACCGGCCGGGATTTTTAGGGACTTGTTAACTTTAGAAATCTAGATTCGAGGCAGGGTTAAAAGGATTAATAAACCCAATGCCAGACATAGATCTGGCCCCGGCGGAAAGCGAGGCAACGTTATTCGCAAGCTGCTGAAAACCCGCCCTTCATGCCCCGCTTGCGGCGTTGTTCCCCTTGCCGTCTTTTTCGCTAAAAATCGATCCGGTTCCTTGACACATCTCCATGAAGGAGGTGTGCTTTCTCCTGTCCGGGGCCCTTCGCCCCAAGAGAGGTCCTAATGGGAAAACGGCGCGCCCGTTTTGAACACAACTACCGCCACGAAAGAACGCATAACGTCGAGCCGCTTTATCCCTCGGGATCGCCGTGGGATCCGCTGAACAACCCCGCCTTTGATCGCCGCGACCAAAGTTACGTACGCAAGGTCAGGCCGCAAAACGCCAACCAGGCCGCGCTTCTCGAAGCCATGGCCAAAAACAGCCTGGTCATCGCGACCGGGCCGGCCGGCACAGGCAAAACCTATCTTGCCATAAGCGCCGCCGTCGAGGCGCTTGAATCGGGCCGCGTGGACCGCATCGTCCTCTCGCGCCCCGCGCTCGAAGCGGGCGAAACGATCGGTTTTCTTCCGGGCGACATTCATGAAAAAATGGCGCCTTACCTCCGGCCCTTGTACGACGCCCTGATCGACCGGCTGGGCAACAAGCGCCTGAAGCAATGCCTTGCCGACGGCGCGATCGAAATCGCGCCCATCGGCTTCATGCGCGGGCGCACGCTGAACAACGCCTTTGTCGTGATCGACGAAGCCCAGAACTGCACCTACAACCAGATCAAGATGCTGCTTACGCGCCTTGGTTGGCATTCCACGATGGTGCTGACCGGCGATCCGGATCAGAGCGATCTGCTGGACGGCATGTCGGGCTTAAGCGACATCGCCAATCGCCTCGACGTCGTGCCCGGCATCGCCGTCGTGCGCCTGACCGACCGCGACATCGTCCGCCATCCGCTGGTGGCGAGCATGCTGGGGGTTTTGTAAGTCTTCCCATACTGCAAGGTATAAATGCGCGAATCCGGGAGGATTACCGGGTATTCAAGGCAGCGGGTGAAGACGTGGAAAGGAAGTGTCGAGAGCAAGGATCAGCCCAAAACGCAGGGCTAGAGCCTTTTCCGATTAGGCTGGCCCGATTTAGGATTCCCAAATCAGTTGAAATGTGATTCACCATGAGGGCTGGGAAGGAGGCCAGCAAGGATGGCGAAACCGTATTCGGGGGATTTGAGGGAAAAAGTTGTCTTT
>JAXGVG010000087.1:0-8137 GCA_040773965.1 Alphaproteobacteria bacterium | reverse complement strand
CGTCGCAAGCGTGGCTTGCCGCTTTCGCTTTGGCCTCGCACGGCCGTTTTATCGCAGACCGGTCCGATGATAGGGGGCTGAAAGCAAGGCCCAACGATCAATAAAAACCCGTCCGTCGCCGGCGCCCTGCCGACTGTGCGCTCACTGCTGTTTGAGCTTGTCCTTGACGATCGCCAGCGCGGCGGCAAAAGCCTCATCGACGGTCAGGCTCGTCGTATCGAGCATAACCGCATCTTCGGCCGGTTTTGCCGGAACGACGGCCCGCGACTGATCGCGCTCATCACGCGCCTTCATATCCGCAAGAACCGCGGCCTCAGTAACATTTTCGCCCCGCTCCCGCAACTCCTTATACCGACGGTTCGCCCGAACGGCCAAATCGGCTGTAACGTAGACTTTTACGGGCGCGGAAGGCGCAATAACGGTGCCAATATCGCGTCCATCCAGTACCGCCCCCTTTTTACCTCCGGGCGGGTTCTTGGCGAAATCTTGCTGAAATTTCAACAAGGAATCTCTCACCTCCGCTATGGCGCTCGCTTTGGAAGCCGCTTGCGAAACGGCATCCGTTCGAAGCGCCGGATCGTCCGCAAAGTCCATGATCGTTGCCGGATTGAGGGACTGTGCGGCCCTTACGGCCAAAACCTTATTGGTCGGATCGCCCCCGGCGCGCAAGACGGCAAGACCCGTGGCCCGGTAAAGCAGTCCCGTATCGAGATGCGCGAAATCCATATGAGCCGCAAGCATGCGCGCAAGCGTTCCCTTGCCGCTTGCCGACAAGCCGTCGATAGCAACAACAATCGAGGGAGATGAAGAAACAGGCGTCATACCGCTCTTTATAGGGCAGACGGGCAAAAGAACAAGCGCTGAAACAGAGGGATGTTTTGGTTCTCAGGGTCCCCCGCCCGGCGGCAAAGGCGCGTCATCAATCGGCATGCCGGGAGGCGGTGAAGGCGGCATCATAGGGTCTTGCGGGCCGTGGCCCGTAGCATTAAAAGGCGGCGGCTTCCTAAAGTGCAAGGCTCCGCCTCCTGGCTGATGCGCTTTCTTAAACAATCGGACCAGTCTGCGACGACTTTCCGACGGCACTTCCTTGATCGTGCGACGAACAATCTGCGCCATATTTCTATGGAATCCTTCACCGGTTGCATCCATGCTTTTCAATACCTTTTCGACTTCATCCTGATCGGGTTTTTCCTGCGCCATAATATCAAGAAGACGATCCGTCCCCTTGCTCATATCGTCATGAAGCCGTCGAAACCCGTTTTTACCTTCATTGACGATCGCCTTTACCTTTTGCGCATCTTCAGGCGGCAATTGTTCCCCCAATCTTTCGATGACAAGTTCGGGCGGCAAGGCGCCGGGGCGGGGAAAAGGCGGCGCCGGAAAGAACATATGTCCAAACAACGGCGCCGCGACGATGCCGATCAGGAACATATTGATCGCAAAAGAGGCCGCCAAAGGCCAATTTTTTTTAAGAAAACGCGAGGATGTTACGCTGTCCCTGTCTTTCATTTCAGTCCTGTCTCCTTATCGACGATCCAACTGTGCCATGGCGTCGTAAACGCGAGAACCGTATAGGAAGGCTGCGACGAAACGGAAGGCGTCACAGTGGCATTAAGGTTTTGTCCGGTAAACACGCCCATCATCAACAGCATGCATGCTACCACAGTACTGCGCCAAAACGAAAAGGAAGAAGCACCCATAACGGCTGCAAGCGGCGCGCCTTCGGGCGTTCCGGTCAACCGGGGCGTAACGGCGGCGCGATCCAGGATACGAGCCTCCAGACGAGCAAGCCTTTCCGGAGGATAATAACGGGCCGGATCGGCCTGTATGAGAAGCTTTCTAAAAGAGTTTTCCTGCGCCATCATATGTCCTCGCTCCTTGTAAGCCCTTTTTTTACCGCCTTTTGACGCAAGGCGCGCCGCGCGCGAACCAACAACGATTCAACCGCCCCAACGGAAAGCCCCATGACTTCCGCCATCTCTTCGCCGCTTAACTGTTCATAATAGGACAGAACGACCGCCGTCCTTTGGCGCGCCGGAATCTCTTGCAGCATTTCCCGAATAATCTTCTGTCTATCGTTGTCCCGGGCCGTTTCGAACGCCCCTTTGGATGAATCGACAAGATCGCCGGCCTCCTCAAGCGCAACAAAGGGGCGGCGGCGGCGGCGATCCAGACAAAGATTCACAATAACGCGGCTCAGCCACGTGCGCACGCTTCCTGTTCCCAACGGATCCCATCGGGGCGCCTGCTTCCACAAACGAAGAAAGCCTTCCTGCGCGATTTCTTCGGCGTCCGAAACATTGCCGGTTATGCGTAAAGCCAGCGCCACCATTCCCCCCAAATAGCGCGCCACCAAAAAAGCGAACGCGCGACTGTCGCCTTCTGCCGCTGCCTCCATGAGCTCATGGTCATCGACCGTCGACGGCAAAATATCCTGAGGAGAAACAGCAACCGGGCGCAAAGCTCCGCGGCGCAAAGCTGGCAAACCTAACCTCTCAATCCGACTGCGTCCTTCTCCACCCCGTCTTTATACACGCCGGAAATCCGTTATTCCTGCGTTGCGTGGAGAGAACGCCCATTAATGTTTTAATATTCCCATTTTCCGCGCAGGGTAACCCATGGCGCAGCACGCAATAGTTACAGGACAAAGGCCGTCATGCAAGGGGATAAGGGTGGGAACTTCACAACGCCAAGAGTCTTCCCGCAAACAGCACAGGAAGCGTTACAAAATGTCTTATCCGGGAAAAATTACGAAGCGGCTTTCTGGCCTTGCGCCTTCTGAAGCTTCTTTCGCGCTTTCCGCGCTTCTTCCGGCAAACGGCTCGGCCGCGTGTTCAGCAACCAGGCATCAATGCCGCCGTTATGTTCGACCGTGCGAATGCCGTTGGCCGTTAAACGCAACGTGACCCGCTTACCCAGAATCTCGGAAGGAAACGAGCACACCTGAAGGTTCGGCTGCCAGCGGCGGCGCGTTTTATTGTTGGCATGGCTGACCTTGTTGCCAAAGTGGGGTTTCTTGCCGGTCACGGAACATACACGAGCCATTTTTCTTTTCCCGGCATGCCGCCGAGCCTTTATGTTTGAATTACGGTAAATGGAACCGGAAAAACCAGCCGTTCCTAGCCGGTTTTATAGGCAGGCGGCAAGGGTTAAGTCAAGGCATTCGGCAAAGTCTTGCCCCGTCTTTCACTGCCGCCAACAGATAGTTAACCTTAAGATTTTCTTTGCTTTTTTCGAAAGTTCCCGTCCATGGATCGAATACGACGCCCGTAAGATCGGTCACTGTCACGCCCCGGTGCGCCAGTTCTTCAACCAGTTCGGATGGACGAACAAACGTCTCCCAATCGTGCGTGCCGCGCGGAATCCATCCAAGCGCATACTCCGCGATTACAATGCCGAGCATGTAACTCGTCACCGTGCGATTGAGCGTCGCCATGATAAGCAGCCCGCCCGGTCTCAAGAGATGCGCCAACGAACGCAAGAAAGATTCCCTGTCCGCTACGTGCTCGACAATCTCCATGGCCGTGACGACATCAAAGCGTTGCCTTTTTTTGGCAAGCGCCTCAACGCTGTCTGCCGTATAGTTAATATGTAAACGCGATGCTTTCGCATGCCGCCGCGCTACGGCTATAACTTCCGGCGAAGCATCTACGCCCGTCACCGTCGCGCCCGCGCGCGCCAAAGCTTCCGCCAGAAGGCCGCCGCCACATCCGGCATCAAGAATTTTCAGACCTTTCAGAACGCTAGTGTTCCGCATTCCTTGCCCCAAGTGGTCACGAACGCGGTCCTTAACATAATCCATGCGGAGAGGCCCCAGTTCATGAAGAAACCGGAAAGGCCCTTTGGCGTCCCAAAAATCTTCAGCCCGCGCAGAAAAGAGAGCGACATGTTCTTCCGAAATGCTGGCAGCCGTCGAACGGGGCATGGATCTCGAGACCTGTAGAAGAATTTAGAATCGACAACTTGGGTGTTGGCGAAAAGTCATGTTACGCATAACATGGGAAATTCGTCCGGTTAACAATAAATCAAGGGCTGCCTTATTTTTCAGCCCGCACGGCAATAAGGATATCGCGTGTTATGGCTCTCATCGTAGTCAAGTTCGGCGGCACTTCCGTCGGCGATGTCGAACGCATCAAAAACGCCGCCAGCAAGGTCGCCGCCGAAGTCAAGCTGGGAAACAGGATCGCCGTCGTGGTCTCCGCCATGGCGGGCGTGACGGACCAGCTCATCAACCACTGCCGGAGCATTTCGCCCGCGCCCAACCCGCGCGAGCAGGACGCCGTCATTGCGACAGGCGAACAGATTACGGCGGGTTTGATGGCGTTGGCGTTGCAACAGCGCGGGTTGAACGCTCGCTCATGGCAAGGCTGGCAAGTTCCGTTGCGGACGGACTCGTCGCACAACAGGGCGCGCATTGTCGATATCAACGCGGCGGCGCTTCGGCGTCATATAAACCAGGGCGAAGTCGCGGTGCTGGCGGGCTTTCAAGGCATCGCCGGGGACGGCAGCATCACCACGCTGGGGCGCGGCGGATCGGATACATCGGCCGTGGCGCTGGCCGCCGCGCTTAAAGCGGATCGCTGCGACATCTACACGGACGTGGACGGCGTTTATACCTCGGATCCGCGCATCGTCGGAAAGGCGCGGCGGCTGGCGCGCGTATCCTATGAAGAAATGCTGGAGCTTGCCTCGCTCGGCGCAAAAGTGCTCCAGACGCGATCGGTGGAAATGGCGCTGCGTTACCGCGTTCCCGTGCAGGTGCTGTCCACCTTCGCGAACGCCATCGGCAGCGACTTCCCCGGAACTCTTGTCATCGACGAGGAAAAAAAAATGGAACAGCAAACCGTCACCGGCATCGCTCATTCGCTGAACGAAGCCAAGATCACCCTGGTCGACGTGGCCGACAAGCCCGGCGTCGCCGCGATCGTGTTCGGCGGCCTTGCCCGCGCGGGCATCAATGTCGATATGATCGTCCAAAGCTCTTCGGAAGACGGCGAGACGACGGACATCACCTTTACGGTCGGCCGCGGCGACGCCGAACGCGCGTTGCAGGTTATGGAGACCGAAAAGGCGAACATCGGCTTTTCGAAAGCGGCGTCCGACAAAAGCGTCGTCAAAATTTCGCTCGTCGGCCTCGGCATGCGCAGTCATCCGGGCGTCGCGGCGCTCATGTTCAAAACGCTGGGTGAAAAAAAGATCAACATCCAGGCCATTGAAACGTCGGAAATCAGCATCAGCGTCCTGATCGCCGAGGAATATGCCGAACTGGCCCTGCGATCCCTTCACACGGCCTATGACCTCGACGGGAAATAAGGGACGCGCAGGGTTCCCCTACATGTAAATCCTGTGCAATAATGCCCTCCCTGCGAGGAGATCATCATGCCGACCGTATTAATCACCGGCGCAAGCCGCGGCCTTGGCCTTGCGTTCGCCCATGCATACGCCAAAGACGGCTGGCACGTTATCGCCACATGCCGCGCCCCGGATAAAGCGAGGGAACTGAACGCCCTCGCGCAAAACAGTAACAACATCCGCATTGAAGCCCTCGACGTCGGCAACGATGAAAGCATCGCCGCTCTTGCCCGCAAGCTCAACGATACCGCCATCGATATTCTCATCAACAACGCCGGTATTTTATCCGGCGTTGCGAAAACGCCCTTTATCGGTTTCGACGACAACAGCCAGATTTTCGGCTCAATCGATTCAAAAGGATGGGAAAAGGTTCTCCGCATCAATACAATCGCCCCTCTCATGGTAGCCCAGGCCTTTCTGCCCCACATCCGGCGCGGCAAGGAACGCAAGATCGTCATGATTTCGAGCGAAGCCGGATCAATCGAGCGTGGCCATTCGGACCTCATCGCCTATCGTTCCAGCAAGGCGGGATTGAACTCCGGCATGCGCAATATTGCCTTTACGCTTCGGGACGAAAAAATTATTGTGGCAAGCCTCCACCCCGGGTGGGCCCAGACGGACATGGGCGGCAAAGGCGCCGCCGTGACGGTCGGGGAAAGCGCGGCTGGCCTTCGCAAGGTGATCGAGAGCTTGACGCTGGAACAAACAGGTTGTTTTCGGGATTATACAGGCCGGACGCTCGCATGGTAAACATCTCCCCCCGTCTCCGGCAACTCATGCAGCGCGGATCCGCCTTTTTAGGCGCACCGCTGGCCATCGTGGGCGGCGCGATGACGTGGATCAGCGAGCGCCATCTTGTCGCGGCCATTTCCAACGGCGGCGGTTTTGGCATCCTTGCCTGCGGCTCCATGCCGCCTGATCGGCTGCGCGAAGAAATCAAGGGCACGCAAGCCCTTACCGGCAAGTCTTTCGGCGTCAATCTGATTACCATGCACCCGGACCTCGATGCGCTTATTCAGGTCTGCCTTGACGAAAAAGTCAGCCATATTGTCCTTGCGGGCGGCCTTCCCGCCGCGCCTGCCGTCAAGAAAGTAAAAGACGGGGGCGCAAAGCTTATTTGTTTCGCTCCGGCCGTGGCCGTCGGCAAACGCCTTGCCCGTCTGGGCGTTGACGCGCTCATCATCGAAGGCACGGAAGGCGGCGGTCACGCCGGGCCCGTCAGCACATCCGTTTTGGCTCAGGAAATTCTTCCGGTCATCCGCGACATTCCCGTCTTCGCGGCAGGCGGCATCGGGCGCGGTGAAGCGATCCTCTCCTTCCTTGAAATGGGCGCGGCAGGCGTCCAGCTCGGCACGCGGTTTGTCTGCGCCAGCGAATGCATCGCGCACCCCAACTTCAAGCAGGCCTTTATCCGCGCGGCTGCGCGCGACGCCGTTCTTTCCGTCCAGATCGATCCCAGGTTTCCCGTCATTCCCGTGCGCGCGCTATCAAACAAAGGCTCCCTGCTGTTTCTCGACAAACAGCGCGACGTCATCGCGCGTTTCGACCGCGGCGAATTGTCGAAAGAAGCCGCGCAGCTTGAAATCGAGCGCTTCTGGGCGGGCGCGCTGCGCCGGGCCGTGATCGACGGCGACGTTGAAACCGGTTCCGTCATGGCGGGCCAAAGCGTGGGCATGGTCAGGGAAGAAAAACCGGCGGCTGTCATTCTTGAGGAAATGATCGCCCAGGCGGAGAATGGGTTGAAGGAACGGAAGTAAGGCCTGCTTTTATTTCTTGCGAAGCCGTATCATAATATCGATGCTTCCGACAGGTCGTCCCTTGATGCTTTTGGGCAGTCCGATAAGACGCACCGAACGCGAGGGAATGTCCCGCACCTTGCCCGTGGCTTCGTCATAGATGTGGTAATGGGCCTTGATATTGTTGTCGAAATAGCTATGGCTTTTTCCAACCACGATTTCACGCAATAACCCGGCAGCCTTGAATTCGTGCAGCGTGTTGTAAACCGTGGCCAGCGAGACGGCGATGCGTTTTTTCCGGGCCGCCGCGTAAATCTCCTCGGCCGTGATGTGTTTCTTCATGCCGTCGAACAGCAGCGAAGCCAAAGCCAACCGCTGCCTCGTCGGATGCACATCGGCTGCGAGGAGAAGACACAGAACGCGGTCCTTTTTGGCGGCTTTTTTCATGGGGCCGATTTTAACTTCTTTAATAAAAAAAAGATACCGAATTATTCCTATTATCGAATCAATGTGCCACTGCAATCTAACAACGGTCTTGCCTCTCTCAACCACGTTTTTTAGAAGTTCCTTCCTTCTGGACTAAGCGCTTATCCTGCGTCTTGCGCAAACAGGAGGAAGAATAAGAATACCAAGGCGTGATCCGGAAAAGGCCCGTTGTTTAAAAACGTCCGTCGCCGCCGGAAAGATTGTCACCTCCCCAAGCTGGTCATGAACGGACATAGGCATCGCAGGACCCAAAGCCGATGCAGACACCCCGATCAATCTCACCGGCGCCTTTGACTAACGCGGACGCCATCCCTTTCAGGACGACAAACCGGGTACAAAAAGATGAATTTTCATAAACGTAAGATTCTTTAACTATAAATGAACAATAGCGTCTAACCCTTGATTTTTTCGGCCTTTTTAAGGCTCCCCTCAAGCTTTCCTTCGTTCATCAGTCTTAACCTGTTGAACCGCTTGCATTATCTTTACCGAATTGCAAGGATCGGGCAAAGGTTCCTTAAGCAATTCAAGGCTATATAGAACGAATGTATATTGGCATCGATCTT
>JAXGVG010000086.1:0-8143 GCA_040773965.1 Alphaproteobacteria bacterium | reverse complement strand
GGTGATCAGAGGGAACCAAGCTCTCAATCGTTACCATCTCAAGCTCGGTTTGCTGGGCTGTTTGGCGTTTCAACATGCCCCATTGAATCAAAAAGCCCAGCTCTTCGCCAGGCTTTTCGACACTTTGTCAGCAGTCTGAATATATGAAGGACGTCTGGCTCCTTGTGAGAAACCGGATAGCAGCCCATTGGCCCGCATAAAACCCAGTGAGTTCTGGTTGCCGGAGGAGGGGGCTTATCAGGTCGTCCCGATGCGGGGGAACATGCCCGAAGCCCGTTATATCGTTGAAAAAGGTCGGATATGGTATGCCGAATTTTACGACGAAAACCGGACCATAACCGACATTTGGGTAATGTGCGCCAATCTGGTTTTTTATCACCGGAAAGATACCGGCAACGGCGAGAGCGCGCTTCGGGTTGTTGAGCCGGCCATGCCAATGAAATCCGTCGAAACGGAGAAACTTAGCGGCCGCAAGGTTGATCCTGCGCCGGTCGATCACGAGGGTGTTTTTGAAGACTACAAAAAGTTCTTCACGGCCATCCTCGAAAGGCTTCCCGAAATAAAGGTCTTCTATATTGACCGGGGTGATCGCAATCCGTCAGGCTGGAGGCAAAACGGCCAAAAACCCCAATTTCTCAGGGGCCGGCGCACCCCCGCGCCGCATATTAATGAAGGGGGACGCCCTAAACCCTTATGCCTTTTGCTTTCGCCAAATCCCTGAGCGTGCGCTGGGGCCGTGGGCCGTAGTGGCTGATAATTTCGCCGGCGGCAATGGCTCCAAGACGTCCGCTCGTTTCAAGGTCGTGACCGTGTGTCAGGCCATAAAGAAACCCGGCGGCGAACAAATCCCCCGCGCCGGTCGTGTCGACGACGTTTGCCACGGGTTCCGACAGGATGGAAAGCGTTTCGCCGTCTTTTACGATGACGGCGCCTTTTTCGCTTCGCGTGGCGGCGACGAGGCTGCATTGCTCCCGCGCCTTGTTTAGCGCTTCGTCGAAGGAAGATATCTGATAAAGAGACATAAGCTCGTGTTCGTTGGCGAGAAGAATGTCGACATCGTCCCTGACCAGTTCGCGGAAGGAGTCGCGGTGACGCTCGACGCAGAAGGGATCGGATAGCGTAAGGACCAGGTAACGGCTGGCGTCGTGCGCGAATCGCGCCGCGCGGCCGAAGGCCCTTTTCGCGGCAGGCTTGTCGAAAAGATAGCCTTCAAGATACGTAACCTGCGAGCCGGCAACAACGTCGGGATCGATGTCTTCCTCCGTCAGTTCGGCGCAAGCGCCCAGATAGGTGTTCATGCTGCGTTGCGCGTCGGGCGTCACAAGGATCATGCAACGCGCCGTCGACGGGCCATCGGTCAGAGCCGGCGTTGTAAAATGGACGCCCATGGTTTTCAGATCGTGCCTGAAAATCTTGCCTAGCTGGTCGTCCTTGACCTTGCCGATATAGGCGGGCAAACCGCCCAGCGAAGCGATACCGAAAGCCGTGTTGGCGGCCGAGCCTCCCGACATTTCCACGGCGGGACCGATGCGGTCGTACAAGGTATCGGCGCGCGCTTCGTCGATGAGCGTCATGACTCCCTTGGCAATGCCGTGCGATTGCAAAAAGGCGTCTTCGCATTCCGCGATGATATCGACGATCGCATTGCCGATGGCGCAGACATCGTACGAAGCGCCGGAAAGCCGCGGAATGAAAGGACGGAGGGCCATGAGGGGTATCCTTAAGGAATAAGCCGAAGCTTGCCCGAGTCTAAATCCACATTAACACAATTCAAAAACTTATCCATTTCAAGCCAAAAGAGCGGAGGCACTAAAACCCTAATTCCCCCCTTCGATATAACGATAAATCACCAAAGGACTTGCTCCAAAGGCCGTTCGCATGGTAGAGCCTAATTCTTCGCTGCCGGGGTTGTTTTCGATTGCGGATGGCCATCTATAGCAGCATAAAGCTATATCGTTTCGGAGGGGGAACCATATGTTCAACAAACGTAAAGACGACGACGATTTGCAGGAGAACGTTTCTCAAAGTCCCATAGCCGCGCGCGCCGCCGCCGAGCCCGTCACCCGCGCCATGGCGCCTGCCGGCCCATCCGTTCATGTGCCGTCGACACGCCGGTCCGTCGAGGTGTCCCATGGCAACGCGCGTCGCGGAGGCAGTGAGCGCAACATGGAATCCGGCGAACGCAAATTGATCGTCGGCAAGGGGTTGTCCCTGTCGGGTGAGATTACGGCTTGCGACGTTTTGGTCGTCGAAGGCAAGGTCGAAGCGAAGCTTGCCGACGGCAAGCTTCTGGAGATTACCGAGAGCGGCCAGTTCAAAGGCAACGTGGAAATCGAAAACGCCGACATTGCGGGACGCTATGACGGCCAGATCGTCGTGCATGGACGCTTGACTGTGCGCGGTACGGGCCGGGTCAGCGGCGTTATCAAGTACGGAGAACTCGAAATCAACGCGGGCGGCCAGATTATCGGCGAATTGCAGGTGACAGGCGGCGGCGCGGGAGCTTCATCAGGCAACCCCAGCTTCAAGTCGGCCGCAAAGTTCACCTCGCTGATCGACGATGAGGAAGAGAACCAATCGTCGCGCAAGGCCGTAAACGGCTAGGACGAAGAAAAAAACGGAAGAATAAACGGCGGCTTCGGTCGCCGTTTTTTTGCCCCTAAATCAACTCAAGAATCTGCCGGACAACGTCCGGCGTCACGTCGCGTCGCTCGCCAAGAGCGGTGAGGTTATGGCGCTTCAGCTGCGCGAGAACGCCCTCGACGTCGCACGTCAGCCCATGGCCTTTCATGGTCGTGGGCGCGCCGATCGCCTCGAAAAATGCGGCGGTTTGCTTGATCGCTTCGTCGATCATGTTGCGCTCGGAGGATTCATGGACGTTCCAGACGCGATGGGCGTATTGCAAAAGCTTCGCGTGCTTCGCTTTTTGCCGGACGCGCATGTTTGCCGGGAGAAGCATGGCAAGCGTCTGTCCGTGATCGAGGCCGTAGAGCGCCGTCAGTTCATGACCGATCATATGCGTCGACCAGTCCTGCGGAACGCCTTGCCCGATCAGGCCGTTGAGCGCCATCGTGGCGCACCATATCAGCGATGCGCGCGCGTCGTAATCTTGCGGGTTGGCCAGCGTTTTCGGCCCAACCTCAATAAGGGTTTGCAGAATGCTTTCCGCGAACCGGTCTTGAAGCGGCGCGTGCGCCGGAAAGGTCAGGTATTGCTCCATGACATGAACGAAGGAGTCGACGATGCCATTGGTGACCTGTCGCGGCGGCAGCGAGTAGGTTGTCGTGGGATCGAGAACGGAGAAAAGAGGAAAGACCTTCGGATCGAGGAAGACGAGCTTGTCTTTTGTCTCTTTCCGGCTGATGACCGCGCCGCAGTTCATTTCCGATCCCGTCGCGGGCAGCGTGAGCACCGTGCCGAAAGGCAGGGCCATCTTTATCGAAGCGGCTTTGGACAGAATGTCCCAGGGTTCGCCGTCGAAAGGAATGGCGGCGACGATAAACTTGGTGCCGTCGATAACGGATCCGCCGCCAACCGCCAGCGCGAAATCTATCTTTTCCTTGCGTCCCAGCTCGACGGCTTTCATCAACGTTTCATAGGTTGGGTTGGGCCCGATGCCGCCGAATTCGACGATAGCCCGTCCTTTCAGCGCGTTGCGAACCTGCGCCAGCGTGCCGTTTTTCTCTACGCTGCCGCCGCCGTAGGTTACCAGTACGCGCGCGCCTTGCGGTACCTCGCAGGCGATAGCGGCAATCTGGCCCTTGCCGAAGACGATTTTGACCGGGTTTTGAAAGATAAAGTTGAACATGCGCTTCTCCTGATTATTCCTTCGTCTTGTTCTTGAACGCGCAGAGGCTGCGCACGACGCAGCGCGGGCAATCGGGCTTTCGCGCCTTGCATGTGTAGCGTCCATGGAGGACAAGCCAATGATGCGCGTGTTGCATCCACTTCTTCGGCACGACCTGCATAAGTTTTTCTTCAACGGCCTCCGGCGTTTTGCCGGGGGCAATGCCGGTCCGGTTGGATACGCGAAAGGCATGCGTATCCACGGCAATCGCCGGCTGGCCAAAAGCGACGTTCAGCAATACGTTCGCGGTTTTGCGGCCAACGCCGGGCAGCGTGAGAAGTTCCTCGCGGGTTTGAGGCAATTCGCCGTTGAATTTGTCCACCAGTATTTTCGAAAGCGCCATGATGTTCCTGGCCTTTCCGTTATAAAGGCCGATAGTCTTGACGTATTCCTTCAGTTTGGCTTCGCCGAGATCGAGCATTTGTCGGGGCGTTTTGACGCGCGCGAAAAGCGGTGGCGTGGCCTTGTTTACGCCGACGTCCGTCGCTTGCGCGGACAAAATCGCGGCGACAAGCAAGGTGTACGGGTTCACGTAATCCAGTTCGCTTTTCGGCGAAGGCCGTTCCACGGCAAGGCGGCGGAAAAATTCGTCAGTATCGGCAGGCTTCATGACGGCAGGCGAAGAGGGGTTGGCAAACGGAAACATATAAGCAAAGATCGGTTGCCGATAAAAGAGACGATCATGTTCACTGCCATTCCCAAGCCTAAAATTGTTTTTTCCGCCAAGCCACCGCGAGTCGTGCGGTGGGGTTTACATAAGACCCCTTGTGGGCCGATGCTGTGCGGGTTGACGGATAAGGATGCCGTCTGCTTTCTTGATTTCTCGCAAGGTCGCAAGGCTTCGGCGCCGTTGAGGAAATGGCGGAACAGGTGGCCGCGAACCGCGTTCAGGAAAGACGAGCGCGCCACGCGTGACGCCATCAAAAATATTTTCGGCAAAAAGAAAATCACCGTTTGTCTTTCGGGAACGCCGTTTCAGAAAAAAGTTTGGCTGGCCTTGCTTGCAATCCCGCCGGGCGGGGTCGTTAGCTATGCCGGTCTGGCGCGGCGGATCAAAAAGCCGAAGGCTACAAGGGCGGTTGGAATGGCGCTGGGCGCTAACCCCGTGCCTGTGGCGATCCCTTGTCACCGCGTGATCTCCAGCGACGGATCGCTTGGCGGATTTGGTGGCGGGCTGGTGGCTAAGCGCTTGTTACTTAAAGAGGAAGGGCATATTTGGATCAAGGGAAAAATCGGGAAAAATCGGCCGTAAGCTCCGGAAAACAAACAGCCTTTCATTGGGGGATGGCCTGTGCTATCCACCCATCTTTCCTGACGGCCCCTTTGTAGGCCTTCGGGAAAGCGGCTTTTGCGCTTTTGCAATGGCCGGTGGCAACCGCTTATCCCAAAGGAGGGGAAACATTCGTGCAAGTTATCGTGCGTGATAATAATGTTGATCAAGCCTTGCGTGTTCTTAAAAAAAAGTTGCAACGCGAAGGCGTGTTTCGTGAAATGAAGCTGCGCCGCAATTACGAAAAGCCGTCCGAAAAACGCGCCCGCGAAAAAGCCGAGGCCGTCCGTCGCGCCCGAAAAGTGGAGCGCAAACGCAAGGAACGCGAAGGGTTTTAGTTTTTTATCCTTTGCCGCCCAAACACCTTTCGACAATTTCCCGGCTGTTGACTGACAGACCCTTGTGACTGGCCAGACGGCCGATTTCCTCTTTCATCAGCTTTTGACGGCGCGGCTCGAAATCCCGCCACCGCGTAAAGATCTTGGCCAGCCGCGCTGCGGCCAAAGGATTCAGTTTGTCCAGTTTCACGACAATCTCGCCGATAAAACGGTACCCGCTGCCATCCGCCGCATGAAAGCCGAGGGGATTGGCGGCGAACGCGCCGATAAGCGCCGACACGCGGTTCGGATTATGAAGCGCAAAAGCGGGATGTTTCGTAAGGCGCTTCACGTTGCTCAATACGTTCGGACGGCGCGCGGCGGCTTGCACGCTCAGCCAGTGATCCATGATCGTCGGGAAAGCGCGGAAGTTCTTTTCGAACGACTTCAACTGCCGATCCCGCAGGGGCGTATCGGCGTCCGCCAGAATGGACAGGCCCGCGATTTTATCCGTCATGTTCGGCGATTGGCCGGCAAGAGCGGCGGCCATGGGAAGGGCTTCGTCTTCGGCCGTTTTCGCCAGATAGGCGAGGCAAAGATTTTTCAGGCTCCGTTTGCCGCGCGATACGCCGTCGCTCGCGCGCTGATCGAGCCTGGCGCCGATGGCTTTGTACGTGCGCCATAAATCCTTCTCCAGATCATGCGCCATGCGGCGGATGACTTTTTGCCGCGCTTCGTAAAGAGACACGGGATCGATAAGCTTGTTCTGCGCGCGAAGCGCAAGGCCGAGTTCCGCTTCGCTCGGCAGTGTGAGCATCATCGCCTTCGTTGCCGCATCCACGCGGTTGTCGTTCAGCAGCGCGCGCAAGGCGGCGATGAACCGATGCGGGATAACGGTGCCGGTCAGCACATATTTCGTGAACAGCTTTTGCCCGGCTTCCCAGCGGCTGAACGCGTCGCTGTCGTGTGCCATGAGGAAGAGCAGATCGTTGTCCGTGTAAGGGTATTTGAGCCGCACGGGAGCCGAGAAGTTGCGCAACAGAGAGGGAAAAGGCCGCTTCGCAATGTTGCGGAAAACAAATTCCTCTTTCGGCCGGCGGACCTCAAGAACTTTTGTCGCCACAAGATCGCGTCCTTTCTCGTCGAGCAAGCCAACGGCCAGCGGTATATGAATCGGCTTTTTCCTGGGTTGCCTGGACGTAGGCGGGCAGGATTGCCTGACTTTGAGGCGATATTCCTTGCGTTTCTCGTCGTAACGGTCCGTAACGTCCAGAATGGGCGTGCCTGCCTGGCTGTACCACAGCATGAACTGATCGAGATCGACGCGATTGGCATCCGCCATGGCGGCGACAAAATCCTCGCATGTTGCGGCTTGGCCGTCGTGACGTTTGATGTACAGGGACAAACCCTTGCGGAAACCTTTTCGGCCCACAAGCGTTTGGATCATACGCGCGACCTCCGCGCCTTTGCTGTAAACCGTCGACGTGTAGAAATTATCGATGGCCTTATAGGAGGAGGGGCGGACGGGATGCGCCATGGCGCCCGCGTCTTCGGCGAATTGCGAGCGCCGGAGGCTCCAGACGTTCGTGAGACGCTCCAGCGCGCGCGCGTTCATATCGCCGCAGAATTCCTGTTCGCGAAAAACAGTCAGGCCTTCCTTTAGGCTTAGCTGAAACCAATCCCGGCAGGTGATGCGGTCGCCCGTCCAGTTGTGGAAGTATTCATGACCGACGACGCGCTCAATGAAAGCGATGTCGCTGTCCGTTGCCGTTTCGGCGCGGCCCAGAACGCAGGCGTCGTTAAAGATATTCAGGCCTTTGTTTTCCATCGCGCCCATGTTGAACGAACTGACGGCGACGATCATGAAACGGTCGAGATCGTATTCAAGGCCGTACGTCCTTTCGTCCCATCGCATGGCTTTCTTGAGGGCTTCCAGCGCAAAACCGGTTTCCTTCGTTTTGCCCGGCTCGACATAGATTTCGATCAAGACATTTCGCCCGGAGCGCGTCACAAAATGCGTGTTTATTTTGTCGAGCTTTCCGGCCACAAGAGCAAATAAATAACAGGGCTTGGGGAAGGGATCTTCCCATTTGACCCAGTGGCGGCCATCTTTCTCGCTGCCCGTGCCAACACGATTGCCGTTGGCAAGAAGAACGGGATAACGCTTTTTATCGGCATGTATTGTGACCGTAAACTTGGCCAGCACGTCCGGCCGGTCCGGGTAATACGTAATGCGGCGGAACCCTTCGGCTTCGCATTGCGTGGAGAGTATGGAGCCTGCGGCATAAAGACCCGAAAGAGCCGTGTTCTTGTGCGGTTCGTTTGCGCTTTCAATTTCAACGCAAGCCGTATCCGGCACTTTAGCGACAGTGAGCCCATGAGGCGTAAGCTTATACTCTTTGGACGAAAGCTTTCTGCCGTTCAGTTTTACGCTTAACAATTTCTGGGCTTCTCCGTCGAGCGTTAGCGGGGCTTTTTTGTTCTTGCTCGCGGGATTGCGCCGGACCTGCAAACACGCCCGTACGCGCGTGTGTTCGGAACGAATATCGAAATCCAGATCGATGGTGTCGACGAGAAAAGCGGGGGGTGTGTAATCAGCGAGGCGAGTTTCATTTGTTTTGGGCATAAGGACTCTCTTTGTGTTGTTATTCCGTTGCGACTTTCCTGGCGCCATGGGGATCAAGCGCCGATTGCAGCGTGCGCCAGGGG
>JAXGVG010000085.1:0-8167 GCA_040773965.1 Alphaproteobacteria bacterium | reverse complement strand
GTCGCTGGGCGCCGTGATTATCGGCAACGACGTCGAAATCGGCGCGAACACGTCCATCGATCGTGGCACGGTTGCGGCCACGCGCATTGGCGCGGGCACCAAAATCGACAACCAGGTCCAGATCGGGCATAACGTGATTGTAGGCGAAAACTGCCTGATCTGCGGGCGCGTCGGCATTGCGGGAAGCGCCGTCATCGGGAACCGGGTCGTACTTGGCGGCGCCGTAGGCGTGGCGGACCACGTCCGAATCGGAGACGATGCCGTTATCATGGCCATGAGCGGCGTAGGCGGCCATGTTCCGCCCAAAGGGCTTTATGGGGGGCTTCCGGCAAAATCCCGCGAAAAAGTCTATGAAGAGCATATTAATATAAGCAGGATCAAGTTTTTGATCAAAAAAATAGAATCCTTAACGGCGCGACTAGACGCTCTTGAGCAAGGCAAAAAAAACGACTAGCAATAAGATGGTTGGAACAGCACAAAAGGTTAAAAAACATGTCCCGGCAAATAGATGAGATTCTCGATATCGTCGCCCAAAAAGCCATGGTGGACCGGAGCAAGCTAGCGCCTGACGCGAAGCTAAGCGATCTGAATATAAGCTCGCTCGACATGGTCGAAGTTATCTTCGCGTTGGAAGACAAGCTGGGCATCGAAATGCCGTTTAACGCCAACACGAACGCCGAAGAGTTTCAAACGGTCGGCGACGTCATCGCGGCCGTCGAGGCGCAACTGGCGAACAAGAAAGACGGCTCCGCCGCCGCAGGCTCGAATTGATCCTGTCTTTATCACAATCGCTTGATCGATAACTCCGAAATGGAAAAAAAGCGCCGCATCGTCATTACCGGCATGGGTGTGATAAGCCCTATCGGGCAGGACGTGGCGTCGTTCCGCGAAAACCTGTTTGCGGGCAACGGCGGCATTGAAAGCGTCGGTTTTACCTATCGGGGAAAAGAGGTCCGGTGTCCGGCCGCGACGGTCAAGGGTTTCGATCCCGGCGTTTATATCGACGCCAAAAAGGCGCCGCTTCTGGATCGTTTTTCGCAATTGGCCGTGGCGGCGGCGGATCAGGCGATGAGAGATTCCGGCTTAAAGCTGACTCCTGAGATGGCCGTGCGCACAGCCGTTATCACGGGCACCGGCGTGGGCGGGCAAAACACGCTCGAAGAATCCTATATGAAGCTTCTTGACGATAACAGCTTTCCCCGCGTGCATCCTTTTACTATACCCCGCTTGATGGCGAACGCGGGTTCGAGCCAGATCAGCATGGCTCTGGGCATCACCGGTCCGGGCTTTACGGTGGTGAGCGCCTGCGCGTCGGCCATCCACGCGATGGGCGTGACGCTGCACATGCTGCGCTCGGGCCTGTTCGATATGGCGATCACGGGCGGATCGGAATCCTGCCTGACCTTCGGCACGCTGAAGGGATGGGAGGCTTTGCGCGTTATGTCTCCCGATGTGTGCCGTCCGTTTTCGGCGAACCGCGCAGGGATGGTGCTGGGCGAGGGCGCGGCCATGTTCATGCTGGAAACGCTGGAATCCGCCAAGGCGCGCGGCGCGAAAATCTACGCCGAGTTTGCCGGTTTCGGGATGAGTTCGGACGCCTGCGATCTGACGGCGCCGGATGTAGGCGGCGCGACGCGGGCGGTGGCAAACGCGATACAGGATTCCGGTTTGAAGCCGGAGGATATCGACTATATCAACGCGCATGGCACGGGCACGCGTATCAACGACCTGACGGAAACAAAGGCCATTAAACAGGCCTTGGGCGATCACGCGAAAAAAGTCGCCCTTTCGTCCAGCAAATCGCTTTTCGGCCACGCGCTGGGCGCGGCGGGCGCTCTGGAAATGCTGGCGACGGTGCTGGCGGTTACGAACGACAAAGCGCCGCCGACGATCAACTACCTCGGCCTCGATCCTGAATGCGATCTTGATTGCGTGCCGAACGAGGCGCGCGCGATGCCCATCCGCGCGGCGCTGAACAATTCGTTCGCCTTCGGCGGCCTAAACGCCGTCGTGGCCGTGAAAAAAATATGACGTTTTTCAATGTGTTTGGGCCTTGCCGCAAATCTTCGGGGTCTTGCGGATGGACAGCGTCACCTTTACGCCTTTATTATAGGCGACAGTTAAGCCGCTCCTTTTTTTGACGAGAAACAAGCCATGCGTTTAATGCTTCCTTTCCTTTTGGTTTTTCTCTTTCTTGCCTCTCTGGCCGCGCCGGGAGGCGCGAAGGCCAATTCCGTTACGCCGGGAGCGGCGCTGATGCGCCGGTCGATGGAGTCCATCCAAACGCCTGCAGGCGGCTTCGTCCAGAATATGGGGGCAAAGACGCTGGCCGTTATTGACGATGAGAGCCTGACGCGGGACCAGCAAAAAGAAAAATACCGTGAAATCCTTCACGAGTACTTTGATCTACCCACCATCGCCCGGTTTGTGATCGGCCGCGCATGGAACACGGCAACGCCGGTACAGCAACAGGAATACACAAAGCTTTTTGAATCGACGGTGGTCAAAATGTACGCCGACCGTCTGTCGAATGGCCATGGGGAGAAGTCTCTGATCATCAACACCCGCCCTGAAAGCGACAGCGATGTCATCGTTTCGAGCCAGATCATGCATCCGGACCGGTCGCCGCCGACGAAAGTGGATTGGCGCGTTCGAAACAAGGACGGCAAGTTCGCCATACTTGACGTTGTCATCGAGGGCGTTAGCCAAACCATAACCAAGCGCGAGGAATACGCCTCCATCATCCACCGCGACGGCGGCATGGAGGGCCTGCTTGCCGCCATGCGCGACCAACTGAAGGAATGAACCCCGGCCCATGACATTCGTCCGGGCGGATACGCTCGCTTCCCCTGAAGGCGGCGCTAAAATTCTTCTCCACGCCTGCTGCGCGCCGTGTTCCGGCGGAATCATGGAAACGTTGGAAGAAAGCGGCTTCGCTTTCACGGTCTTTTATTACAACCCGAACATCGACACGCGCGCGGAATACGAAAAGCGGAAAGAGCACAACAAGCGTTTCGCGGCCAAGCTCGGTGTGCCGTTCGTCGATGCCGATTACGACAATGATAATTGGCGCGAGCGCGTCAAAGGACTGGAAAACGAACCCGAAAGAGGCGCGCGCTGCACACAATGTTTCCTCATGCGCCTCGAACGCGCAGCGCTTTACGCGCATGAAAACGGGTTTCCCGTCATTGCCACGAGCCTCGGTATCTCGCGCTGGAAAAACCTGGATCAGGTTAACACCTGCGGCCATACGGCTGCATCGCGCTACGAAGGGTTAACGTTTTGGGATTGCAACTGGCGGCAGCAGGTTGGAACGGATCGCGGCCTTCTCGTCACAAAACGCGAAGGGTTTTACCGTCAAACGTACTGCGGCTGCGTTTACTCGCTTCGCGAGTCCGAAAAAAGGCGACAAAAAGCCGTCAAAACCCTCGCAACGAGCGGGCAAACCTTCCGTTAAGAGCTCTTTGGGCATCTTTTCAGGACGGTTCTTGCCGACTCCCCCGTAAATCTGCCATAAGCTGGCCCAGTAAAAGTTAAAGCGAGGGTATGGGTTTGTTCGAGGAATTAGGGGTTCTCTATCGCGGCATGCTGATGGGGCTGATGATCGCGGCGCCCGTGGGGCCGGTCGGGCTTATGTGCATCCGCCGCACGATCCGCAAAGGGTTGCTGATCGGCTTTATCAGCGGCTTCGGGGCCGCTTTTGCCGATACGTTTTTCGGCGCCATCGCGGCGTTCGGCGTGGCCGCCATTATGGATTGGATCAAGCTCTATACGCACTCGATCCACATCGTCGGCGGCATACTCCTTTTCATCGGCGCCTGGCACACGTGGCACGACAAGCCGCGCCAGCCGCAGGCCGATAACGGCAACAGCGAGAACAGCAACACGCCGCAACCCTGGTTGGGCGCGGCCATCCGCGCGGGGGTCAGCAGCTTCATGATCACGCTCACCAACCCGGCGACGATTTTCGCCATGCTCGCGGTTGTGGCGACATTTGGCGGCGTAGAAAACCATACGCAGGCGGTCATTCTTGTGACGGGCATTTTTGCGGGCTCGTCCCTGTGGTGGCTGATGCTGAGTGGTGGCACCTCGCTGGTGAGAGTACACATCACCGAAAACAGCGTAACGTGGATTAACCACTTTATGGCGGTGGCGCTGGCGGTGGCGGCCGTGTGGGCGCTGACCACGGGCGTGCTGGGCAATTTGAATCTTTCGCAATTTCTGCCCTAGGCCCGCAAAAACATTCATCCGATACTGGAAATTATTATGGAACTTCGAAATATTGCCATTATTGCTCACGTCGACCACGGCAAGACGACGCTTGTGGACGCGCTGCTGCGCCAGTCGGGCTCATTTCGGGAAAACCAGCAGGTGGCGGAGTGCGCGCTCGATTCAGGCGATCTGGAGCGTGAACGCGGCATTACCATTCTTGCCAAATGCACGTCGATTGTGCGGGACGATGTGCGCATCAACATCGTCGATACGCCCGGCCATGCCGATTTCGGCGGCGAGGTGGAGCGCATCCTGTCCATGGTGGACGGCGCGGTGCTGCTGGTGGATGCGGCCGAAGGGCCGCTGCCGCAGACCAAGTTCGTCGTCTCCAAAGCGCTGGCGGCGGGGCTCAAGCCGATGGTCGTCATCAACAAGGTGGACCGTCCCGACGCGCGCACGCAGGAAGTACATAATGAAATTTTCGATCTCTTCGCCGCGCTGGACGCCACGGAAGAGCAGCTCGACTTCCCGACATTATTCGCCTCGGGCCGCCAGGGCTGGGCCATTACGAAGATGGGTGAAGAGACAAAAGACCTCACGCCGTTGTTCGATCTGATCCTCCGTCATGTGCCGCCGCCGCAAGTCGATGCTTCGGCGCCTTTCACGCTTTTGGCGACGATATTGGAGGCTAATCCGTACATTGGCCGTTTGCTCACGGGACGGATTCAGACCGGCACGGTCAAATGCAACATGCCCATCAAGGCCATGAGCCATGATGGCCAGATGGTCGAGCAGGGCCGCGTGACGAAAGTTCTGGCCTTTCGGGGGCTTGAACGCGTTCCGGTCGATGAAGCGCAGGCGGGCGATATTGTGGCGATTGCGGGCCTCGGCAAGGCGACGGTGGCCGATACGCTCTGCGATTTGCTAGTCACCGACGCCATTCAGGCGCGCCCGATCGATCCGCCCACGATTGCCATGACGTTTTCGGTCAATGACTCGCCGCTCGCGGGCACCGAAGGCGATAAGGTAACGAGTCGCGTCATCCGCGAGCGCCTGTTGCGCGAGGTTGAAGGCAATGTGGCCATCCGCGTCACCGAGACGGACGAAAAGGATTCCTTCGAGGTTGCCGGGCGCGGCGAGCTTCAGTTGGGCATCATCATTGAAACCATGCGCCGCGAAGGCTATGAGCTGTCCATCAGCCGCCCGCGGGTTCTTTTCAGAGAGGAGAACGGCGAGCGTCTGGAGCCCATTGAGGAAGTCCAGGTCGACGTGGACGAGGCGTACGCGGGCACGGTCGTCAACAAAATGTCCGAGCGCAAGGCGGAACTTACCAACATGCGGCCTTCGGGCGGCGGCAAAGTGCGTCTCGCCTTTCTCGCGCCGTCGCGCGGGTTGATCGGCTATCACGGCGATTTTTTAAGCGACACGCGCGGCACGGGCATCATGAACCGCCTGTTTCACGGCTACGCGCCTTATAAAGGTTCCATACAGGCCCGCCGCACGGGGGTGCTGATCTCGAACGGCAAGGGCGCGGCGGTGGCGTACGCCATGTGGAAATTGCAGGAACGCGGGCCCATGCTGATCGTCCCTAACGCCAAGGTCTATGAAGGCATGATCATCGGCGAGCACAGCAAAAGCACCGATCTGGACGTCAACGTGCTCGAAGGCAAAAAGCTCACCAACATCCGCGCGTCGGGAAAGGACGATGCCATCCGCCTCACGCCGCCGCTTCAGATGACTCTCGAAAAAGCCATCGCCTACATCAACGACGACGAACTGGTGGAAATTACGCCGAAATCCATCCGCCTTCGCAAACGCTACCTCGATCCGCATATGCGCAAAAAAATGGCGAAACAGGCGGAGGGGTAAGAAAAACCCCCATGTTCAGCATGAAGGCCTGTTCATACATAAGCTTGACAACAGGCCTGTATCGGGCGCTTTTACAAGCCTCAAGGCGTCCCGGTGTGTGCGCGTCATAAAGCGGCTTTATAACATCAAGGCCTTTTTGACGGTTGCGAAACCGAACGCGAGAATCGAAAGCGTAAAGAAGACGCCCAGGGCCCCGATAAAAAAGCCGATCAGAACACCAAGGCCGTCGCGCCGGAAAAGGGTAAAGGCGCTGACCAGTATGCCGACGCCGGGCAAAAAATTCGTGAAAGGTAGAGGCACTGAAATCGAAAGAGCCAGCACAAGCCAGACGGCGCCAACGAAACGTTCACCATTCGGCGAAAAAAGAAACGAAAGCCGCGGCCTGCTGTTCCGTTCAAGATGCCCGAGCCATGGGCGGGCTTTCCCCAGCGCGCGGGAGAGAAAATCCCTGTCGAGGGTTATCCTCATAAGCCGTTTCGGAATCCATGGGGACGCCCGGCCCCATGCCATCTGGGCCGCGAGAAAAAGAAGAGGCAACGAAAAGACGGTCGACACTCCCGGCGGAACGGGAACCGGAACGCAGTTCGGCAAGACGAGGATCATCATCAAAAGGGCAAATCCCTTATCTCCCAGAGCCCCCACGAGGTCGCCAAGGGTGATTTCGCCCTTTTCGTTCCGCTGAAGCGCCCCTTCCAGAATGTCGGCAATGCCGCCGGAATGGGAAGATTTATCCTTTTTGTTCATGGACCGGCATTCTCCCCGGATTCCTTGCCGCCGTTTTCCGGCAGCCGTCGCGCTTGAGGGACCCGTGTCTATGGCACAAAGGGCGTGATATGAAAAGCTTCTCCCCGGGCCGTTGTTTCTTGCGAAGGTCCGGAAGCCATTTATCCGGCGGCTTGTTGAGCCTTTCAAGGCGCGCGACTGTTTGACTTTGCGATCCGGTTAAGGGCTTTTTCTTGAAAGCTCTTCGGGGGCGAAGTCATTCGGGCCATTTTTCGTACGCGGAGAGCTTTTGCGCGCGTCGTTTCAATATGAACGCTTGTTCACAATAAGGCTTGACAACCAGTCTCCTAAGGCGGAATATAATGAACAAGCGTTCATTATAAAGGGGGCGGCCAGATGGTTAGGCCAAGAAAATGCAGGCATATCAGACATAATGCCGTTGCGCGTTTTTACAAACCCCAAGGCATTCCGGTGCGCCAGCTTCGCATCGTCGCGCTCAGGGACGAAGAACTTGAAGCCCTGTCGCTGGCGGACGTTCAGGGGCTTGAGCATGAAGCCGCCGCCGCCCTGATGAACGTATCGCGTCCGACGTTTTCGCGCGTGCTGGCCGAAGCGCGGCGGTCTGTGGCCACGGCGCTTGTCGAAGGCGCGGCGCTGCAAATCGGCGGCGGCAACTATCGGCGCATCGCGTATGAAGACGCGGACGTTTCAACAACCGAAAGATAAAGGAGGCAACCATGCCAAGATTGGATAAAACGGGTCCGCAAGGAACGGGCCCCACCGGATGGGGACGAGGCGGATGCCCGCAAGGAGATGCCTCACATCAAGACACGAGAGGAAGAGGGTGGAGAGGGTGCTTTGGACCTTGGCGGCTCGGCGGTATGGGCGCGGGCCGTGGCTTTGGGCGCGGCTTTCGCGGCGGCGCGCCTTTGGCGTCAGCCGAAGCCGAAGACGAGATCGTTGCGATTGAACGGGAAATCGCGTCCCTGCAAAAACGCCTCGACGCCTTGCGGCAAAATCAGGTCAAGGAATAAAAACGCCGCTTTCGCGTACGCATAAATAGGGAGAAACAGGCGGAGGGGTAGAGCAACCCATTCCCCTCCCCTTGCCCGTCTTCGCCCTTCAGGCTACGCCGGGTCTGCACAAGGTCTGGCGAAGCTGCGACCTGTCCCCCGAAGCGCATAGCGCGAAGGGGGAAGCAGCGTAGACGGCAGGGAGGGGTTAGGGTGCGGACTCAATTAAAAAGGTGTCATCCCGGCCAAGTGCCGAACGATAGTGAGGCACGCGAGCCGGGATCCAGCTTGTTTTTCTTGGGTAAATTAAGAAACCAAACTGGGTCCCGGATCAAGTTTCTTTCGTTCGC
>JAXGVG010000084.1:0-8187 GCA_040773965.1 Alphaproteobacteria bacterium | reverse complement strand
GCTCGCGTCGGGCGACACGACGGGTCACATCGGGATGGACGAGCGCCGCGACGAAATCGGCGACATGGCCAAGACCGTAAAGGTATTCCAGGAGAACGCGCGGCAGGTCGAGAAGCTGAAGGCCGAGCAGATGGAGCGCCGGGCGGCGATCGAGAAGAAGCAGGTCATGGAAAAGATGGCCAATGACTTCGAACAAAGCGTAGGCCAAATTGTCGACGTCGTGGCATCCGCCGCGACCGAGCTGCAAGCCAATGCCAAAAACCTTTCCGAAATGGCCGATCAAACCAACCGGCAGTCTTCCGTAGTTGCCGCCGCAACGGAAGAAGCCTCAACCAGCGTGAGCACAGTGGCGTCGGCGACGGAAGAGCTATCCGCCTCCATTGGAGAAATCAACCGGCAGGTATCGGAATCGTCCCGCGTAGCGCAGGAGGCCGTGGATGAAGTGAAGAAAACGGACCAGACCGTGTCGACGCTATCTGAAGCGGCCGCCCAGATTGGCGACGTGGTTAAGCTCATCCAGGATATCGCCGAACAGACGAACCTGCTGGCGCTGAACGCGACAATCGAAGCCGCGCGGGCAGGCGAAGCCGGCAAGGGGTTTGCGGTCGTGGCAAGCGAGGTGAAAAACCTGGCGACCCAGACGGCGCGGGCCACGGAAGAAATATCGAAAAAGATTGTAACCGTCCAAACCGTCTCGGCCGATGCGGTAAACGCCATCCGCGCCATAGGCAACACCATTGAACATATCGGTGAAATTACGGGCGCCATCGCCAGCGCCATTCATGAGCAGACGGCAGCAACGCAGGAAATCTCGAACAACGTGCAACAGGCCTCGGCGGGCACGAACGAAGTGTCGAGCAACATTGTCAACGTAACGCACGCGGCAAGCGAATCCCGCGGCGCGGCCGATGAGGTTTTGCAGGCTTCGAATGAACTGTCAAAACAGGCCGAACGTCTTCGGAGCGAAATCAAGGCGTTTATGAGCAAGGTTCGGCAAGGATAATTCTATTCCTTCTTGCGCCGCCGCAACTCGGCCCAATAATCCAGACGGCGCTTGACTTCGCGCTCAAAACCGCGCGCGGCGGGACGATAAAAAATCTGCCTTGGCATTTCGTCGGGAAAATAATTCTGTCCCGAGAAACCTTCGGCGGTATCGTGGTCGTAGGCGTACCCTTCTCCATATCCTATCTCCTTCATAAGACGGGTCGGCGCGTTCATAATATGTTTGGGAGGCATAAGCGAGCCTTCTTGTCGGGCCGCCGCCATGGCTGCGCCCAGCGCGACATAGGCCGCATTTGATTTTGGCGCCGTCGCCAAATAAATCACGGCCTCGGCAATAGCCAGTTCGCCTTCGGGGCTGCCCATGCGCTCGTACGTTTCCCATGCCGCAAGAGCCAACGGCAGCGCCTGTGGATCGGCAAGGCCTATATCCTCGCTGGCAAAACGGGTCAGGCGGCGCGCTATATAACGCGGATCTTCGCCCCCGGCCAGCATTCGCGCCAGCCAATAAAGAGCCGCATCGCAATCGGATCCGCGCAGGGACTTATGGAGCGCGCTGATAAGGTTGAAATGGCTCTCTTGCGCCTTGTCATAGAGAGGCTGGCGGCGGTGGACAAAATCGGCCAAAGCCGCAGGATCCATCGGTTTTTCCGATTTCCTTGCAAACAGTTCCTCGGCCATCACGAGAAGATACCGGCCATCGCCATCCGCCATGGCTTTCAGGGATATTCGGGCTTCGGCTGTCAAAGGAAGCTTGCGCTTTTCCAGTTCTTCGGCACGGACCAGCATTTTTTCCAGCGCCGCATCGTCCAGCCGGTTAAGAACCAAAACCTGACACCGCGACAACAAGGCGCTATTCAGCTCAAAAGATGGATTTTCCGTCGTGGCCCCAACCAAAACAACCGTGCCGTCCTCGACATAGGGCAGCAGAACATCTTGCTGGGCGCGGTTGAAACGGTGGACTTCATCGACAAAAAGTAGCGTTCCCTGCCCCATTTCACGGCGGCTCGTGGCGGCTTCAAATATTTTGCGCAATTCCGCAACGCCCGACGCCGTGGCAGACACAGGATCAAAGTAAAGACCGACCGCATCGGCCAGCAACCGGGCGATGGTCGTCTTGCCGCAACCGGGCGGTCCCCATAAAATCATTGAGGCAAGACGCTTGGCCGCCACCATACGCCCTATCGGCGCGTCTTCTTTTAGAAGATGATCCTGTCCTTCAACTTCTTCCAGCGTTCGGGG
The DNA here is from genome assembly GCA_040773965.1 of Alphaproteobacteria bacterium. Classification (GTDB taxonomy): domain Bacteria; phylum Pseudomonadota; class Alphaproteobacteria; order UBA9219; family UBA9219; genus JAXGVG01. The sequence continues at coordinate 5,946 of JAXGVG010000084.1, read as the reverse complement.
CCTCAATCTGTCGGCCAAAGGCCGAATGACGGCTGAGTGAAAAAGCGAAGGGGATTCCTTCGTCATCGGCCAACCATAACGTTTATGATGTTCTCGCCACGCCGAATGGCGATGCGCCAGCCCCGTGACTCGCCTGCCTTCAATAAAGCTATGACGTCGCGCACCTTGGGCGTTTCAAAATCGTTGATCTTCATGACGATATCGCCGGGCTGAACCCCTACACGCGCCGCAGGCGCATCCGGAGAAAGTTTTAAAACCATAACGCCACGCTCAATCCCTCGAATGCCATATTCTTCAGTCACAGCCGGAGACAGATTAACAAGCACCGCGCCTGCCAGAGGGTTGTTTCCTTTTACGGTCGTTTCATCGCGCGGCGGGTCTTCCGGAGGCGCCATTGTTTTTATCTGCACCGTCAAACGCTTTTCTTTCCGCTGTATATCCAGAACGGCGTCCGTACCGATCGGCAACATGGCGATCCGGTAGCGAAAGGCGGCCGGATCCTCAATGGCTTTGCCATTGACGGCAATAATGACATCGCCCGCTTTCAATCCGGCTTTGTTGGCGGGGCTTGCCTTGTGTACGTCGTTGACGAGCATCCCCGACGGGCGCGCCAACCCCAAAGAAGCCGCCACGTCTCGCGTGACTTCCTGCCCATCGATTCCAAGCCATGGACGAACAACGTTTTTTTGGCCTGAATCGATGGCACTAACGACGGTTTGAACCATATTGGAAGGTATGGCGAAGCCAATGCCCATGTTGCCGCCATTCCGCGAATAAATCGCGGAATTGATTCCTGCTAGCTTGCCGTCCATTGTCACGAGCGCGCCCCCCGAATTGCCTGGGTTAATGGCGGCATCCGTCTGGATAAAATAATTCAGATCGTTGATATCCAGCGACGTGCGCGCGATGGCCGAAACGATCCCGCTCGTGACCGTCTGGCCGACACCGAACGGATTCCCGATAGCCAGAACCAAATCGCCCACCTCTATTTCATCGGAGTCCCTGAATTGAAGATGGGGAAGTTTTTCGCCTTTCGTATCAATGCGCAGCAGGGCAAGGTCCGAGCGGTCGTCCGTTGTAACAAGCGTCGCCTCAAACTCACGGCGATCGGAAAGAACAACCGTAATTTCGTCGGCGCCCGCAATCACATGGTTGCTCGTCACAATCAGGCCGTCGGGACGGATGATCACCCCAGATCCCAACGATTGCTCAAGTCTTCTTCTTGTCATGCCTTGCGGCAATGACCCGCCGAAAAAATGCTGAAAGAACGGATCGTTGAGGAATGGCGAAACGACCTTTTGCTGAACGACTTTGCGGGTATAGATATTAACGACGGCCGGCGCGGCGCGCTTTACAATTGGCGAATAGCTTAAGGCAATCTGTGTGCGTGATAACGGTACCGTTGACTCGGCCACAGCCCCGCAAGAAAACACGACAACAAACAAAACCAGAAGAGAGGACCATAACTTCTTCATCGCAAACACCTCACAACGCAGCCATTGTTAGAATAATCCGTCATAAACTATTAGTGAATAATGTCATGCCAAAGGCTGAGCTTTGCTCGAAAGAAGCACTTTCACGCCCGCTGAGGAGATGCGCCAACACTTTGGAAAGAAAGAATAATTTGAGTTTTTCTCTGACAAACCGGGTGGCTTGGTTTGTGAATCAATAACGACGAAAGGCGGAATTTGGGTGGCCCAATTGTTCGGACTTTATCGCCCTTTGCAGCGAGGAAGACATTTTTTCAGCGTCTCCCGGCAGTCGGCTTTCACGCCAAACAAACCGGGGGCCGGTTCCGGCCCCACATTCCGCTGTGCCGAAGCCGAATCGCCGCAACGCGAATACTCATCGTTACACGCGCGCACACATGCCTCACGATCATTTTCAATCGTCGTGACCGAACCGCTACGGCTTGTATAGGTGTCAGCCCCTGATTTTCCGGAAACACACCCCCCTAACGCAACAGCCAAAACAATAGCACCAAAAAGAACGGAGGCTGTGGCGTTATGTGTCATGAGGAAGCCTTTTCTGTTTCCGTTTCGGGGGTATCCGTCTGTTCGGGAGGAGGACCGCTGTTTTTACCTTTGGCATCGGGGTCGCGATCGACAAATTCGACAATTGCCATCGGTGCCGCATCGCCATAACGCATGCCCGCCTTCAACACACGGGTATAACCTCCGGCGCGCTTTTGGTATCGCGCTGCCAAAACGCCAAAAAGCTTGGCCACCGTTTCACTGTCACGAAGCATGGCAAAGGCGCGGCGGCGGTTGGCGAGCCCGCCCTTTTTACCCAACGTGACGAGACGCTCGACAATGGGGCGCAAATCCTTGGCTTTTGGCAAGGTCGTGCGAATTTGCTCGTGCTTGATAAGAGCCGCCGCCATATTGGCGAACATCGCCTTACGATGAGCGGTCGTTACGCCGAGTTTACGGCCTGAATGCTTGTGACGCACGTTGACGTTCTCCTTCTATGGCTTGGCCCTGTGCTTTCGCCCCGAAGGTCGTTCTTGCAGGTACCGGTTGATCTAATCTCGCACCTGAAAGTCCTTTCCTTACAGCATGCGCTCTTTAATGGGGACTCTTGCCCCTGTTCCCAAATTAAAACGGCTCTTCCAGCTTTTTTGCCAAATCCTCAATGTTCTCCGGAGGCCAGTTCTGAATTTGCATGCCCAGATTAAGGCCCATTTGCGACAAGACCTCCTTGATTTCATTCAAGCTCTTGCGGCCGAAATTCGGCGTGCGAAGCATTTCCGATTCGGTTTTCTGCACGAGATCGCCGATATAAACGATGTTGTCATTCTTGAGACAATTTGCCGAACGCACAGACAACTCAAGCTCATCCACCTTGCGAAGCAGATTGCGATTAAAGGGCAGATCACCAACCGCCGTTTCCTGCGTGGACACAGGCCGCGGCTCTTCAAAATTAATGAACAACTGAAGCTGATCCTGAAGAATGCGCGCGGCAACGGCCACGGCGTCTTCCGGCGAAATGGACCCGTCCGTCTCAACCGTCAGCGAAAGCTTGTCATAGTCCGTAACCTGGCCGACGCGGCTGTTTTCGACTTTATACGCGACTTTGCGCACCGGGCTGAAAAGAGCATCGACCGGAATAAGGCCGATCGGCGTGTCTTCCTTGCGCAAGGCGGCAGCGGGAATATAGCCCTTGCCCGTATCGACCGTCATTTCCATGGCAACGCGCGCGCCGCGATCCAGATTGCAAATCACCAAATCCGGATTCATGATCTCAATGTCCGCGCTGGTCTCTATCTGCCGCGCCATAACCTCGCCAGGCCCTTCAGCGCGAAGACGAATTTTGCGCGGCCCTTCGGTATGCATACGCAAGGCCAGTTCTTTCACATTCAGGATGATGTCCGTAACGTCTTCGCGCACGCCGGGAACGGAAGAGAATTCGTGAAGAACGCCATCGATTTGAATCGACGTAACCGAGGCCCCCTGTAATGACGACAACAGAATTCGGCGCAAGGCATTGCCGAGCGTCATGCCAAATCCCCGCTCCAATGGCTCAATAACGACCGTAGCCAAACGCTTGCCGTCTTCCGAAGCGTGAATTTGCTTGTTGGCCTGAATGAGCGCTTTCCAATTTTTCTGCAACACGGATCGACCTCACTGGTTCGAGAAAAAATGCGGCTTGGCCGCTTAATACATTAAACGCGGCGTTTCTTGCGCGGACGCACACCGTTATGAGGAATGGGGGTAACGTCGCGTATGGATGTGATCATAAACCCAACGGACTGTAAGGCGCGCAAGGCCGACTCGCGCCCCGAACCCGGTCCCTTGACTTCAACTTCCAGCGTGCGCACCCCATGCTCCATGGCTTTCCGGCCAGCATCTTCGGCAGCCATCTGCGCGGCGTAGGGCGTCGATTTGCGCGATCCCTTGAACCCGGCCAATCCGGCGGACGACCAGGCAATCGTATTGCCTTGCGCATCTGCGATTGTAACAACCGTATTGTTGAAGCTGGCGTTTACATGCGCAACGCCATTGACAATGTTCTTGCGTTCGCGTCGCCGCGTGCGTGTCGATGTTGTCTTTGGGCTTTTTTGATCGGTGGTTTTTGTGGCGGTGGCCATGATGCCTTTATCCTGTATTCCGTTATGACTTTTCTTCATGGATCGTTTTCGCGGGAAAGGCTGTAAAACAATCTTTGCCCGCCGGGAAAACGTCTTACTTCTTGGTCGCTATCTTCTTGCCCGCGATGGGTTTCGCCGGCCCTTTGCGCGTCCGGGCGTTTGTGTGGGTTCTTTGTCCGCGCACAGGCAATCCCTTTCGGTGACGCAGGCCGCGATAGCAGCCCAAATCCATCAAACGTTTAATGTTCATCGAAACGTCTCGGCGCAGATCGCCTTCGACTTTATAATTCTTGTCGATATCTTCGCGAATACGCAGTATTTCCGACTCGGTCAGCTGATTGACCCTTTTTTCGGCCGGAATGCCAACACGGCTGCAAATCTCGAGCGAGTTTGCCGGACCTATGCCGTAAATATAACGCAAAGCAATATGCAAGGGTTTACCAGCCGGAATGTTGACGCCTGCAATACGAGCCACGAGGTTCTCCTTCTCATTTTTATCTCCCCTTGTGAGTTAACAAAAAGACACCCGACCACTCTCTTGCGAGGTGTCGTGGCGCTTTCCATGACAGTTTCGAGTCCTCCGAACCCAAATGTTGGGTTTCGGACCATCGAAAAGACACAAACAGGGGCTCAGCCCCCCCACTTGGAGCCGAGGGGCGCAGTATAGGCAAGGCTCACAATGAGTCAAGGACAAGAGTCGGGCCGCCGCAATGTCTTTTTTTCTTTATTATCAACAAGATAACGCTGGTTCTTGTTGAATCCTTCTTGTATCTGCCTGCTGTTTCGACAAAGGCTTCCCTAAATTCGGGGTATTTATCATGCTGATGTCAAGAACATAAGGCAACTTAATCTCAAATCTGGATCCCTTATAGAGCTCGGAACTGACACGAATGCTTCCTCCAAGCTTTCTTATTTCGCGATCAACCGCTTCCATACCGACGCCCCGGCCGGAAATTGTCGTCAGTATATCGCTGGTCGTTACTCCCCAGGAAAAAATTCGCTGAATGACCGTTTGGTCGTCTTCGAACCGCCATGCCCCGTTAGGATCGATTGTCGCCAGCTTCGTGCGAATGCGGGACGGATCGATGCCATTGCCGTCGTCGCCGATGACAATAAGAAGAACTTCGCCAATTCCTCCGTCGCCCGGCCTCGTATCGGTCAAAATAGTAACTTGACCGGCAGGATCCTTGCCGCGCGCCATGCGCGTTACGGGGGATTCGATGCCGTGATCCATAATGTTCCGGCAGAAGTGGGTGAGTAAAAACAGAAATTCCTGCAAAGGCTGGGTCAAGACGCGCGGATTTGTTCCTTCAAAACAAACGGGCTTGATCTGCTTGTCCATAACGCCGGCCAGCTCCTGAAGCTCCCGCTCGAAGGAACGGAAACAATCGCGAATGGGAACGGCGGCGATGGAGCGAAGATACGATTGAATCAAGGCCGGATCGGCACGCTTTTTTTGCATCTCAAGGGCGAACTCGTACAGGTCGGCTTCCTCAATCTCCCTGACATTCCCCCGCCATTCATGGTCATTGCCCGTTAAATGGTTAACTTCGCCGGTCACGACAGCCAGGGCTTCGGCAATTTTCTGACGGCCTTGCACGAGTTCGCGCCTGAATATGGCGTCGTCGGTGACGCCGGGGCCGCGTAAATCGTTTTCAACGCCGTGAATAACCTCGCCCAACTCCAGCAGGTTAAACTGTTTAACGCTGGCTTTAAGGGTATGCAGCTGCCGCAAGAGCGGCGCGCTGTCGTTCAGGGTCAGGGACGGGGAATTTGTCGCTTCCAGAAAACCGCTTAGATGGGCCAGCGTCGCGTGAAATTTATTTCGCTCCTTGAAAATACGGCAAATCATCTCG